>NZ_SOCE01000001.1:1706793-2025921 GCF_004365175.1 Kribbella voronezhensis | reverse complement strand
CTCGTGCTGACCGGGACCGAGGTGAAGTCCCTGCGGCTGGGCCGGGCCTCCCTCGTCGACGCGTTCGCCGCCGTCCGCGGTCGCGAGCTGTGGCTGCAGGGGATGCACATCCCGGAGTACACGCACGGCACCTGGACCAACCACGAGCCGCGGCGGACGCGCAAACTGCTGCTGCACAAGGACGAACTCGAGAAGCTGATCAAGGCGGTCGAGCAGCAGGGTGTCTCGCTGATCCCGCTGTCGCTGTACTTCAAGGACGGCTACGCGAAGGTCGAGCTCGCGACCGGCCGGGGCAAGAAGGACTACGACAAACGCCACGCCCTGGCCGAACGCCAAGCCAGCCGCGAAGCCCAACGAGCCCTGTCAGACCGCACCCGCCGCTGACCCTTACTCACTTTGTTGGGTTTGTGGTTGGGTCCGCTCGACCACAGCGCCTTCCTTCCCTTCTGGTTTTGTTTGTAGTTGGGGTCCGCTCGACCACAGCGCCTTTCTTCCCTTCTGGTTTTGTCTGTAGTTGGGGTCCGCTCAGGGGCTGGTCCGGGCTGCACCCGATGGGGTGAGGGGTGTCGGGGCGGGAGAGTGGATGCATGTCCACTTCAGACCTGCTGGTGACGCCGGCCCAACGGGACCGCGCGGTCGAGATTCTGCAAGAGATGTACGCCGACGGCCGGCTGGATCACGGCGAGTTCGACACCAGGCTGGAACTGGCGTTGAAGTCGCGGACCCGGGCCGAGCTGAACGGCACCTTCAACGGCCTGGTCTCGCGCCCGGTCCCGACGTACGCACCGGCCGCCTTCACCCGGCCCGCACCGCTGCAGCGACGCGACAGCCAGGGCCGGGGGATGGGGATGGTCGCGCACTGGCTCGGCTATCCCACCTTCTTCGTCGGCCCGGCGTTGATCGTCGCGACCGCGGGCAAGGAGAATCCGGCCGTCCGCAAGCACGCCGTCGAGGCGCTGAACTTCCAGTTGACCGCCCTGATGGCCTTCGCGCTGCTGGGGGTCGTGACCGGGGTGACCCAGGGGTTCACCGGGTTCCTCTTCCCGTTGGTCGGCCTGGTCTGGTTCGTGCTGACCGGCATCGGCGGTCTGGCGGCGCTGCTCGGCTCCGACTTCCGCTACCCGTTCACGCTGCGGCTCGTCCGCTGAGCGGGGAATCCCAGATGCGGGCCGCTTGTTGCAGTTGGTAGTGTGGGTGACCTGCGGTCGGCCGCAGGTGTTTGACAACTCAACATGGGGGTGAACGGTTTCGACTTTGGACGGACGATCCAAGGGAAGCGGGCCGAGGATCCAGGGTTATCTCGTAAACGATCTCTGGAAACCAATAACTGCCGATGCAAATCGCAGTCACTTCGCTCTCGCCGCCTGACGGCCTGAGCCAATGAAGTGGGTCAGCCCGGGTTTGCTTCCGACCCGGTTCCTGGCCTCAGCTAGGAAGCTTGCTTCGTCAACTCGGTCACGGGGTTGACGCGGGACATTTACAGTGACTGAGCTCGTCAGCAACCCTGTCTGTGGGAGTGCTGGAGCCGAGAAAAGCGACTAACAGACTGCGCCCGGAGAAGTCTTGGGTCGACGCTGAAGGACGCGGGTTCGATTCCCGCCACCTCCACCCCTTTGAGTCGAACAGAGAAGTGCCTGGTCAGAGCAATCTTGACCAGGCACTTTCTCGTTCCACGACCGGTTTACGATCAGCCGATGCGCATGACGCGCAGATCGGCACCAGGACGGAGGATCTGCGAATGGCTCATGACGGTGACGACAAAGCCGGCGGGGCTCGAATTCAGAACCTGCGAGTGCTCGAGGGCCGCTTCGTGCTCGAGCGGGTGTCCGACGTACGGCAGGTCGTCCCCGGAGCCGGTCTGCTCGCGCTCGTGCTCGGTCCGGACGGAGGCGCGGCGATGCGGCGCGACGACACGGCCGAGGACGGTTGGGTGGCGCTCTGGAACGGCGACGACGCGCACGATCCGGAAGCGACGGGGATGCTGAGCGCGATCGTCGCCCCGCTCGCCGCCAACGATCTCCCGGTCTGGACCGCCGCGAGCTACGACGGAGACCTCGTACTCGTCCCGGCCGCCCGTTTCGACGAAGCCATCGACGTACTACGCGCAGCCGGCCACCACGTAGCCGTCTGACGGAGATCCGCCGGCGGCGGCGGAGCGCTGTTCGTGACCTGCGACGCGTCTGTGGAAGACGGCGGTGTCACATCGACGCCCGTAACGCCCGGCGAGGGCGAAGCGATAGTTGGGATAGGCGACGCGTCGGTGTACGACGTGTCGCCAGGGGGCACTGACCCCACACGAGCATCGGGTACTCGAGGATTCGGTGACTCCAGGTCCCGGCGTTGAAAAGCAGCGCCGGGACTGCCTCTGTCCGGGCCGTGATCAGTTCTGGTTCGCGGCTCTGGTGATGACGTCGGTGACGATCCTTTCCGCGACGGTCCTGAGCTTGGTGTTGCTGTCCTGGGAGGTCCGCACCAGGAACGCGAACGCGCGGTCAGGGCTGAGCGTGTAGCGCTCCATCACGATTCCGACTGCCTGGCCGATCGCGTTGCGGGTGATCAGCGCCTGGTTCATGGTGTCTTCCTGGCGGGACCAGCCCATCGCGACGGCGACCAGCCCCGCGAACAGCGCGCCAAGAGCGCGGGTGTCGGAGTCGAGGCTGTGTGGCTGGTCGGCGTACAGGTTCAGCGCTCCGCGCACGTGCGGCTCGGCGCGGAACTGGAAAGCGATCTGCGCGCCGAAACCGAGCGCCGCGGCTTTCGGTCCGTACTGCGGCCAGCGGGGGTCGGCGGCGAGATCAGGTGTCTCGACCACCGGTTCCGACAGTGCCGCTTCCAGGCAGGGGCCTTCGAGCAGCTGGTACTGCAGTTTGTCGGCCAGCACCACCCGCTCGTCGGTCGGCGCCAGTGTCTCGATACGGCCGTCCCGGGTCGTGATCGACAAACTCGCCTGATCGACGCCCGGCACCGTCTCGACCACGCTGGCCAAGAGATGCTCGAGCGTCTTGCCCAGATCGATCGGTGCCTTCAACGCCGCCGCGGCGGCCGTCATCACCGCGGCCAGGTCATCGGACGGATCCAGAGTCATCCGCAACTCCTCAGCAAAACCATGACAATCTCGACTTCCCCTGCTCCTCCAATTATGTCGTCCGGCCCGCCAAGCTGGTGCGAAACCTATGCGTCAGTCCCTGCCGGGTCACTCGCGGTGCCATCGACTGCCCCGGCGAATCCCTTCGCGGCCGCCGACCAGGTCGACCGGTCCGACCTTGAAGAGATACCGCTGCATCTCCTGGTAAACGATCTGGTAATCCGCTGGCCAGTGCCGTGCTGAAACCGGCGATGTCGTCGCCCACCACGTGGTAAATGCTTTGTCCCGGTTAGTCGTTCGGCAAGGCCTCGGCCCGGATCTCGAACGCCTTCCATTCTCTGCTGAGATCGCTGCCGGTGATCGTCTCTCAGAAGGTCATTTCCCGCTCTCCTTGAGCTTGGTGATCCGTGCCGTGACGTACTCCCATTTCACCCAGAACGCCGCCAATTCATCGCGGCCGGCGTCGTTGAGCGCATAGAACTTGCGCGGCGGGCCCTGCTCGGACGGTCGTTTCGTGACCTCGACGAGCCCTTTCTTCTCCAGCCGCAGCAGAATGGTGTAGACCGTGCCCTCGATGACGTCGGCGAAGCCGAGTTCGTTCAGCCGACGCGTGATGGCGTACCCGTAGGTCTCCGCCCTGCCGATGATCTCCAGCACACAGCCCTCGAGCGTGCCTTTCAGCATCTCGGTCAGATCGTCCATCGGCGCCCTCTTCGGTTCTCCTGCTACTCGGTAACACCGAGTACCACTACACGGTACCGCCGAGTACTGGTCGCCGTCGGTCCGGATCCATGGGGGATGGTCGCCGGTGCGGTCGCGGAAAAAGGTCACCGATCGGCTGAAGCAATCAGCCGCTTTATGCCGGGAAAACGCTCTTTTTTCGGCTGACAACGCAGTCAACTGTCTCGCTTGTGCCAGCGGCAGTAATGGGCGTTGACCATGATATGAGACGGGCATAGTGTCCCCCCGCGATCCACCGGCGTTGGAAGAGGGGTAAAGGAAGTAGTGAGGCCCGGTGGTGTCCGGAGCGTTCCAGGCGGAATAGGTGCACCCGCCTGCCAGCCCGGCGCATCGCAACCCGCCCAGCACCATTTCCTGAAGGGGCCACGCCCATGGTCTTGTTTCAGCGTTCCCGAAAGACCGCCACTTTTCTGGCGGTCACCGGTCTGACGGTCGTTTCCGTCGCCGGTCTCGGAGCCGCGTCGTCCACCGCCGCTCCGAGTGCAGCACCTCCGCCCCGGCCCACCCAGGCCCAGTCGAAGGCCTTCGCGGCCCAGGCTGCGTCGTCGCTGGTGTCCCAGCTGCCGGCCGGCCTGCACGCAGGCAAGAGCGACAAGTTCGTCGCCAAGCCGGTCATCTCCGAGCAGACCGGTCTGCAGTACGTCCCGTACGAGCGCACCTTCAAGGGTCTCCCGGTCGTCGGCGGTGACTTCGTGGTCGTCACCGACGAGCACGGTGCCGTCAAGAGCACCTCGGTAGCCCAGAGCGTGGCGATCCCGGACCTGTCCACGACAGCCGGAATCACCGCCGCGGCCGCGAAGGCGACCGCGACCAAGCAGCTCAAGAAGGTCACCTCCAGCACCCAGCCGACGCTGGCCGTCTACGCGCTCGGCAGCAAGCCGACCCTCGCGTGGCAGTCGCGCGTCACCGGCTTCAAGGGCAAGGAGCCGTCGAGCCTGTCGGTCTACGTCGACGCGAAGACCGGCAAGGTGCTCAGCACCAAAGAGCACGTGATGGCAGGCAACGGTACGGCGGCCATCAGCGGACCGAACCCGGTCCACCTGGACACCACGCTGTCCGGCAGCACGTACTCGATGAAGGACCCCAACTCGGCCAACACCTCCTGCCAGGACGCGGCGACCAACACCACGTTCTCCGGCCCGGACGACAACTGGGGCAACGGCACCGGCACCAACAAGGAGACCGGCTGCGTCGACGCACTGTTCTCGTACCAGACCGAGCGGCACATGCTCGCCGACTGGCTCGGCCGTAACGGTGCCGACGGCAACGGCGGCGCCTGGCCGATCCGCGTCGGTCTGAACGACCAGAACGCCTACTACGACGGCACCCAGGTCCAGGTCGGCAAGAACACCGCCGGCGCCTGGATCGGTTCGATGGACGTGCTGGGCCACGAGATGGGCCACGGCATCGACGACCACACCCCGGGTGGGATCTCCGGATCCGGGACCCAGGAGTTCGTCGCCGACACCTTCGGTGCGGCCACCGAGTTCTACAGCAACCAGTCGGCCTCGTACGACCCGCCGGACTTCCTGGTCGGCGAAGAGGTCAACCTGGTCGGCAGCGGCCCGATCCGCAACATGTACAACCCGTCGGCGGTCGGCGACCCGAACTGCTACTCGAGCTCGATCCCGGGCTCCGAGGTGCACGCCGCGGCCGGACCTGGTGACCACTGGTTCGTGCTGGTCTCCCAGGGCAGCGGCGGCTCGCCGAACGTCCCGACCTGCAACAGCTCGACGGTGACCGGCCTCGGCATCCAGAAGGCCATCCGGATCATGTACAACGCGATGCTGATGAAGACGAGCAGCAGCTCGTACCTGAAGTACCGCACCTGGACGCTGACCGCGGCCAAGAACCTGTACTCGCCGAGCTGCACCGAGTTCAACACCGTCAAGGCGGCGTGGGACGCGGTGAGCGTTCCGGCTCAGGCCGGCGACCCGACGTGTAGCACCAGCGGTGGCGTCACCGTCACCAACCCGGGCAACAAGACCGGCACGGTCGGTACGCCGATCGCCTCGTTCACCTTGTCGGCCTCGGGCGGCACCGCGCCGTACACCTGGTCCGCCACCGGCTTGCCGGGTGGCCTGACGATCGGTTCCTCCACGGGCACGATCTCCGGCACCCCGACCGCCAACGGCACCTTCAACGTGACGGCGACCGCTACGGCGAGCGCCGGTGGGTCCGGCAGCACCACCTTCACCATCACCATCGGTGGCGGCGGCGGTACCTGCTCCGGCCAGAAGCTCGGCAACCCGGGCTTCGAGACCGGTACGGCGTCGCCGTGGTCGGCCTCGTCGGGCGTGATCGACAACTCGACCGGCCAGGCCGCGCACACCGGCTCCTGGAAGGCGTGGATGGACGGCTACGGCACCACCCACACCGACACCCTGAGCCAGTCGGTCGCGATCCCGGCCGGTTGCCACGCGGTGCTCTCGTTCTACCTGCACATCGATTCGGCCGAGACCACCACCACGACTCAGTACGACAAGCTGACCGTGAAGGCGGGCTCGACCACGCTGGCGACCTACTCCAACCTCAACAAGGCTTCGGGCTACTCGCTGAAGTCGTTCGACGTGTCGTCGCTGGCGGGCCAGACGGTCTCGATCAGCTTCAGCGGCACTGAGGACTCCTCGCTCCAGACCTCGTTCGTCGTCGACGACACAGGCCTCAACCTGAGCTGACGAACAGGGCACGACCAGTAACAGCCGGCCGCCTCACCCCCCAAGGGTGAGGCGGCCGGTGCTTTGCTTGCTCAGTTCAACGACATCCGCGGTTCGCCGTTGAGGAGGCCGGGGCCGGCGATGGTGCAGGTGCCCGCGTGATCGAGGGTGTAGGACTGGCGGATGCAGGAGCGGAGCGCGAGCTGGGCCCAGTAGTTGGGGTGCAGGGACTCCTGGATGTAGTAGTTCGAGCCGATCGTGGTGACCGTGCGGATCTGGTTGATCCATTCGGTCTTGTCGACGGCGGCCGGCTGGGTCCAGGACGACAGGCCGGCCTCTTCGTACAGGCCGACGCCGGACTCACACAGGCGGCGGCCGTTGAAGGCGGACTGGAGTTCGAGGATGCGGGCGTTGGCCAGACCCGACTGGCCGACGGCCGCGCGGACGGTGTTGTTGATGGTGGCCAGCGCGGTGCTGTTGGCCCAGTCCGCGTCGGCGTTCCAGAAGCCGCACCCGCCGGTGTTCTGCCGGCCGTAGCCGCTCTCGCCGTAGCGGAAGCCGCTGCCGGCCGGGATCGGTGACGGGTAGGTCTGCACCTGCAGGGTCCACGCGGTGTCGGCGTACCCGGCGTTGCGCATCGCCGTGCGGAGGTTCTGGAACGAGGTGGCGATCCGGGCCCGTACCGCGGTGACGTTGGCGGCGGTGAAGTTCGCGACCACCGACGAGTCGTCCTTGCAGTAGTCCTTGAACCAGGTCGGCGAGGTGAGGAAGTCGGTCACGCAGGAGGTGACGATCGAGGCGAAGTTGAAGTCGTTGCCGCCGATCGAGGCGACCACCAGTTTGACGTTGTGGGTGGCGGCGAACTGCTGCAGGAGTTTCGCCTGGCCGAGATGGCCGTTGCCGTCGTCGTAGAAGTCGAGGCCTGGCTTGAAGGCGTCACCGGTGGTGGTACCGGTGCTCGCGCCGGAGCAGGCGAGATTCATCCCGCCGACGCCGCTGCCGATATAGGCCTCGGCGGAGCGACTGCGATGGCATTTGGGGATGGTCTCGCCGGTGCCGGCGGCGTTGTCGTGGTACGCATGCGCGCCGAGCGCGTCGGCCGGCGTCTCCGAGTTGTTCGAGCTGCCGGCCCAGCGGCCGGCCTCGCCCGAGATGTAGGAGTCGCCGACCGACACGACGTACGGCGTACCGGCGCCTGGGCCGTCGGCGTGGGCGGTGGACGTGCTGACAACCAGGGCGGCGGCTGTCAGCAGGAATGCACTGGCGACGGACGAACTGCGATGGATCTTCACCGGTTGGCCTCATCTCGGACGAAGGGGCGGAGGGCGACCGTCGGACCCCGTGACCGGCCACCTGGCTCGGGAATCTACTCCCGGGTAACGCGTTCGGATAGACCGAGAGTGCTGGCATGTTCTCGCAGTGTCACGATCATGCCAATCCGGCTGCGGCCCGGACCCGTGGTGCGAGAGCATGGGCGGCATGCCAGTGGAGGGTCCGCAGCTGCCGGTCGGCACGCAGGTCGTACTGCGGGTCGCCCGACCCGATTCCGACGGCGGCACCGCCCAGCGTGGTGCGACCGGCCGGGTCAGCGGCGTCACCCCGGACGGCCGCTACCTGGTGCACCTGGTCGACGGACGCGACGCCACCGCTGGACGCGACCAGCTCAGCCTGCGTACGGCGTACCAGGATGAAGCGGTCGCCGTGGATCAGGTCGACGGCGACGAACTGGTGCGGAAGTACACCGTGTACGCCGCGGTGGTCGGCTCGCGTGCGTTCGGGCTCGCCACGGATTCGTCCGACACCGATACGCGCGGCGTGTACGTCGCGCCGACCGAGGTTTTCTGGTCGCTCGCGAAGCCGCCGATGCACGTCGACGGACCGGACCCGGAGTGGTTCTCGTGGGAGGTCGAGCGGTTCTGCGAGCTTGCGCTGAAGGCGAATCCGAACCTGCTCGAAGTGCTCCACTCGCCGCTGGTGGTCCGGCAGACGCCACTGGGCGAGGAACTGGTGGAACTGCGACAGGCGTTTCTGTCGCAGCTCGCGTACCAGACGTACTCCGGCTACGTGCTGAGCCAGTTCAAGAAACTCGAGGCGGACTTCCGGCGCGACGGCGCGCCGAAATGGAAGCACGTCATGCACCTGATCAGGTTGTTGCTCGCGGCCCGCACATTGCTTGCTGAGGGCAAATTAGTTGTCGACGTCGGCCAGCATCGTGAACGGCTGCTGGCGATCAAGCGAGGCGAATCCGGCTGGCCCGATGTGGAACGCTGGCGGCTGTCCCTGCACGAGGAACTCGACCGGGCGCTGGCGCGAACCGTGCTGCCGGCAACCCCCGATGTCGGTAGGGTCGACGCCTGGCTCAGGTCGGTCCGGAAGAGGAGCATCGGTGACGCGTGACATGCGAACGCTCGACTACGCCGAGCTCCGCGGCATCGTCGGCGACCAGCCGTACGACCTGCTCTTCGCCACCGTGTCCGGTGCTCACCTCTACGGCTTTCCGTCGAAGGACTCCGACGTCGATCTCCGTGGGGTTCACGTCCTGCCGGTGGCCGAGGTCATCGGGTTGAGCGGAGGACCGGAGACGCTTGATCGGACCTGGTTCCAGAACGAGGCGGAGGTCGACCTCGTCACCCATGACCTGGCCAAGTTCCTCCGGCTGATGCTGCGCCGCAACGGCTATGTGCTGGAGCAGGTGCTTTCGCCCCTGGTCGTGGTGACCAGTGCGGGACATGAGGAACTGGTCGCGCTGGCGCCCGGGTGCCTGACGAAGTGGCATGCGCATCACTACCGGGGGTTCGGGAAGACGCAGTGGGCGTTGTTCGGCAAGACGGGGGAGCTCAAGCCGCTGCTCTACACGTTCCGTGTGCTGTTGACCGGCATCCACTTGATGCGCACGGGTGAGGTGCAGGCCGATCTGCGGGAGTTGCTCGGCGGCGCACCGTCGTACCTGCCGGAGCTGATGGCGGCCAAGGCGGAGGTCGAGCACGGTCCCGTGGCCGGGCCGTCCGTCGACGTGATCGAGCGCGACGTGGTGCGGTTGCAGGCCGTGCTCGACGAGGCCGAGCTCCGGTCGAAGTTGCCGGACGAGCCCTCGGCGGCGCCGGCGTTGAACGATCTGCTGATTCGTACGCGCCTCGTTGCGCATTAGTGCGCACTGCCCCCTGGGCAGGCACGGACACGGGCACTAGAGTATTTACTTAACCTCGTGAAGCTATTGACATCCCTGCCGGTAGGGTAAATAGTTCCGTCCTGAAATCAATCAGAAGGCAGAGTGAATCAACAGTGTCGAACATCAAGGTGCTGCAGCTGCGCTCCGCGGGCGTGAGTCTCGTGCTCGACTGTTCCGGTCCGGGGCTGCCGTCCGTGCTGCACTGGGGCGCTGATCTGGGCGAACTCGGCGATGCCGCTCTGGTTGATCTCAGGCGTGGCGCGGGAGCGGTCCAGGTCGGCAACGGCCTCGACGAGAACCAGCCGGTCGCGATCATCCCGGAGTACTCGTCGGGCTGGTTCGGGCTGCCCGGATTGAACGGTCACCGCGACGGCCAGGACTTCTCCGCGTCGTTCCAGCTCAGCGAGGTGGCCCGGACCGGCAACACGGTCCAGGTCACCGCGAGTGACCCGCAGGCCGGACTGGGACTCGCGCTGGTGATCGAGCTGACCGACTCGGGGCTGGTCCGAACCAAGGCCGAACTGACGAACACGGGCGATTCGCCGTACACGGTCGACGGGCTGGTGCTCGCCCTGCCGGTACCGACCGAGGCGACCGAGCTGCTCGACCTGACCGGCCGGCACATCGGTGAGCGGCACCCGCAGCGCAGCGCGTTCACCCAGGGCCTGCATGTCCGCGACAACCGCCGCGGCCGCACCGGTGCCGACGCCACGCTGCTCCTGTACGCCGGGACGCCCGGCTTCGACTTCGGCACCGGCGAGATCTGGGGCGTGCACACCGCCTGGAGCGGCAACCACCGCTCGTACGCCGAACGCGGGATGAGCGGTTTCGCCGTCATCGGCGGTGGCGAGCTGTTGCTCCCCGGCGAGGGCCGCCTCGAATCGGGCGGCAGCTACGCGACCCCGTGGATCTACGGCTCGTACGGCGTGGGCCTCGACCAGGTGTCGACCCGCTTCCACGAGTACCTGCGGGCCCGGCCGACCCACCCGTCGACCGAGCGGCCCGTCGTACTGAACACCTGGGAGGCCGTGTACTTCGACCTCGACCTGGACAAGTTGAAGTCGCTCGCGGACGCGGGGGCCGAGGTCGGCGCCGAGCGGTTCGTGCTCGACGACGGCTGGTTCCGCGGCCGCCGCGACGACCACGCCGGGCTGGGCGACTGGTACGTCGACGAGGGGATCTGGCCGAAGGGCCTGCACCCGTTGGTCGACCACGTCACCGGCCTCGGCCTGCAGTTCGGTCTCTGGGTGGAACCGGAGATGGTGAACCCGAACTCCGACCTGGCCCGTGAGCACCCCGAGTGGATCCTTGCCACCGGCCACCGGATGCCGCCGACCGCGCGGCACCAGCAGGGACTGAACCTCGGCATCCAGGGCGCCTACGACTACCTGCTCGAGCGGCTCGACAGCCTGCTGACCGAGTACGACATCAGCTACCTGAAGTGGGACCACAACCGCGACTTCGTTGACGGCGGCAACCAGTTGACCGGCACGGCCGGCATCCACGAGCAGACGCTCGCGGTGTACCGGTTGCTGGACGAGCTGAAGCGGCGTCATCCCGGACTGGAGATCGAGTCTTGCTCGTCCGGTGGCGCGCGCGTCGACCTCGCCATCCTGGAGCGGACCGACCGGGTCTGGGGCAGCGACAGCAACGACGCCCTGGAGCGGCAGAAGATCCAGCGGTACACGCAGTTGCTGCTGCCGCCCGAGCTGATCGGCTGTCACGTCGGCCCGCCGAAGGCGCACACCACCGGCCGCACGCAGAGCCTCGCGTTCCGCGCCACGACCGCCTTGTTCGGGCACTTCGGCATCGAGTGGGACATCAGCTCGGCGTCGCCCGAAGAACGCGCGGAGCTGGCAGGCTGGGTCGCGCTGCACAAGGAGCTCCGGCCGCTGCTGCACACCGGCCGGGTGGTCCGCGCCGATCGCGGCTCGGACGACTTCCTGCTGCACGGAGTGGTCGCGCAGGACGGGTCCCGAGCGGTGTACTCCGCCGTACAGCTGGCCCAGTCGATCACCTCCGAAGTGGGCCGGGTCCGGTTGCCGGGTCTCACCAAGGACCGGGTCTACCGGGTGAAGAAGCTGGCCACGCCTGGTGCGGAGCCGAGAAACAGTGCGCCTTGGTGGACCGACGGCGTGGAGCTGAACGGCGCCGCGCTCGCGGCCGCCGGCGTACAGGTACCGGCCCAGTGGCCGGAGAGCGCGGTACTGCTGGAAGTTCTGGCCATCGACTAGAAGGAGATCGCCCGTGACCGTGACGACGAGTCCCCCTCGACAACGACGAAGTCTCGGGGACCTGAAGGTCGCGATGATCTTCCTGGCTCCGGCCACGCTGGGGTTCGTGGTGTTCTACATCTGGCCCACGCTCCGCGGCGCGTACCTGAGCTTCACCGAGTACAGCCTGCTGTCGGCACCGAAGTTCAACGGGCTCGACAACTACGAGCGGATGGTGCACGACAGCTTCTTCTGGAACGCGCTCGGGGTCACGGTCGAGTACGTGCTGATCAACATCGGCGTGCAGACCGTGCTCGCGGTCGGGATCGCGATGCTGATGTACCGGCTGACCAAGTCGATCACGGTCCGCGCGGTGGTGCTGCTGCCGTACCTGGTGGCGAACGTCGTCGTCGCGCTGGTCTGGTACTGGATGCTCGACTACCAGGTCGGCATCGTGAACCAGGCGCTGAGCTGGATCGGGATCGACCCGGTCGCCTTCTTCGGCGACTCGCACTGGGCGATCCCGACCGTTGCCTTGATCAACGTCTGGCGGCACATGGGCTACACGGCGCTGCTGGTGTTCGCCGGTCTGCAGACGATTCCTTCGTACGTGTACGAAGCCGCCGAGGTGGACGGCTCGACCGAGCTGAAGACGTTCTGGCGGATCACCCTGCCGCTGCTGCGGCCCGTGCTCGTGATGGTCCTGGTGGTCACCATGATCGGGTCGTTCCAGATCTTCGACACCGTCGCCGTGACGACCCAGGGCGGCCCGATCAACGCCACCCGGGTCATCTACTACTACATCTACGAGCGAGCCTTCACCCGCTTCGACTTCGGCTACGCCTCGGCGATGGCGCTGGTGCTGTTCGCCATCCTCGCCGTCATCTCACTGCTGCAGTTGCGGTTGCTCCGGGCGAAGGAGAGTGATCTGGCATGAGGCGTGAACTGAGTGTGGGCCGCATCGTCGCCTGGGCGCTGTTGATCGTGCTGATGGTGCTGACGCTGTTCCCCTTCTACTGGATGCTTCGTACCGCGTTCTCGGACAACACCCAGTTGCCCGGGCACCCGAGTTCGCTGCTCCCGGTGGAGTCGACCCTCGGGGCCTTCAAGCGGGTCCTCGGCCTGTCGTCGGTCGCCGAGGCGCAGGCACAGGGCGGGTCCGGTGCGGCGGTGAACTTCTGGCTCTACCTGCGCAACTCGCTGATCGTGTCGACCGTCACCACGGTCTGCCAGGTGTTCTTCAGCGCGATGGCGGCGTACGCGTTCGCGCGGTTGCGCTGGCCCGGCCGGGACAAGGTGTTCGCGCTGTTCCTGGCCGCCTTGATGGTGCCGCCGATCTTCACCACGTTGCCGAACTTCGCGCTGATCAAGAACCTCGGGTTGCTGAACAGCTTCGCCGGCATCATCCTGCCCGGTGCCTTCATGACCCCGTTCGCGATCTTCTTCCTCCGCCAGTTCTTCCTCGGCATCAACCGGGAACTGGAGGAGGCGGCGATGATCGACGGCGCCGGCCACCGGCGGATCTTCTTCGGCCTGATCATCCCGATGAGCGCCGCGCCGATCACGACGCTCGCGATCCTCACCTACATCAACTCGTGGAACGACTACTTCTGGCCGTTGCTGGTCGGTCAGCAGGAGAAGGTCCGGGTGCTCACGGTCGCGCTCGGTGTCTTCCGCTCGCAGACCCCACAGGGCGGGCCGGACTGGGCCGGGCTGATGGCGGCGACGCTGATCGCGGCGCTGCCGATGATCATCCTGTTCGTGGCGTTCGCCCGCCGGATCACCAACTCCATCGGCTTCTCCGGGATCAAGTGAGGGCTTGCGATGACTGTCTCGAGACGCACAGTGCTGAAGGCCGGGATCGCCGGGCTGGCCGCCTCGGCGGTTGCCGGGTGCAACAACGGAGCGGCCGACCGGGGCGCCGGTGAGGTGATCTACTGGCTGTGGGATTCCGCCCAGCTGCCGATGTACACCGAGTGCGCGAAGGTGTTCCAGCAGCAGAACCCGCAGTACCGGGTGAGAATCGAGCAGTACGGCTGGAACGACTACTGGAACAAGCTCGTCACCGGCTTCATCTCCGGTACGGCGCCGGACGTGTTCACCTCGCACTCGTCGCGGTACCCGCTGTTCGCGGACAAGGGCCAGGTGCTGCCGATCGACGACTTCGTCGCGGCCGACAAGGTCGATCTGACCATCTACCAGAAGGGTCTGGCGGATCGCTGGGTCGGTGCCGATGGCAAACGCTACGGCTTGCCGAAGGACTGGGACACCGAGGTCTACTTCTACAACAGCGCACTGACCGAAGCGGCCGGGATCTCCGCCGAGCAGCTGAACTCGATGACCTGGAACCCATCCGACGGCGGCACCTTCGAGCAGATCGTCGCCCGGCTGACGGTGGACGCCAAAGGCCGCCGCGGCGACCAGCCCGGTTTCGACAAGAACAACGTCAAGGTCTACGGCCTGGGGTACAGCGACGCGGGCGGCGCCGACGGCCAGACCAGCTGGAGCTGGTACGCCGCGTCCAACGGCTGGGTGTACTCCGAGGGACAGCCGTGGGGCACCAAGTTCTTCTACGGCGACCCGAAGTTCACCGAGACGATCGGGTGGTGGCGCGGCCTGATCACCAAGGGGTACATGCCGACGTACGCGCAGGCCAAGTCCGGCGTCGACATCACCACCAGCTTCGGCGCGGGCAAGTACGGGCTGACCCCGAACGGCTCCTGGATGCTGGGCACGTACGCCGGTCTGAAGGGCGTGAAGACCAAGCTCGCCCGGCTCACCCAGGGTCCGAACGGCAAGCGCATGTCGATGATGAACGGGCTCGCGGACACCATCTGGGCAGGGACCACTCGCCGCGAGGCGTCCTGGGCCTGGGTGAAGTTCCTCGGCTCCCAGACCGCTCAGGACATCGTCGCCGAGGCAGGAGTCGTGTTCCCGGCCGTTACTGCCTCGATGCCGGCGGCCAAGGCGGCGTTCGCGAAGGCCGGCTGGGACGTCACGCCGTTCCTCGAACCGGTCGAGGCGGGCAACGTGTTCCCGTACCCGGCGAACCCGAACGCCGCCGACGTGTCCGCGGTGATGAGCCCGGCGATGGAGTCCGTGATGTCCTTCGCCTCGGACCCGTCGTCGCTGGCCGAAGCCAACAACGACGTCAACAAGATCCTCGCGGCGAACACCTAGCTCGCGCTGCTGTAACGACGGCTGGCCAAGCGCCAGTGCAGGATCGTGAGCGCGACGCCGGCGGTCAGCAGCAGCAGACCCGTCGTCAAGGTGGTCACGGTGCCGGTCAGAACCTTGGCCGGTACCGCGGCGATCAGGCCGGCCGGCACGACCGTCGCCAGGACGAACTGGACGGACTTGGGGAAGTAGGTCAGCGGATATCTGCCGGCCTCCCGGACCTCTAGGGCGACCTCGTTGATGGGCTCCGCGCTCTCGAACCAGAACGCGAGGTAGACGAGGTTCGCCCAGAGGACGCTGAAGCCGACGAACCCGATCGCGGTCCAGCTCGCTGCCCGGATCACCAGGCCGGCCTCGAACGGCAGGTGCGCGGCGTGGGCGCCCGCAACAGCCAGGCCGAGGCCGGTGACGACCCGGCCGAGCTCGGCCGGCTCCATCCATCGCAGGGTGGCGAAGAGCTGGGCGTTCACCGGCCGGATCAGGATCAGGTCCAGCTCGCCCTTGCGGACGTAACCGTCGATGCGGCGAAGATTCGGCGCGACGAAGCAATCCATCAAGCCGGTGCAGGCGCCGTAGATCCCCACCACGATGAGGGTGAGCGGACCGTTCCAGCCGACCTCGGCCGCCGAAGTACCGGTGAGGATCAGGACCGGTATCAGGCCCAGGACGAGTTCGGCGACGGAAGCGAAGGCGTTGATCAGCGTCTGGCTGCGGAACTGCAGGTCGCGCCGGATTGCTTGCCGCAGGCAACTCCACCAGAGCCGGGCGTATCTGCTCATGCGCCCGCTCCTTGATAGCTGCGGAGGCCGAGTCGCCAGATGGCGACCGCGGATCCGACGAAGGCCGCGAACCAGCCGACCTGCAACGCGAAACTCTGGCCGGACGGATGGCCGAGCAGGACTTCGAGCGGGAACGACACCATGAACCGGAACGGCTGGGCGTTGAGGAAGGGGATGACCGCCGCCGGGAAGAGGGCGAGGGGGATCAGTGAGCCCGACAGGATGCGCGCGAGCAGGTAACGCAGCCGGTTGACGGCGGTGACGTCCTCGAACCAGAACGCCAGGGATCCGATGACGATGTCCAGCGAGAAGGTCATCGCGCCGGCCATCACCAGTGACACGGCGAACGCGAACCAGCGCACGCCCACCGGCGGCAGTTCGACCTCGCTGCGGAAGATGATGCCGAGCACGGCCACCAGCGGTACGAGCAGGACGAGCTTCACCACCTTCTCGCCGATGTTGTTGGCGATGCCGTTGAGGTGGGTCGAGCACGGCCGGACGAGCCAGGAACTCAACCCACCCAGGCGAATGCTGTCGGCCAGGAAGCCGGACGTCCAACTGCTGGTCAGCATCGCGACGATGCTCACCAGCACGAGGTACGTCGTGAGGAAGGTCTCCGTGACCGGCGGGGTCGACCCCTGCGCGATGGCGCCGCGCCAGACGAGGAGGGAGATCGCCGGTGCGACGATGTTGCTGAGCTGGAGCATGGCCAGCCACCAGCGGTAGTGGAGCATGATCGTGACCTCACGGGTGACCAGCACCCGGAGTACGCGGGCGAGTCTCATACGTCCGCGGCCTCGGTGAACAGCTTCGACATCACCTGGTCGAGGTCGGCGTCGACGCCCGCGTCCGCCCGTGACCGCAGCGCGTCGAGGTCGCCGTCGAAGATCGTCCGGCCGTGGTTGATCACGGCGACCCGTTCGCAGAGGGCCGCGACGTCGTTCATGTCGTGGCTGGTGAGGACGATCGTCGTACCGAGGTCGCGGTTCAGCTCGGCGAGGAACGTGCGCACGCTGAGCTTGGCGACCACGTCCAGGCCGACGGTCGGCTCGTCGGCGAACAGCAGTTCCGGGCCGTGCAGGAGCGCCAGGATCAGCTCGCAGCGCATCCGTTGCCCCAGCGAGAGCTTCCGGACCGGGATGTTGAGGATGTCCTGGACCTGCAGCCGCTCGGCCAGGTCCTTGGTGGTGGTGGCGAAGCGCGCCTTGGGGATCGCGTACATCTCGCGATGGATCAGCAGCGAGTCGTACGTCGAGACGTCCCACCAGAGCATCGACTTCTGGCCGAACACGACCGAGATCCGCGACAGGAACTCGTAGCCCCGCCTGGCCGGCCGATGGCCGAGGACCTCGAGCTCACCACTGGTCGGCCGGAGCAGGCCGCAGAGCATCTTGATCGTGGTCGTCTTGCCGGCGCCATTGGGGCCGAGCAGTCCGATGATCTGGCCGCGGGGGACGGTGAGCTGCAAGTTGTCGACCGCTGTGCGTTCGCGGCGGTCCGGGCGGAACAACCCTTTGACAGCGCCGGCGAGGCCGGGTTGCTGCTCGGTGTAGCGGTAGGTCTTGGTCAGAGCCTCGGTGTGGATCGCCGGCTCGTTGTTGGGCATCAGACTTGTCCAATCCGCGGGCTGCCTGCTGACTGGGGAAGTCGCCTCAGTGGATCAGCCGGAGCCTGCCGGGGTCGCTGCGGACCCGGTGAGACCCTAACCCGATCGGAGCCGGCGGCTCACCCGATTTTCCGGGGTCCGACCCTGGCCGGCCCCTGGTACGACGTACGCCAGCGGGAGTACGCCGTACTGCGTCCTGGGGTGCAGGGTGCGTCGGGTGGAGTAGGTGAGGTGTAGCCGCCGAGGCGACGCGGTTCGGGGTGCCGGCGCGACACGATCGATGCAGTTGGAAACCAGCGAGCATCGAGGAGTTGTCATGAGTGGGACCGAGGGGCCGATACGGATCGGCGATCAGGAGCGGGAGGCCGCGGTAGCGCGGCTCGGCGCGCACTACGAGGCGGGCCGGCTCAGCGCCGAGGAACACCAGGAGCGGGTCGGCGAGGCCCTGCAGGCGAAAACCGACGCAGATCTCGCCGCACTGTTCACTGACCTGCCAGGGGAGGGGTACGCCGGTACCCCGGGCGCAGGTGGGCCGGGCGACGAGCAGGGGTGGGCCGGGCCATGGGGGTGGGCTCGTCCGCCGTGGACCGCGCCGTCGGAGCACGCCGGAGCCGCTGCGTTTGGGCCGGGAGCGGCCGGGGCTGATGGGCCCGGGCGTGCGGCGTACGCGGGTGGGCCGGGTGCTCGCGGTCCTTGGGGTGGCGGGCGCGCGGCGTACGGGCCTGGGTTCTTCGGGCGGGTGCCGTTGCCGATGCTGCTCGCGTTGGCGGTGTTCGGCGTACTGGCTTCGATCGGCTGCGTGGTGGCGGGCGGGCATCCGCCGTTCCTGCCGTTGCTGTTGGTTGTCGCGGGCATCTTCATCGTGAAGCGGCGTAGGCAGGAGCGGCGGGCATGAGGGCGGCGTACCGGATCGTCGCGATGCTGATCGCGATCGCGGTTGCCTTGCAGGTCGCTTCGATCGCGCTGTCCGGCTTCACGATCGCCAAGGATGCCGACGACGGGACGACGATCGGATCCGACTACAGCAACTTCGGCGAGAGCTACCACAGCATGGCCGGTATGGCGATCGGGCTGCTGGCGTTGGTGCTACTGATCCTGTCGTTCATGACCGACGTGCCGCGGGGACGGATGCTGGCAGGGATCATCGTCGGACTGGTGGTGCTGCAGTTCCTGCTCGCGGTGGTGTCGTTCGGCCTCCCTGCGCTTGGTGTTCTGCACGGCCTCAACGGGCTGGCGATCGCCGGAGTCGCCGGAGCCGCTTCGAGTCGGGCTACGTCGTCGACCCCTGCGCCCAGTGTCTGAGCGTCGTCCGTTGCGGGGCAGGCTGATCGCCTTGGGAGTAGCACTGGCGGTACTCGTACCGCTGGGCTACTCCTGGGCGACCAGCCTTGTCCCAGGCAACTATTCCGCGATGGACATGGGCTACGCCGACTTCGGCGGCGGGCCCGCTGCCGAGCACATGCATCACGGCGGGACGAGCGTGACTTCGCTGACCGGGCCTGCCGGCACTCCGGCCGTGGCGGTGAAACTGGTGGCCCGGAAGCAGAAGTTTTCGTTGGCCAGTGGCGAATCCGTTGACGGATTCACGTTGAACGGGACGTCTCCTGGGCCTTTGATTCGCGCTCGACTTGGCGACCTGGTGCAGGTCACGTTGGTGAATGAGTCGGTGTCTTCTGGAGTCACGCTGCATTGGCACGGGGTCGACGTACCGAATGCCGAGGACGGAGTCGCCGGCGTCACGCAGGACGCAGTACCGGTTGGTGGTCAGCACGTCTATCGCTTCCGGGCTGCACAGGCTGGGACGTACTGGTACCACTCACATCAGGTGTCCAGCAAGGAAGTCCGCGACGGCCTCTTCGGTCCGCTCGTCATCGGCGCTCCGGGTGCAGCTCGGGAGATCGTTGCCGCGATCCACACCTATGACGGCAAACGAACGATCAACGGCCGCACCGGATCACAATCGATCGCGTTGCCTGCCGGTACTCGGGTTCGGGTGCGAGTGATCAACACGGACAACTCTCTGATTCGCACGGGCCTGGTCGGTACGCCGTACAAGGTGCTCGCGGTCGACGGCCGCGACCTCGTCGGACCTACTCCGACGACGGCCGCCTTCCCATTGGCCGCGGGGGCGCGCGTGGATCTCGAAGCTCTCGTTCCTGAGAGCGGCGCCCTACGCCTCGACGCCGGCTCCGCATCGCTGGTGCTCGGCGCCAACCCGACAGGCACTCTTTCTGCCGACACCGTCGACTTGCTGACCTACGGAACGCCCTCTCCTGTTGACCTCGCCAGCGCCCGTCCCACCCGCACCTTCGACTACCGCATCGGCCGACACATCGGCTTCCTCGACGGCAAACCCGGCCTCTGGTGGACGATCAACGGCCACAAATACCCCGACGTCCCGATGTTCATGGTCTCTTCGGGAGACATCGTCCGCATGAAGATCTCCAACACCAGCGGCCAGTCCCACCCCATGCACCTCCACGGCCACCACGCCCTCGTCCTCACCCGCAACGGCACCCCCTCCACCGGCACCCCCTGGTGGACCGACACCCTCGAGGTCGCCGACAACGAAACCTACGAAATCGCCTTCCTGGCCGACAACCCAGGCATCTGGATGGACCACTGCCACAACCTCCCCCACGCCGCAGAGGGCTTGATGACCCACCTCGCCTACACCAACATCACCACCCCATACAGAATAGGCGGCCCCACGTCGAACAAACCCGAGTAGCCGCCTCGTCCGGCGCCGGAACCGACCGGCCGCCCTGCGCCGTCTATCTCTGTGTGAACAGACGATGAGTGATGACAACGACGACCTGGAGGGTTGGCAGCTGGTCCTCTTGCTGGTCTTCTTCTTCACGGTCGGCGGCGGCCTCTATCTGATCGGCTGGCTGACCCGCCCCAACTTCTTCTCGGACCACCCCCTTGTGTGCGCCGCGATCGCGGGAGCCGCCTGCTACCCAGCCCGCTTCCTGGTCGAGCGCTTCGCCTGGTGGAACAACCTGGAGCAGCGTCGTGCTGAAAGCAAGCACCGCCGGGCGAGCGCTTCAGGGAGTCGCGGTCGCCGCGGCTGGGCGAAGCTCGTGCGGGGGCTGCGGGTCGTATTCGGCGTACCGATCGCTCTGGGTTCGCTCGCGATCCTCCCGCTCGGCATCTCGGCCGACCGCGAAAACCAGAACCTCGTCAAGCACGGCCCGATCCAGCAGGCTGTGGTGGTTTCCGTCGAGAAAGACAAGTGGTCCAAGTACGACGACGTGACCGTCAAGGTGGCCCGGCCCAGCGACGGCAAACCGATCGAACTCGAGGGCGGCAACGACCTGAACCCGAGACCGCACAAGGGCGACCGCCTGGATGTCGTGGTCGACCCCAAGGACCCAACCACCATCATCTCGCCACCCTCGACTGGTCCACCCCTTGGTGGGCCTACCTCCTGGGGTTGATCCTCACAGCCCTCACCTTCACCATCGGCCTGGCCATCGCGTTCGCCTGACCCATCGGGGCCCGGCTCCGCCGAGGAGCATCCGGCCAATGCCCGCCGACGAGCGTGAGGAAGGCGTCGGCGGCGGCAGGCTGGGCTGCGTTGGACCGTGCGTCCACCTCCAAGCGAAGCAGGAGCTGCGTCCTGCCTGCGGTCGGTGGATTGAGCGATCGGTGGGTGAGGTGGCGTGATCGGCGACCGACTGCGTGGTGTGGTTGCTGGATCGTCTGGTGTGGTCGGGTGATCGAGGCCGGACGGGGCGGCCGGCTTATCCGGGTGGGCGGGGAAAGGTGGGTGCGCGCGACGGGGCCTCAGCCGCGACGGAGGAGCGGCGTTTTTGGGGTGGGTGGGTCGAGCGGGCGACGGAGGAGCCGCGATGCGGGCGCGCTTTAAGCTGAGGTTGTTGCTGGGGTCAGTAGTTGGTGGCTGATTCGGTGGGCTTGGGAGAGGTGGTAGGCGGCTAGGCGGGCGCAGGCGGCGTCTATGGCGGCTCGTTGGGTTGTGTAGTAGCCGTACCAGTACGGGTCGTCCGGCTGGGGGTCGTTCCAGTCGTCGAGGTCGGCGTACCAGTCGTGGCCGGTGCGGAAGACGCGTGCGTGTAGGTGGATTTCGGTGCCCAAGTCGTTCATCGCTCGCCATCCCAGGTGAGAGTGCCGTGCGTGCCTACAGTTCCCATGATGGAACTGCGTAACCGGTGTTCGGTGACGCGACACGCGGGGATGGGTCAGGTGACGAGGACCGTGATGCGCTGGGCGCTGTTGTTGGCGAAGCCGCCGCGGTTCCAGGGGGCTTCGATGGGCTGGACGTGGCCGCTTTCGTCGTAGGCGCGGACTGTCAGCACGTGCTCACCGGGCCGGGCGTCCCAGTCGTAGGTGAACAGGCGCCACGAGAGGTCGTTGCTCGGAGCATCGAGTTTCGCGTCGGACCAGGAGACGCCGGCGTCGACCGAGACCTCGACGCGTTCGATGGGCGCCCAGCCGGACCAGGCGCGGCCGCTCAGTACGACGGGGCCGGCGGCAACGAAACGGTGGCGCGACATGAAGTCTGGGTGCCCGGGTGGGATCAGCAGGGCACGCGGTTCGATCCGGGTGACAGCGACGCCTGGCTCGTGCGGCTCCTGCCGGAAGCGATAGGCGACCGCGTTCTGGTACCCGGTGAACTCGTGGTCGATGACCTCGATCGACCGCAACCACTTGACACTCGCCATGCCGTACCAACCGGGCACCACCAGACGCAGCGGATACCCGTGCTGTGGCGGCAGAGGATGCCCGTTCATCTCCCAGGCGACGATGGCGCCGGAATCCAGCGCCTCGCGCACCGTCAGCCCACGCTGATAGTCCTGCTCAACCCCCCGCTCAAACCCATGGTCAGCGCCTGTGAACACGACATCGATCGCGTCCTCGCGCACCCCGGCCGCTCGGAGCAGATCAGGCAGCGGTACGCCGGTCCACTCGGCCGTCCCGACTGCCTCGGCCAGCCACGGCTGACTGATCGGCCGCGGATTCAGCGCGGCCCGGCCGTTCCCGGCGCATTCCAGCGTGACCCGAACAGTCTCCCGGCCCATCGCCCGCAGCGCGGTCAGCCCGAACGACAACGGTTGCTCGACGCAACCAGAGATCTCCAGTTGCCAGGTCGCCGCGTTGGCGGCCGGGATGTCGTAGTGCACCAGGACGTAGTGCAGCCCGGGCGGCGTCACGTCGTACCGCAGCGCCTCCAGTGGAATCCCGTGGTTCCGCGCGGCCAGTTGCAGTTCGTCACCGGTGATGCCCTCCCCGGTGTCCGCAAGGCGACTCTTCGTGCTGAAGTTCTCGACGGTCATCGCAACCCCTTCCCCCAACGGTCAGCCTAGGCCACGAGACCGGAGCACCACTAGACCGGCCGCACCTCAGAGCCAGCCGTTCCCCACGGCGATTCGGACCGCCTCGGCGCGGGTTCGGGCGCCGGTCTTGCCGATGGCAGCCGACAGGTGGTTGCGAACGGTGCCTTCCGACAGGTGGAGTTCGCGGGCGATGTCTGCGACGGTGCCGCCCTCGCGAGCGGACCGTAGTACGTCGGACTCCCGCGCGGTCAACGGGCTAGTCCCCGCGACGAGTGTCTCGGCAGCGAGTGAAGGGTCGACGACGCGGAGTCCTTGGTGCACACGTCGTACGGCGTCGGCCAGTTGCGCGGCAGGCGTGTCCTTCACGACGAAACCGGCCGCACCCGCCTCCATCGCACGCCGCAGATACCCGGGCCGGCCAAAAGTCGTCACCATCAGAACGCGAACAGACGGTACGGCGGTACGCAGGGCCGCGGCGGCCTCGATGCCGTCCAGCCCGGGCATCTCCACGTCCAGCAACGCCACGTCGGGCTTGGCCGCCAACACAGCGTCGACGACCTCGTCGCCGCGGCCCACCTCGGACACCACCTCGAGGTCGGGCTCCAGATCCAGTAGCGCGGCCAGGGCGCCCCGGACCAGCGCCTGGTCATCGGCGAGCAACAGTCGGATGTTCACGAGGCCACTCTGACAGCCAGCCGAAAGCCGCCACCCGGTGCCTGGCCCACCTGGACGCTCGCGCCCGCCTTGTCGGCCCGCTCCCGCAACCCGATCAGCCCGTGCCCGGTACCGCTCCCGCTCGGCGCCGGGCCCTTGCCGTCGTCCCGTACTTCGATCTGCTGCGCGTCGAGCCGGATCGTGCAGCGCTTCGCCCCCGAGTGCCGTACGACGTTGGTCACGCCCTCGCGCACCACCCAGGCGAACAACTCGCGGTTCTCCTCAGGCACCTCGTCGACCACGGTCGGCAGATCCGCCTTGATCTCGGCAGCCTGCAGCGCCGCCCGCGCGGACACCAGTTCGCCCGCAAGACTCAGCTCCCGGTACCCCGCGACAGCGGCCCGTACGTCGGCAAGCGCCGCCCGCGCCAGGTGCTCCACGTCGGCCACCTCCGCGGCGGCGCGCTCCGGGTTCGCCTCCATCAGCCGACCGGCCAGCTCCGCCTTCACCGTGATGACCGTCAACGAGTGCCCCAGGATGTCGTGCAGATCCCGCGCGAACCGGTTCCGTTCCTCCTGCACCGCGAGTTCGGCGAAGTCCTGGCGCGCGACGGCCAGCTCCATGCTGCGCTGGATGGCCCGCCGCATTCCGAAGACAGCGAGGCCGCCGAGGACGATCGAGAGACTGTAGGTGCCGTCGTCGGACCAACCGGGGACGGATCGCAGCGAGATCTCGGCGACCGCCAGCAGCCCGACGCCCAGCGCGACGCCGACCCGCAGCGACATCACCATGATGCCGAGCGCCTCGACGAAGACGAGCGTCGTCAGCGCGGTGTCGCCGGCGGCGGGCACCATCAGCGCGCCCAGCAGGAGCAACACGACGATGAAGGTGAGCCGCAGCGGCAGCGGCGCCGTGACCCGGGCCATGTTCCGGTACCGCGCGTAGCCGAAGAACGCCATGTAGGCGATCGCGAACAGCGCCAGGGCGGTCAGCCCGAGCACTCGCTCGGCCATGTTGTCATGCTTGAGGATGACCTCGAGCGGCTTGTTCAGGAAGAACAGCCAGATCCCCGCCAGCAACCAGCCGAACCCGGGCCGCCGGCGCACGCTGTCGAGCGCGGCACCGACGGCCTCGAACTGGTCCGGATTGCCCGGCATGCTGGGCTGTTCGCGGTGACTCACGAACTCAAACTATCTGCTCGGGACCGGCACTCAGGCGCGAGCGGTGTCGGCCCGGTAGCGGCGCAGCGCGATGAAGCCCAGCACCACGGTCCAGCCCAGCACCACCAGCACCGCGTGGGTGTCGAGTCCGCTCTGCGACAGCGCGCTGCGCGAGCTCTGCCCGGTCCAGTACGCCGGGGTCAGCTGAGCGATGTGCTTCATCACCGACGGCATCGAGTCGACCGGCAGCCACAGACCACCGAAGGCCGCGATCAGCATGGTGCTCAGTCCCGTGATCGGCTGCACACTGTCCGGCTTGGCGACGTACCCGATGACCAGGCCGATCGCGGCGAACGGCAGGGCGCCCAGCCAAGACACCAGGGCCACGGAGATCCACTGCGAAGCGCTCAGGTGGACGTGACCGGCCGTCATACCGAAGAGGAACACGACCACCAGCGGAGGAATCGCCAGCAGCAGCGACAGGATCACCTTCGAGACGACGTACGCCTGCGGCTTCAGCGGGGTGAGTCGCAGCGTCCGGTTCCAGCCGCCGTCGCGTTCGGCGGCGATGATGCCACCGCTGCTCATCGCGGCGGACATCGAGCCGAAGATCGCCATGCTGACCATCACGTAGGCGATGGCCGAGATCCCGCTCTGGCTGGCGTCCTTCGGGATCGTCAGACCGAAGATGGCGAACAGCACCAGCGGCATCAGGATCGCGAAGATCACCACCCGCCGGTTCCGCAGCGTACGGCGGATGTCGAACTTCAGGTAGTCGAGGTTCATGCCAGGGACTCCTCTTCAGCGTCGCTGATCGCCAGGACGGCGTCCTCGAGGTCGGCCGAGGTCACCTCGATGTCGTGTGCGGGGGTGTTGGTGAGCAGGTGCCGCAGGGTGTCGTCGGAGTTCGCGCACTGCAGCAGCACCACGTCGCCGCGCGTCTCGACATTCCGTACGCCGGGAAGCGCGGCGAGGGCGGCCAGGTCGGCCCCTGGGACGGTGGCCCGGATGGTCCGGCCGGAGACGCCGGCCTTGATCTGGGCAGCGGTGCCGTCGGCAACCACTTTGCCGTTGCGCATCAGCACCACGCGGTCGGCGTACGCGTCGGCTTCTTCCAGGTAGTGCGTCGCGAACAGGACGGTCCGGCCGCGCGCGGTCTCGGCGTGCATGGAGGCCCAGAAGTCGCGGCGGGACTCCACGTCCATGCCGGTGGTCGGCTCGTCGAGCACGATCAGGTCGGGCTGCGGGATGATCGCCATGGCGAACCGCACCCGCTGCTTCTGCCCGCCGGACAGGCCCTTGATCTTGCGGCCGACCAGATCGGCGATGCCGGCCCGGTCGAGCGCCTCGGCCACCGGCATCGGCTCCTTGTGCAGTCCGGCCACCAGGTTCATCAGCTCGCCGACCTTGGCGTCCTCGATGATGCCGCCGCTCTGCAGCATCGCGCCGACCTTGCCGGTGGCGATCGCCTCGGCCGGCGACGAGCCGTACACCTGCACGCTGCCCTGGTCGGGCCGGACCAGCCCGAGCAGCATCTCGATGGTGGTGGACTTGCCGGCGCCGTTGGGGCCCAGCATCGCCACCACTTCGCCCGACCGGATCGTGAGGTCCACCCCGGCCACGGCCTGCACCTCGCCGTACCTCTTGGTCACACCGCTGAGGGTGACCGCAGTCGTTGTCGTCATACCCAGAATGCTCGCGGTGAGCGAGGGCCAGGTCCTGGATCGGCCGTCATGATCCACCCATGACATTCGTCAGCGCCTTCTCAGGGTGGCTGGTCAGGGTTCGTTCTCAGGGATTCCAGGAGTAGGGCTCCCCGCAAGCGCCGCGGGGAGCCCTTCGAGTACTGCGGTTGCCGGCGACACGTAGTACCGGCTGATCGGTCAGGCGGGCAGGGACCAGACCTGGTTCGCACTGCCGGCGCAGTCCCAGATCTGCAAGCGGGTGCCGTCGGCCGAGGACTGGCCGGTGGCGTCGAGGCAGCGGCCGGAGGACGGGTTGCGGAGGGTTCCGTTCGACTGCGGCTGCCACGACTGGGCGCCGGTGCCGTTGCAGTCGTACAACTGGACGACCGTGCCGTTCGCGGTACCGGCGGCGCTGATGTCCATGCACTTGCCCAAGGCCCGGATCGTCCCGTCGGTGCCGACCGTCCAGGTCTGGGCGGAGCTGCTGTTGCAGGTCCAGAGCTGGATCGCCGTACCGTTCGCGCTGTTGGCGCCCGCGACGTCGACGCACTTGCCGCCGATGCCCTTGATCGCGCCGGTCTTGCCGCCGGTCGGCGGAGTACCGGTTCCACCGGCCGCGTCGAAGATCGCACTGACCAGCGAGGTCGAGCCGGTGGTGTCCTGGGACAGCTCCCAGTTCATGATGCCGCCGCCGTTCGCGACCGCCCACTGGGTCTTGCGCTTGATCGTCGGGATGCCGTTGTAGCACTGCTGAGCGCCGTTGGCCTGGACGCAGTCGACGTTCGCGTTGTTGGGGTTCAGTGCAACGATTTGCGCGTAGGTCAGGTAGCCGGGGCGGCTGTAGAACGGTACGCCGAGAACGGTTTTGGCCTTGGGCAGACCGCGGTTCTTCCAGAAGTTGGCGGCCGCGATCGACCAGTCGTAGTTGGCGTGCGGGCTGCCGCCGTCGTACGCCATGATGTTGAGCCAGTCGACAGAGTTGAAGACCGCAGGCTGTACGCCGTTCGCCGTGTCGCCCTCGGAGACGACCGCGGCCGTGAGGATCTTGCCGGCGCCGTGCAACGCGTTGCCCAGTTGCTGCATGAGGGCCGCGTAGTTGTTGCCGGAGGCACCGGGATCCGGGTACTCCCAGTCGATGTCGATGCCGTCCAGGTTGTACTGGTTGACGACGCCCATCACGGTGTTGACGAAGGTTGTGCGGGCGCCGGAGTTGGCGGCGAGCGCCTCGAAGGCCGAGTCGTTGCCGTCGTTCCAGCCGCCGATCGCCAGCGAGACCTTGACGCCGCTGTTGTGGCCGAGGCTGACCAGTTGGGACAGCTTGGAGGTGTTCTCGATCGCCTGCAGGGTGCCGTTGGAGTTCGGCAGCGCGAAGGCGTAGTTGATGTGGGTCAGCTTGCTGTACTGGATGCTCGTGACGCTGCCGGACCACGATGGCAGGTAGCCGACGCTCCTGAAGCCGGCGGGGAGCGCGGTGACGGCTGCCGGTGCTGCAGCCGTGTCCTGTGAGCTGGTGGAGGCGTCGGCGGGGGCGAAGGCCGCTGTCACACCGGCGGTGGTGGCCAGCGCGAGAGCGGCGACGGCCCATCGACTTTTCAGGGTCGCGAAAGACCTCATGGGGGCGGTGTCCTTTCGGGGGGCGGTAAACGAAAGGTGAGATAGAAAAGGATCTGATCGAAATCAGGAAGCGCTAGTGAACCCCGGAACTCTGCGTGGCGTCAAGGCATGAGACGTGGTTGAGAATGCGCCTTCCGCACGGTGGGACGTGATCACTCGCGGTTCCGCCAGGCGGCCTCAGATGTCCGGCGCCTCGGTTCGTGGCGTCCGGGTGATCGCGATCGAGGCGGCGACGACGCAGGCCATCCCGGCGAGCTGGATGATCGCGAGGCGCTGGCTGAGGATGAGGAATCCGGCGGTGGCGCCGACGGCCGGCTCGAGGCTCATCAGGATGCCGAACACGGCCGGCTTCATCTTTCTCAGCGCGAGGGTCTCGAGCGAGTACGGCAGAACGGATGAGAGCAGCGCGATGGCGAGCCCGGTCACCAGCGAATGCCAGTGCAGCAGTTCGCCGCCCGCGGTGGCGATGCCGAGCGGCGCGGTGATGAACGCGCTGACCACGATCGCCAGCGCCAACCCGTCGAGCTGTGCGAACCTTCGGCCGGTCTCGGCGCTGAGCAGGATGTAGCAAGCCCAGAGCACCCCGGCGAGCCCCGCGAACCCGACGCCCAGCCAGTTGACCGCGCTGAGTTCATGACCGTTCACCAGTACGACGCCGAGCGCGGCTCCGGCGACGGCGATGAGATCCCGGCGCTTGCGTGACATCGCCGCGGCGAGGCCGAGCGGGCCGATGAATTCGATCGTCACCGCGACGCCCAGCGGGAGGCGTTCCAGGGAAAGATAGAAGCTGAGGTTCATCAAACCCAACACGATGCCGAAGGCAACTACCGCGAGGAAGTCCCGCCTGGTCCGTTGCCTCAGTCGCGGACGTGCGATCACCAGCAGGATCGGCACGGCCAACGCCAAGCGGAGCGAAACGGTGCCGACGGCCCCCAAGCGCTGGATCAACTGAGCCGCCAACGCTCCACCGAACTGGACGGACACCACTCCACCCAGCACCATGACCGTCGGCGGTACTTGCAACTTACGCACAGCCCGATCACATCACGCCCGTACTACGTACTTCGCCGCCACCCACCTCCTGGGACGCACACGGCGGGCTCAGTGGGCAGGGAGGTAGGCGGCGACGATTTCGACGAGAGCCGCGTGGGTGCGGGCGTCGGCGGCGGCGATCAAGCCCGGGCCTGAGTGAAGGGGGAGTCCGCAGAGGTCGGTCACGATGCAGCCGGCCGCGCGGCAGAGCGCGATCCCAGCCGTGAAGTGGACGCTGTCGCGGAGATTGCCGTCGGTCACGTAGGCGGCGCGTCTGCCGGCCGCCACCCAGGTGACTGCCAACGTCGTCGACAAGACACGCTGTGCGAACGCCTCCCGGAACCTGTGATCGGTCAGCAGTTTCGATCCGAGGAAACCGCCGTCGGTGATCGGATCGAGGTTGACGTCCACCAGCCGCGAATCGGCAGACGGTGTCAGTGCTCCGTCAGACCCGTCGCGGCGTACGCGCGCGGTTTCTCCGTCGGTCCAGAAGGTCTCGCCGGACACCGGGTCCGCAATCGCGGCGACTTGCTCCGCGTCGCTTTGCAATGCCACGTTGACCGAGAACAGCGGTGTCCCGGCGGCGAAGTTGAGCGTGCCGCACAGCGGGTCGACCAACCAACGCCTGCTCGCATCCGCATTTCCACTGGCGCCGTACTCCTCGCCAACGATCGCATCGTCCGGCCGCGCACGCTGAATCACCTCGAGAATCGCCTTCTCCGCCGCGAGATCGGCGTCCGTCGCGAAGTCGGTCCCCGACTTCTCATGCCGCGCCACCGAGGTGCCGTACTTACTCCGCACCACGGCAGCCCCAGCCTCAACAGCCGCGATCGCTAGCTCAACGTCAGACGCTCTGTGCTCACCCATACGCCCATCCAACACACTCTTGGCCAGCCAGCTGGTCAATCCCGGGCACGGGATGGGGAAGTCGAGCGGGGGAGCTCACCCTGCAGCCGACAGCGGCGGGAACCGCCCGCCTGTTGGCCGCGACGGAGGAGCGGCGTGTTGGGGGGTGGGTCGAGCGCCGACGTAGGAGGGGCGACGCGGGCTGCCTTTCTCCGGCGTACGGGCTAAGCGCGTAGGGCGTTGAGGCCTTGCCAGAGGAAGGTCATCAGGGTGGTGGCGGTTTGGGTGGGGGAGGGCGGGGCGGGGTGTTTGGTGCGCCAGATGGCCAGGCGTTCGGTGGCGCCGGAGATGGACTGGGCGACGATCTGGATCTCGTCGTCGGTGAAGGTGTGGTTGGTGGGCAGGTTGAACCGGACCATGGTGGCGATCAGCTCGACGAAGTCGGCGCGGACCTCGTCGGCGGCTTGGGCGGCTGGGCCGGCGGCGAGCATGCCTTCGTCGACGAGGACGGACCAAGCGCGGGGGTGGGCGTCGAGGAACGAGAACCATTCGACGAAGCCGGACCGCATCGCCTGCTCGGCGTCCGGGGCGGCCAGGACTGCTTCGGAGACGGCGTCGAGCAGTTGGGCGCGCAGCCGGGAGAGGCAGGCGAGGAACAGGCCGTCCTTGGAACCGTAGTACTGGTAGATCAGCGGCTTCGAGACGCCGACATCGGCGGCGATCTCGTCCATCGAGGTGCCCTGGTAGCCGCGTTCGCCGAAGATCCGCTCGGCCGCGTCGAGGATCTCCCGCTCCCGCGCAGCCCGATCGCGCCGCCGCTTCGGCGGTTCGGCGTGCTCAGGCGGTACTGCGTGGTCAGTGGTGGAGGTCACTTGCGGAGTCTAACTGACTGCGAGTAACTTACTGGGAGTAAGTTCGCTCCCCGACGCTCGGAGGTACCCGATGGCGGCCGTGCAGGACACCTCGACGCATCACCGGATCGTGATCATCGGCACGGGGTTCGCCGGGATCGGGATGGCGGTGCGGCTGAAGCAGGCCGGGTACGACGACTTCGTCGTACTGGAGCGGGCCAAGGACGTCGGCGGGACCTGGCGGGACAACACGTACCCGGGGTGCCGGTGTGACGTCCCCTCGCACCTCTACTCGTTCTCCTTCGCGCCGAATCCGGACTGGTCGTCGACGTTCTCGCCGCAGCCCGAGATCGAGGAGTACCTCCGTGACGTCACCGATGGCTTCGCGGTCCGCCCGCACATCCGTTTCGGGCACGCGGTCCAGGACGCGCACTGGGAGGACGGCCATTGGCGGATCCATACCAGCCAGGGCGATCTCACCGCCGATCTGCTGCTGTCCGGAATGGGCCCGCTGGCCGAGCCGTCGTACCCGAAACTCAAGGGGATCGAGGATTTCGAGGGCGAGGTGTTCCACTCCGCGCAGTGGAACCACGATCTCGATCTGAGCGGCCGCAAGGTCGCGGTGATCGGGACGGGCGCATCGGCGATCCAGTTCGTGCCGGCCATCCAGCCCGAGGTCGAGGAGCTTCACCTGTTCCAGCGCACGCCACCCTGGGTGATGCCGCGGCCGGATCGCAAGATCGCCGCGGCGGAGAAGCGGATCTACAAGGCGTTTCCCCTGGTGCAGAAGGCGGTTCGCGCCGGGATCTACTGGTCCCGCGAGTCGCTCGTCCTCGGTTTCGCCAAGCTTCCCGGCATCATGAAGCAGGGCCAGAAGATCGCCGAGCGCCACCTCGCCCAGCAGATCCGCGATCCTGAGTTGCGCGCCAAGCTCACGCCCGACTTCACCCTCGGCTGTAAGCGGGTGCTGATCTCCGACGACTACTACCCGGCCGTCGCGCAGCCCAATGTGGAGGTCGTCACCGAGACGATCCACGAGGTCACGCCCACGGGCATCGTCACCGCGGACGGCGTGAAGCACGAGGTCGACACGATCATCTACGGCACCGGATTCCGGGTCACCGACCTGCCGGTGATGGACATGCTGCACGGCCGCGACGGGCTGACCCTGCGCGAGGCGTGGAGCAACGGCATGGAGGCGCACCTCGGTACGGCGGTCAGCGGTTTCCCCAACTTCTTCCTGCTGATCGGGCCGAACACGGGCCTCGGGCACAGCTCGATGGTGTTCATGATCGAGTCGCAGATCGCCTACATCCTGGACGCGATCAAAACGATGGATGCCGAGGGCATCAAGCAGGTCGAGGTCCGCCCGGAGGTGCAGCGCGAGTTCGTCGACGGCGTCCGCTCCTCGATGCGCAACACGATCTGGACCCGCGGCGGCTGCACCAGTTGGTACCTCGACGCCGAGGGCCGCAACACCACTCTCTGGCCGTCCTTCACCTTCCGCTTCCGCCGGCTGACCAGCCATTTCGACCGCAGCCAGTACCGGACCGCGTAACAGACCCTCGCTATGTGACATCAGTCGTGTTACATTCGATCGGTCAGATACCTGATCGAAGGGGTGCGCCGATGATCCCGCTGCACGGCATCGGCGGCCGGGGCGACCTCCCGGTCCCGCTGTGGCTGGCCGTGTACTCGGCGGGCGCGGCCGTGGCAGTGTCCTTCTTCGCCCTTGCTGCCTTCTGGACCCGCCCACGCTTCGAGCAGGCCGGTCGACCCGCCGGTACGACGCTCGCCCGGCTGACCGTGATCGTCGACGCGCGGCCGGTCAGGTGGTTGCTCAAGGCAATCGGTCTCGTGGCGCTCGCGCTGTTGCTCGCGACCGCTTGGTTCGGCAGCACCGACCCATCGCTGAACCCGGCGCCGACCTGGTTCTACGTGTGGAGCTGGGTCGGCATCATCCCGCTCTCACTGCTCTTCGGCCCGATCTGGCGACTCGCCAACCCGCTCCGCACCTTGGCGACGGCGGTACCGCGTACGGCGTACCGGCAGCTGCCAAGAGGCATCGCGTACTGGCCGGCTGTCGCTGGGCTGGCCGCGTTCCTCTGGCTCGAACTCGTCTACCCGGACGGCTCGGAGCCACGAGTCGTCGCGATCTTCGTGACCGCCTACGCTCTGGCGAACGTTGTCGCAGGCATCCTCTTTGGCCCGCGCTGGTTCGCGATCGGCGACAGCTTCGAGGTGTACGCCGAGGTGCTCGCCAAGCTGAGCCCTCTCGGCCGCAACGACCAGCGCCAACTCGTACTGCGTAATCCGCTCGCGGGGCTGGCCACGATCCCGCAGCAGCCGGGCGTCGTCGCACTCCTGTGCCTGTTGCTCGGTTCCACCGCCTTCGACGGCATCAGCAGATGGTCCGCCTGGACAAGCCGCACCGGCCAACTCGGCCACACCGGCCATCTCGTCGCCTACACCTTCGGCCTGGTCATCTCTGTCGCGGTCGTGTCCGGCCTGTTCCTGTTGGCGGCGCGATCCACTGGTACTTCGACGGTGCGGCCGGGCGCGCTCGGCAATGCCGGGCTGCCCGACGCGTTCGTGCACTCGCTGGTGCCGATTGCGATCGGGTACGCGGTGGCGCACTACTTTTCGTTCGCGGTGTTCCAGGGGCAGGCGGGCGTCCTGCTGGCGTCGGATCCGTTCGGCCGTGGCTGGGATCTTCTCGGGATCAAGGGGACGCAGATCGACTATGCGTTCCTGGGAACCGGTCTGATCGCCGCGGTGCAGATCGGCGCGATCGTGCTCGGCCACGTAGTCGGGGTGGTGGCCGCTCACGATCGCGCCGCTCAGCTCTTCCGGCGTCGTCAGCTGCGACGTGCGCAGTACCCGATGCTGGCCGCGATGGTCGCCTTCACCGCCGGCGGGATCGCGCTGGTGACGGCCTCATGATCGCGTTGCACCTGGGCGGTATCCCCGAAACGGCGATGTTCCTCGGACCGATCCTGCTCATCATCGCCTTCGTCCGCATCGCCCGCCGCAACGAAGCCGAGTCCACCGACGACGAAGACGACTGGGATGGCGACGTCGGCGACCTCGCCGGTCCCGGCGCGACGGATGTCACTGCGGCCGCCGGCGCTTAGCCGGTGGAGGGCAGGGTGTCGGGGGCGACGCCGAGTTCTTCGTAGGCGACGGCTTCGATTTCGCGGCCCATTGCTTCGCGGAAGGCGGCGACCAGGGCCTGGCCGGCCAGCGGGATGATGCCTTCGAGAGTGCGCTGGATCTCCGGCCATCCCTCGGCCGGCAGGCCGGCGTCGGCGAACTGGCGCCAGACCGTACTGCGGAACAGTTCGACGTAGATCTTCGCCACCGCGTCCGCGTGGTCGAGCAGTTTCGGCAGCATCTCGAAGATCGCGTCCAGCGGGACGCCGAGCTTGATCACCTCGAGGCCGGTGCGGAGCAGATCCGGGTTCGGGATCCGGAGCCGACCGTCGTCCTGCCGCTCGGCGATGCCCAGCTCGACCAGCTTGGCGATGGTCTCGGGGTTGTGCGGGATACCGGCCCGCTCAGCCAGTTGCTGCTCGGTGATGACTTCCGGCTCGGTCGGCGTCCACGGGCTGACCAGCGTCTCGAAGACGCCGAGGGCGAGCGCGCCGTCGGGGAGTTCGCTCATCATCCGTTCGACCGCGGCCAGGGTGTAGCCCTTGTCGAGCAGTTCGCGGACCAGCGTGAGCCTGGCCACATGGTCGGCGCCGTAGTACCCGGTGCGGCCGGCCAGCCGGGGCGGCGGGATCAGCCCGCGGCCGGCGTACGCGCGGACGTTGCGCACCGTCATGCCCACCTTCGCGGCGAGCTGGTCGATGGTGAGCTCTTCGGTGGCCGGCTCGGCCGGCTGCTGTCCTCCCACCCTTGACAGTCTTCCAGACTCCACGTTACATATCTTATGTAACATCGCTCATGACATATGCGATGCGGGTGATTCGCAGCCGATCGAACCCAGGGAGTGCCGAATGACCGTCCCACTGGCGGCCTCGACCGGAACCGCGACGTTCGGCCAGATCGCGATCGTCACCGGCCTGGTGTCCCTGATGTACCTGGCACTCGCCGTGCTGCTGTGGCGGGAACGCACCGGCCGGGTCACGCTGGTAGGGCGTCTCGCGGACACCGTGGGGAGACTGGACGGAGTCCCTCGATGGGCTGCGTTGACGCCGTACCTGCATGCCGTCTCGCTGCTGGCCTGCGCCTTCGGTGTCTGGTGGGACATCGCCGTGCACATCGACAAGGGCCGCGACACCGGCCCGTTCGGTACGCCGGCGCACTACCCGATCTTCTTCGGCATCCTCGGCGTGATCATCTCCGGCGTACTGCCGATCGCACTCGCCCGTAAGCCGCTGCCCGCGCGGACGATCAAGCTCACCAAGGGCTGGCGGATCCCGTGCAGCGCCGCGCTCGTCACGGTCTGTGGCACGTTCGCGCTGGTCGGGTTCCCCTTGGACGACCTGTGGCACCGGCTGTTCGGTGAGGATGTCACGCTGTGGGGTCCGACGCACCTGCTGATGATCGGCGGCGTCGTGTTCTCGATCTTCGCCCGGTTGCTCGCCTCCGCCGAGGTCGAGCAGTTGGCCGGCCTGAACGTGCGTCGCCGGATCCAGGAGATCGTTGCCGTCGGCGCCTTGCTGATCGCCTGGGACCTGTTCAGCACCGAGTTCAACTACGGCGTCCCGCAGTTTCCCCTGATTTTGCAGCCGATCCTGATCGTCTTCGGCGCGGCGCTCGCGTTCACGCTGCTGCGCGCCCGGCGCGGCCCCGGTACGGCGTACGCCGCGCTCGCCGTGTTTCTCGTCATCCGCGGCGCGATCGCCTGGGCAGTGAACCAGCCGCTCGGGGAGATCCTCGGCCACTTCCCACTGCTGATCGCTGAGGCGACGCTGGTCGAGCTCGTCGCCTTTGCCTTGGGCAACAAGAACCGCTTCCGGCTCGGCGCCGTCGCCGGCGCTCTGATCGGCACGGTCGGCGTCCTGGTCGAGTTCTGGTGGAGCCAGGTCTGGATGCCGATCCACTGGCCGGCCTCGATGATTCCGCCGGCCCTCGGGTTCGGCGTGGTCACGGGGATCGGCGCGGGTCTCCTGGGTGCCTGGCTCGCCACCCGGTACGCCGAGGTGGCCGGCGAGGTCCGCGAGACACCTCCGGTACGTCGTACGCACCAACTCGGCGCGCTCGGGCTGGTGATGGTCGTCGCGACTCTGTTCTTCTGTGTGCCGCGTTCGGCGAATCCGGGGGTGAGTGCGACGGTCTCGCTGGAGCGAGTGGCGACCGGCGCCGAGCCCACGGCGTACGTGACGGTGAAGCTGGACCCTGCCGACGCCGCTGATGGCGCGCGCTGGTTCCAGGCGCTGGCCTGGCAGGGCGGCGGGTCGACGACGCACCCGATGAAGAAGATTGCCGAGGGCACCTATCGGTCGGCGGGTCCGCTGCCGATGTACGGGAAGTGGAAGTCGATGGTGCGGTTGCACCAGGGTCCGCGGGACCTGGTGGCGATGTGGGTCTACGCGCCCGAGGATGCCAAGATCGAGAAGCCTGCGGTGCAGGTGTCGGACGGACAGAAGGTCGATTTCATCGGCGAGCAACAGGTGCTGCGGCGCGAGGAGCGGACCGACGTACCGCGGTGGATGTGGAACGGCGGCTACGCGCTGCTCGCCGTGGTCGGGTCGTTGGAGATCGCCGGGATCGCTTGGCTGGTGGGTCGTGGAGCTCGCGGTGGACGGCTCCGCGCCGCGCATTTGCTTGCGCAAGGCAACAAGCGTGAGAAGGAGACCGCGTGAGACCGGGCAGCGGCGGTTCGGGGCTCGCAGGGGACGTCCCGGCCGCCGTTGCTCGTAAGGTGGTGGAGTTATGACGATTCAGGCTGAGCGGACCCGGGTGGTCACGCCCGACGGGGTCCGGTTGCATGTTGAGAGCACTGGTTCGCCGGACGCACCGGTGACGGTCGTGTTGGTGCATGGGTGGACTTGTTCGGTGCGGAGTTGGCATCACCAGTTGAGCGGGCTGCCGCAGGTGCTGGGGCCGTCCGCCGTACGAGTGGTGGCCTACGACCATCGAGGACATGGACGGTCCGAGGCCGCGCCGGTCGGGTCGACGCGGATCTCCCAGCTGGCGGACGACTTTCTCGCGGTGCTGGACTCCGTCGTGGGTGAGGGGCCGGTGGTTTACGCCGGGCACTCGATGGGTGGGATGACGTTGATGGCGCTGGCCGATCAGCGACCGGAGTTGTTCGGCTCGCGGATCAAGGCGGCGGCGCTGGTGAGCACGTCGTCGGGCCAGATCTCGTCCCGGGCCTTCGGACTGCCGGCCCGCTTCGACGGCGCCGCGGCCGTGGTTGCCCCACGCGCGATGCAGTTGGCCGGCGAGCGGATGGAACGTCGCGCGCAACGGCGTACGGCGACTGCCCGGGGCGCTGCGGAAGTCGCCGAAGCCGGCGTCGCCGCAGCGGAGACCGCCGCAGCGGAGACCGCCGAGGCGGAGACTGCCGCAGCGGAGACTGCCGAGGCGGTGGAGGCTGCCGCGGCGGTGGAGGCTGCCGCGGCGGAGACTGCCGCGGCGGTGGAGGCGGAGACGCGGCAGCGCGCAGTACGGGCGTTGTTGCGGGAGCTCGGGCCGGGGTTGCGGCGGCCTGCGGTTCGGCGGCTGGTGTTCGGGAAGAAGGTCGATCCGGCCGAGGTCGACATCCTGCTGGCGGATCTGGCGGCGACGCCTGGCCGTTCGTACAGCGGCTTTTTCGAGGCGATCACTCAGCACGACCTCGGGCACGCGCTGGACGTGCTGTCGGACATCCCGGTCGAGATCATGCACGGCACCCGCGACCGCCTGCTTCCGCCACGGCACGCGAACCGGATGGCCGAACTGCTCCCGAGCGCGCGGCTGTGGATGTACCCCGGCGCCGGCCACATGCTCATGCAGGAACGCCCCCGAGACGTCACCCACCGCCTCGCGTCGCTCGCCCGGAAGGCCCGGGAGCTCTGACTGGGTAGGGGCGGACCCCCAGGCCATCAGTAAGCCGGTTTCTGTGCCTCCCCCCGACGCTCGCCCGCCGGGCGCCGGGCGAGCGCGGCGAGTACTGATGGCCTGGCGGTCCGCCGTGATGCGCACCACCGACGATCCGGGGCCGAGCCCCTAGGCTGGCGGGGTGCAGAACCTCCTCTCGGATCTTGTGGTCGTCGATCTCACCCGGGCGTTGGCGGGGCCGCAGGCGGCGATGATGCTGGGGGATCTCGGGGCGCGGGTGATCAAGGTCGAGACGCCGGCCGGGGGTGACGACAGTCGTGGGTGGGGGCCGCCGTTCGCCGGGGCGGAGGACGAGCGGGAGTCGACGTACTTCCTGTCGGCGAACCGGAACAAGGAGTCCGTCACCGCCGATCTGAAGTCGGTCGAGGGCAAGGAGTTCCTGACCAGGCTGGTACGGCGGGCCGACGTACTGGTGGAGAACTTCCGGCCGGGGGTGCTGGATCGGCTCGGATTCTCCAACGAGCGGTTGCACGAGCTGAATCCGGCGCTGGTGATCTTGTCGATCACCGGGTTCGGGCACGACGGGCCGGATGGTGGGCGGGCCGGGTACGACCAGATCGCGCAGGGTGAAGGCGGGCTGATGAGCATCACCGGCGCGGTCGAACCGACCAAGGTCGGGGTGCCGATCGCGGATCTGCTCGCGGGGATGTACGGCGCCTACGGGGTGCTCGCCGCGTTGCACGAGCGCGACATCACCGGCAAAGGCCGAGTCGTTCGGACCAGTCTGCTGGCGTCCGTGGTGGGAGTGCACGCGTTTCACGGGACGAAGTGGACGGTCGCGGGAGAGTTGCCGGAGCGGGTGGGGAACCACCACGCGCAGATCGCGCCGTACGGGATGTATCGCACGCGCGACGACATCGTGCAGGTCGCGGTCGGTAGCGAGGGGCAGTGGCGGACGTTCGCGCCGCTGGTCGGGCTCGATCCGGCCGATCCGCGGTTCGCGGTCAACTCTTCCCGGGTGGCGCATCGCGATGAGCTGACGGCGGCGATCGAGGCCGCGTTCGCCGCCGAGTCGGCCGATGTATGGCTCGAGCGGCTCGCGGCGGTCGGGATTCCAGCGGGGAAGGTGCGCGATTTCCAGCAGGTGTACGAGTGGGAACAAACGCGCTCGCAAGGCTTGCTCATCGACGTCGACCATCCGACCCTCGGCCGGATCCAGCTCCCTGGCCCACCGTTGCGCTTCGACGACAACCCGTACGCCGGTGCGCGCGAAACCAACCTTCCCCCGCCGCGCCTGGGTGAACACACCGCCGCCGTCCAGGCCTGGCTGGACGAAGACGCCTGAGCCTGCCGGCGGTCCAGCCTTTCCACCGTGGTCGAAAAGCTGCCGGGAGGCGGGTGGCCCCGCCTAGGCTCGGTGCGGGTCGAGACTGCGCAAGCGGTTGGCTGGTCTCGATCAAGGGGTCGGGTGGGGGTCAGGGGGTTGACGGGTCGCGGAGCACAGGTCTAGCGTCCGGGAAATCGATTACTCGCCCGATCGCGGAGGTGTCATGGCCGAGGTCGCCGCGCTGGTCCGGATGTCGGGGATCGGCAAGCGATACGGCGGCGTTCACGCCTGCCGGGAGATCGACTTCAGCCTGGGCGCGGGCGAGGTGCACGCGTTGCTGGGCGAGAACGGCGCCGGCAAGAGCACGCTGATGAAGATCCTGTCCGGCGACGTCACCGACTACGACGGCCGGATCGAGCTCGACGGCCAACCGGTCACCTTCGCCGGTCCCACCGACGCGCAGGCCCGGGGGATCGCGATGATCCACCAGGAGCTCGACCTGGTCCCCGGCCTGTCGGTCGCCGACAACATCTTCCTCGGCCGCGAGCTCCGCACCCGCCGGCGGACGGTCGATCGCCGCCGGATGGAACGCGAAGCGCGCGCGCTGCTCGAACCCAGCGGCGTTCACCTCGATCCCCGCCGCCCGGTCGGTGAGTTGCGCGTCGGCGAACAGCAACTCGTCACCATCGCCAAGGCGATCTCGCTCGACGCGCGAGTACTGATCATGGACGAGCCGACCTCGGCACTCACCACCACCGAGGTCGAGCGCCTCTTCGTGGTGATCCGCGAACTGCGCCGCGGCGGCGTCGGCATCGTCTACATCTCGCACCGGATGGAGGAGATCGCCCAGGTCGCCGATCGCGCGACCGTACTGCGCAACGGACAGTTCGTCGCCAGCTTCGACCCGCGCAAGCTGACCACCGCCGAGGTCGTCGAGGCGATGGTCGGTCGCCCGGTGCAGACCATGTTCACCACACCCGACGCCGCCACGGGCGACGAACTCCTCCGCGTCGAGAACCTCGCGATCAAGCCGCGCCGCCCCCGCCCCGGCCGGCGCGACCCCGACGGCATCTCCTTGTCGGTGCGCGCCGGCGAGATCGTCGGTCTGGCCGGATTGCTCGGCGCCGGCCGGACCGAGCTGCTCGAGACCCTGTACGGCGTGGCGCCGGGCGGGGTGCGTTCGGGGCGGATCGTCCTGCAAGGCAAGGAGATCCAGCCTCGCGGACCACGGCACGCTCTGAGCAACGGGATCGGGTTCGTCCCCGAGGACCGGCGAGCTTCGGGCTTGGTGCTCTTCCACTCGATCCTGGCGAACACGGTGGTGTCGAGCCTGCCGGCGTACGGGCGGTTGGGGGTGATCGCGCGTCGCCTGGAGCGGGCGGCGTCGGTGCGGATGGCGGATCGGTTGCGGCTGAAGTTCGGGCGGCTGCAGGACGACGTCGGGACCTTGTCGGGCGGGAACCAGCAGAAGGTCGTCTTCGGGCGGATGTTGCTGACCGAGCCGAGGCTGCTCCTGCTCGACGAACCGACCCGCGGGGTCGACATCGGCGCGAAGGCCGAGATCTACCGCCTGCTGGGCGAACTGGCCGGCCAGGGGATCGGCGTACTGCTCGCATCGTCGGAACTGCCCGAACTGGTCGGCGTCTGCGACCGGGTCGTCGTACTGCGGGACGGTCGCGACGTGGCGTCGTTCAGTACCGCGGATTCGGGCGAAGGGGATCTGCTCGCTGCCGCGATGGGAGAGAGCGCTGTGTTCGAAGAGGTCGGAGGGTCGCAGTGACAAACGCACAAGGCAAGCCGGTAACCGACGAGCGGTCTGTCGAGGTTGTCGGGGAGCGGTCGGCGGCTGAGCCCGGAGCCGGAGCCGGGGCCGCGCCGACGGCGATCGCGGAGAGTTCTGGTGGCGTGGTCGCGTCGCTGTTCCGGTTCCAGAGTGTGTTCGGGCTGCTGGCTGTGTTTGTCGCGGCGATCATCTTCTCGCCCCGGCGCGACGGCGAGATCCTCTTCGTCAGCGCGGACAACCTGGCGAACGTCGTCCGGGCGGTCTCGGAGATCGGCATCATCGCGGTCGGGATGACGTTCGTGATCCTGATCGGCGGGATCGACCTGTCCGTCGGCGCGGTCCTCGGCCTGGCCGCGGTCGGCTCGGCGGTGCTGATGGTCGAGAGCGACTGGGGTCTCATCCCGTCCGTCGTTCTGGTGCTTGCCGTCGGCCTGGTTTTCGGCGCTCTGCAAGGGATTGCGACGGCAATGATCGGGATCCAGTCGTTCATCGTGACGCTGGCCGGCTTGCAGATAGCCAGGGGACTGGCCCGGATCTGGTCCGACGGGCAGGGCATTGCGATTGCCTATGGCAACGGTCCGCACGAGGCGCCGGACTCCTTCGCCGTCCTGGGCGAGCGGACGTTCGGCGGGCTGGTCCCGATTCCGGTACTGATCTTCGCCGTCGTCGCGATCGCGGCCGTGGTGTTCCTGCGGGTGAGCGCCTTCTCCCGTCATCTGTATGCCGTGGGAGGTAATGAGAAGGCGGCCCGGCTGTCCGGCGTACCGGTGGTTCGGGTGAAGGTCGCCGTCTTCGCGATCTGCGGGCTGCTCGCGGCGTTGGCCGGCATCGTGCACGCCGTCCAGCTCAACCAGGGCAGCCCGAACGACGGTCAGGGGTACGAGCTCGACGCGATCGCCGCGGTGGTGATCGGTGGCACCAGTCTGGCCGGCGGGCGCGGGTCCGTCGCCGGAACGGTGGCCGGCGCGCTGCTCCTCGGCGTACTGAACAACATCCTTGCCCTGAACAACATCGACTCCAACATCCAGCTGCTGATCAAGGGACTCGTGATCGTCGCCGCGGCCGCGCTGCAGCGACTCCGCCCCACTTCCTGAAAGGCTCGTCATGCGAAACCTGAACCTGCCCCTGGCCGCCGCGGCCGTCCTCGCCCTCGTGCTGGCCGGCTGCGGGACCACCAACGAACGCACGTCCGACAACCCGCAGGCCGCCAGCTCCAAGAAATGCAAAGGTGCCGACGGCAAGTATGTGATCGGGATGAGCCAGGCGAACGTCGCCGAACCGTACCGGCAGCGGATGGACGACGACATCAAGGCCGCGGCGAAGGACGTGCCGCAGTTCGAGGTGAAGTTCGCCGACGCGGCACAGGACAACGCCAAGCAGGTGGCCGATGTGGAGAACTACATCACCCAACAGGTCGACCTGCTGATCATCAGCCCGAACGAGGCCAAGCCGCTGACCGCGGTGGTGAAGAAGGCGTACGACAAGGGCATCCCGGTGCTGGTGCTGGACCGCAAGGTCGAGGGTGACGTGTACACCGGCTTCATCGGCGGCGACAACGTCGAGATCGGCACCCAGGCCGGCAAGTACATCGCCGAGAAGCTGCTGCCGAACGGCGGTAATGTGGTCGAATTGAAGGGCCTGGCCGGCGCCACCCCGCAGGCCGAGCGGCACGAGGGCTTCCTGGCGGGGATCAAGGAGAACCCGAAGGTCAAGGTGATCGCGGCCGCGAGTGGCGACTGGCTGCGGGAGAAGGGTCAGGCGCAGATGGACGCGCTCCTGAAGGCCAACCCGAAGATCGACGTCGTCTACTCCCACAACGACCCGATGGCCGAAGGCGCCTACCTGGCCGCCAAGGCGGTCGGCCGCGAGAAGGAGATGAAGTTCACCGGCATCGACGCCCTGCCGATCCCGTCCGGCGGCATCAAGGCAGTCGAGCAGGGCCGGCTGAGCGCCACCTTCACCTACCCGACCAACGGCAAGGAAGCCATCGCCGCCGCCAAGAAGCTGCTGGTTGATTGCGGGACCATCGAAAAGACCCAGACCCTCCACACCCGCCTCATCGACAAGTCCAACGCAACCCAGATCTACGCCGAGGAGAACCCGAACGGGTGATGAGCTGGTACTCCGCCCACGCAGCTTCTGCGTCGCTGCTCCCCACCCCCCAGCTACGGCGCTCCTTCGTCGCCCTCCGCTGCCTCGCTCGGAGCGGAGGGCGACGGCCGGAACTGCGTGGCGGGCGGACGCCTGCGCGGATAGCAATCTGCTCTTGCTCAGATCGGTCACCCGTAAGCGCCTGCCCTATCTTCTGACGCAACAGCTCTGAGTCGGCGGCGGTCACGCCTTTGCGGGAGCTGGAAGCTCAACCAGCTGCAGATGCTGAGGCAACCCGGTCTCGGCTAGGCGGAACCGATGGCGAGGACCGTGAAGCCGGCTTCGCAGCAACGCACGGTCGCTGACCAAGGCAGCGGAGGTGCGACGAAGGAGCGCCGTAGCTGGGGGTGGGGAGCGGCGACGCAGGAGCCGCGTGGGCGGGTTACCTCCGCGAGCTCCCGCGTTCTATCAAGCGGGCGCCCAGTGTGGTGGTTGACGGTGGGCGGGTGTTGTCGGTGATTCTTGCCAACAGCAACCTCGCGGCGACGGTGCCGATTTCGTACGCCGGTTGGGCGACGACCGACAGAGGTGGGTCCACGAGCTCGGCCCACGGGGCGTCGTCGAAGGCGACGAGGCCGACGTCTCGGCCCGGGCGAATCCCGTGCTCCTGGAGCGCACGCAGTACGCCGACTGCCATCGCGCTGTTGGCGATCAGCAACGCATCCGGCGGCTCAACCTGACCCAGTAGTTCCACGGCGGCCCGGTAGGCGCCGGTTGCCTTGTACTCCGTACGCCGCACCAGCTTCGTCGTACTGCGCCGCTTCGCGGATTTCAGTGCATCCCGGTACCCCGCGAGCCAGTCGTCCGCGGTACGGACTCCGACAGGGCCCGTGATGCACCCGATGCGTTCGTAGCCCTGGGCAACGAGGTGCGCGGTGGCCTGGCGAGCGGCGAGTCGGGTGTCGACGAGGACGACATCGCTCTCCTGGGAGGGCAGCGGCCGGTCGACGGCGACGAACGCCGTACCGCGATCCGCCAGCTTGCCGACCGACGACGTCGTGGCGGTGGGGGACAGGATGACGCCGGCGACCCGCTCCTGGATCGCGATGTCGATGTAGCGGTTCTCCTTCTCCGCGCTCTCGTCGGAGTTGCAGAGCACCACCGAGTAGCCGACCTCGTGGGCGACGTCCTCGACTCCGCGCGCGATCGCGGTGAAGAACGGGTTCTCCACGTCGGAGATGATCAGCGCGACCACGGCGGCCTCCTGACGGCGCAGGTTCCGGGCCGGGCCGTTCGGCTGGTAGCCGAGTTCGTCGGCGGCCTTCTGCACCCTCGCGACCAGTTCGCGGTCGACCGTGGACTTGCCGTTCAGGGCCCGCGACACGGTGGCCGTCGAAACCCCTGCCCGGGCCGCGACATCGCTGATCCGTGCCACCGCGCCTCCCTTCGCCTGGGGCCACCCTAGCGGGCGGGTAATGGATTACCCAGTGAGTGCGAGTGGACGCAACGTACGGAACCTCCGGCCGCCGGTGCGGACGTGAGAAGATCGCGGGCGTGACTGCCTTGCCGAGTGTTTCCTACTCCATCACCGTCCGCCTCGAGGTCCCCGCGGGTGGCTCGACGGTGAGCAAACTGACGACCGCGGTCGAGCAGGCCGGCGGCCTCGTCACCGCGCTCGACGTGACCGCGTCCGGCCACGAGCGGCTCCGGATCGACGTGACCTGTGCGGCCGCGGACACCGAGCACGCCGGCCGGCTGGTCGAGGCGATGCGCGCGGTGCCCGGGGTTGAGATCGGCCGGGTCTCCGACCGGACCTTCCTGATGCACCTCGGCGGCAAGATCTCGATGGAGGCCAAGCACCCGATCCGCAACCGCGACGACCTCTCGATGATCTACACCCCCGGTGTGGCCCGGGTCTGCCTCGCGATCGCGGCCAACCCCGACGACGCCCGCCGGCTGACAATCAAGCGCAACAGCGTCGCGGTGGTCACCGACGGTTCCGCCGTCCTCGGTCTGGGCAACATCGGCCCGAAGGCCGCGCTGCCGGTGATGGAGGGCAAGGCCGCGCTGTTCAAGCGGTTCGCCGGGATCGACGCCTGGCCGCTGTGCCTGGACACCCAGGACCCGGATGCGATCGTGCAGATCGTGAAGGCGATCGCCCCCGGCTTCGCGGGCATCAACCTGGAGGACATCTCCGCGCCGCGCTGCTTCGAGATCGAGGCCCGGCTGCGCGAGGAGCTCGACATCCCGGTCTTCCACGACGACCAGCACGGTACGGCGATCGTCGTCCTGGCCGCGTTGTTCAACGCGTTGCGGGTGGTCGGCAAGGACATCAGCGAGGTCCGGATCGTGCTGTCCGGCGCCGGCGCGGCCGGTACGGCGATCCTCAAGTTGCTGATCGCGGCCGGGGTGAAGGACACGATCGTGGCCGACGTCGCCGGTGTCATCCACCTCGAGCGCGACGGGTTGTCGCCGGAGCTGCGCTGGATCGCGGAGAACACCAACATCGCGAAGTACAGCGGAGACCTGAAGGGTGCGCTCAACGGAGCCGACGTGTTCATCGGGGTGTCCGCGCCGAACATCCTCACCGGCGACGACATCGCCACGATGAACGAGAACTCGATCGTCTTCGCGCTGGCCAACCCCGACCCCGAGGTCGACCCGGCCGCCGCGCACGAGCACGCGGCCGTCGTCGCGACCGGCCGGAGCGACTTCCCGAACCAGATCAACAACGTCCTGGTCTTCCCCGGTGTCTTCCGGGGCCTGCTGGACGCGCAGTCGTCCAAGGTCTCGATCGAGATGGAGCTGGCGGCGGCCAAGGCGCTGGCCGGCGTCGTCACCGACGACGAACTGAACGCGGACTACATCGTGCCGAGCGTGTTCCACCCCGAGGTGCACACGATGGTGGCCCACGCCGTACGGGACGCAGCCGGGGGCAAGGCTCCGGCCGCCGAGCAGTTCCCGGACGACTCACCCGCGCTGTAATGCGGGTGGGCCGGGCAGAACTCTTGTGGCGGGTCGGCTTCGTGCTGGCCTGCCTGCTCCACCTGTACGGCGTGTACTCGCCGGAGCAGGCCGGTCCTCAGGTCACTTTCCCGGAGGCCGACAAGCTCGCCCATCTGTTGCTGTTCGGCTCGGTCGCCTTCCTCGGCCTGCGCGTCGGCGTACCGTCTCGCTGGCTGCTCGGAGCACTGGTCGCCAACGCCGTGGTCAGCGAGCTCGTCCAGCACTTCCTGCTGCCGGATCGCAGTGGCGATCCGCTCGACTCGGTGGCCGATCTGGCCGGCGTCGCGCTGGGGGCCTGGCTCGGCTTCCGGGTCCTGCGGTCCAAAAAGGTTGCCGGGCACGACATGATGGAACCATGACGGCCTCGACCCTGACCGGTTCGCTGCTGATAGCGACACCGCTGCTCGACGAGCCGCCCTTCCGCCGCTCGGTGATCCTGCTGCTGGATCACGACGAAGACGGCGCACTCGGGGTGGTGGTGAACCGCGCTGCCGACCTGGAGGTCGAGCGCGTGCTGTCCGACTGGTCGACGACCGTGACCGAGCCGGGCGTCCTGTTCATGGGCGGTCCGGTCGGTACCGACAGCGCGCTCGCGGTCGCCGAGGTGATCGAGTCCGCCGACCCGCCGGGCTGGCGGGAGTGCTTCGGCCGGATCGGCTTGATCGACCTCGACGTCCCGCCGGCGCTGCTCGAAGGGGCGATCCAGCGGATGCGGATCTTCGCCGGATACGCGGGCTGGAGCAGCGGTCAGCTGGAGGGCGAGATCACCGAGGGCGCCTGGTACGTCGTACCGTCCGAGCCCGACGACGTGTTCAGCCTGCAACCCGAGGGGTTGTGGCGGCGCGTCCTGCACCGCCAGCGCGACCAGATGGCCTACCTCGCGACGTACCCGGACGACCCGACCCAGAACTGAGCCGCCCGCGTACGCCGTCCGTCGGGCTACTCCTCGCCGCCGTCGCCACCCTCGTCGTCGGGGTTGAGCGAATCCCAGATCTCCTTGCACTCCGGGCAGACCGGGAACCGCTGCGGGTCGCGGCTCGGCACCCACACCTTGCCGCACAGGGCGACCACCGGGGTGCCCATCACCATCGCCTCGGTCAGCTTGTCCTTCGGCACGTAGTGCGAGAACCGCTCGTGATCGCCCTCGTCCAACTGCGGCTTGGTGCGCTCGTCGACGACCGTCTCCGCGCCGGGGCTCAACTGAGTACTCATGCCCCCGAGTGTAGGCGGCCCGCGCGCCCGACTCCCGAAGTTTCTCCCCAGGCGATCACAGGCGATCACAGGCCATCACAAGCGACGCCCGGCGATCAGCCGAGCCGGGCGTCGCGGACGAGCAGGGCGGCCTGGACCCGGTTGGTGAGTCCGAGCTTGGCCAGGGCACGGCTGACATGCGCCTTGACGGTGGTCTCGCGCATGCCGAGTTCGCGGCCGATCTCGGCGTTGGACAGGCCGCGGCCGACCGCTTTCATCACCTCCAGTTCACGGTCGGTCACCACGGTCAGGCGGCGGCGAGCCTGCGCGGAGTCGGTCCGTTCGGCGAACTCGTCCAGCAGCCGGCGGGTCACCGCGGGCGCGAGCATCGCCTGGCCGTCGTGGACCACGCGGACGGCAGCGGCGAGTTCGGTCGGCGGGGTGTCCTTCATCAGGAAGCCGACCGCGCCCACGCGCAGCGCACGGTGGACGTATTCGTCGAGGTCGTACGTGGTGAGCATGACCACCTTGGGCGGATCCGGTTCCGCGGTGATCCGGGCTGCCGCGGCCAGGCCGTCGAGGCGGGGCATCCGGACGTCGAGAAGGATCACGTCCGGACGGTGCCTGCGAACGGCGGCGACCGCCTCGTCCCCGTCGGCGGCCTCCGCGACGACACCGAGGTCCGGGGCCGCCTCGAGAATCCGCCGCAGCCCGGACCGGATCAGGTGTTCGTCATCGGCCAGCACCAGCCGGATCATCGCAACGGCACCCGGGCCCGGACGACGAACCCGTCGCCGGCCGGCCCCGCGGTCAGTACGCCGTCGACCAGCGCGACCCGTTCCCGCAACCCCAGCAAGCCGTACCCCGAACCGGCGGCCACGCTCGTCGACGTACCGCCCGTGTTCGAGATGACGACCTCGACGGCGTCCCCGTAGTAGCCGAGGGTGACCTCCACCTCGGCGCCGGGCGCATGTTTGTGGACGTTGGTCAGCGCCTCCTGGGTCACGCGGTACAGGACGCGCTGAGATGTGTCGGACACCCGCACCGGCTCGCCGAGGTCGTACCGCCGGACCACCAACCCGGTTGCCCGGGACGACTCCAGGAGGGAGTCCAGGTCGACCAGCGACGGCGGCGGACCGAGCACGGCGGCGGATTCGTTCGGAGTTCGCAGTACCTCGACCACCTCCCGGAGGCCGGCCAGCGCCTCACGGCCGGTGGACCTGATCAAGGCGGCCGCCTCCGCCGTCGTACGGTCGGGCGGCTGGACTTCCAAAGCGCCGGCATGAACCACCATCAGCGCGACCTTGTGTGCCACGACGTCATGCATCTCCCGAGCCAGGCCGGCCCGCTCGGCCGAGCTGGCCCGTGCGGCCAGGGCCCGCCGCTCCCGCTCCCGCTGAGCCGCCTGCTCCACCAGACCCGCCGCAAGCTGTCGCCTCGCTCGCACCCACAAACCGGCCATCGTCGGCAGCGCGACGACCACAGCCGCGAGGATCACCAGTTGCGACGCCGGAACCGGGTCCCCCTCGACCAGCAGGTCGTTGCCCAAGGCATCGAGTACGACGGGAAGTCCGGCCAGCGCGGCGTACGCGGTCAGCCCGGTGGCGATCACCCGGGTCGGCCGGGGCGAGCTCACAGCCACGTAGTAGCAAGCGACCATGACCAGCGGCCAGACCGAGAAGACCAGCGTTCCTGCCGCGGCGGCCACCAGGAGCGGCCAGACCGTCCGGCGGGCCAGGGCAGCGGTCACGCCGGCGACGAGCGCGGCGAACCCGATGCCGATGGACCAGCCGTAGTCGACCACGACGAAGCCGGCGATCACAGCCCCCAGGACGAGGGGCACCGCCCGCTCGTGCCAGGGCTCGGTCTCCATGAATCGAGCGTAGGCCCGGAACGGCCGACCGCGATCGGCCTTCGGGGCGGGCGCAGTGTCACTTAAGTAGCAGGCGTCCGTCTTCCTCTGGCCGATGGCGACTCGCGCCACCGACAGGAGGCTGGCGGACATGAGACGACAACTCGCAACTCTCGGCATTTCGATGGCCTTGATGGCCGCGCTGCCCGTGACCGCAGCGACGGCGACTCCACCCGCCGCCCGACGAGTCACCGTCGCGCTTTGGGGTGACGACAGCAACCCGGGCACGACGGCCCGGCCGTTCCGGACCCTCGAGCGCGCGCAGCGGGAAGCTCGACCCGGCCGGCCGTTGGTGATCGACCTGCGGGGCGGCAAGTACCGGTTGAGCGACACCTTGAAGCCGGCCTCGTCCGTCACGTACGAAGCCTTCGGCTACGGCACTCTCAGACAGGAAGAGATCGTCCTGAGCGGCGGCCGGGTGATCACCGGCTGGACCCAGACCCGCGGTGGCATCTGGGAGGCGCCCGCGGGCGGAATCCAGACCAGACAGCTGTACGTCGATGGGCGCCGCGCACTCCGGGCGCCGCTCGGTGCCGGGTTGCCCGGCGAGGTGACAACGACGGAGACCGGCTATGTCCTGGCCAGCCCCGTCCCGGCCACTTGGTCGCGGCCGGACGACATCGAGTTCGCCTATACGTTTCCCTTCTGGGTCGACGCGCGGTGTGGCGTGGACTCGATCCGCCGGATGCGCGGGAAGACGGTGATCACCATGGACCAGCCCTGCTGGTCTCTGGCCCGCAAGCTCTACGGAGCGGACGGGGAACCGCTGCCTGCTCCGACCGCGATCGACAACAGTCCGAGCTTCCTGACCAAGCCAGGGGCCTGGTACCTCGATCGCCGGCGGGACAAGCTTCTGTACCACCCGCTGCCCGGCGAGGACGTGCGGAAGGCCGAGGTGGTGGCGCCCGTCCTGCAGACCTTGGTCGAGGGAGACGCACACACGCACGACGTGGCGTTCCGCGGCCTGACTTTCGCCGATGCCACCTGGTTGGCGCCGAGTGAACCGGCCGGCTTCGTGTCGGCCTGGAGCAACTACCGGCGGCCCGCGGTCGACGGCTGGCTGACGGTCCCCGGCAACGTCGCGTTCCGCGGCAGCCGGCGCATCACCCTGTCCGGGAACAGGTTCCAGCGGCTCGGTGGCCAGGCCCTGGAACTGTCCCGCGGCGTACGGGACGTGTTCGTCGAGGCCAATCGGTTCACCGATGTCTCCGACGGTGGCGTGGTCCTGGGCGCGGTCCTGCCCGACCGAACCGGGATCAGCCGGAATGTCGTCCTGCGGGACAACCGGATCCACCGGACCGGGGTCGAGTACCGCGGCGCATCGGGGATCTGGCTGGTCACCGGCGACGACACGACCATCGAGCACAACCAGGTCGACAACGTCCCGTACACCGGCATCCTGGTCGGGCCACCCGGGGAGGACGGCGGCAGGTCCCATCGGACGAGGATCCTGGCCAACCGGGTCTTCGCGACCAACCAGGTGATCGAGGACGGCGGCGGGATCTACCTGCGCGGCAAGCAGGGCGACGGGTACGCCGACGGGGCCCTGGTCCGCGAGAACGTGGTCACCGATGCGGGCGCACAGAACTTCGACCTCGGGATCTACACCGACGACACGAGCGAGTACGTCACGGTGGACCGCAACGTGGTCCACGGGTACCCGGGTTCGATCGGCGGCTGTGCCGATCCGTACCTGCGTGACATCCGGTACCGCGGCAACTTCTGGGACGACCGCGTGCCGGACGGCATCGCTCGCCGTGCCTACCCGGGCACCTGGCCGACCGGCGCTGCCGACGACTGTGGCGACCCGCAAGGCCTGACTTTCGAGCACAATCGGCTGCTGTCACCGGACCGCGCCGCTGTCGAGTGCGCCCTGATTCCCGCCTGCGCCCGGATCGTCGCCGCCGCGGGGCCGATCTGATTTTGTCGGGGTTGTCGGGTAACGTTCCTGCACGGCCGACAGTCGACTATCGGGGGAGTATGCCGTCCGTGGATTCGCACGTGCCAGCACCAGCCGTGCTCCCTCCGGCCTACCCGGACCGCGCTGCTTGGGGTACTGCGAGCAAGTTGCGGGCGTGGCAGGCGGAGGCGCTCAAGCTCTACCTCGACAAGCAGCCGAAGGACTTCCTCGCGGTCGCCACCCCGGGGGCGGGCAAGACCACGTTCGCGCTGACGGTCGCGGCCGAGTTGCTGCACCGCCGGGTGATCGAGCGGATCACCGTGGTGACGCCGACCGAGCACCTCAAGGTCCAGTGGGCGGACGCGGCCGACCGCGCCGGGATCGCGATCGACCCCGCCTTCGCGGGCCGGCGCGGCCGAACGAACAAGGACTTCCAGGGCGTCGCGGTCACGTACGCCGGCGTCGCGGTGAACCCGCTGGCCTTCCGGGTCCGGACGGAGAAGTTCCGCACGCTGGTCATTCTCGACGAGGTGCACCACGGCGGTGACGCGCTCAGCTGGGGCGAGGGGGTGCGGGAGGCGTTCGAGCCGGCCACCCGCCGGCTGGCCCTGACCGGTACGCCGTTCCGCAGCGACGACAACCCGATCCCGTTCGTCACCTACGAACACGGTCACGACGGAGTCGCCCGGAGCAAGGCGGACTACACCTACGGCTACGGGCACGCGCTGCGCGACCACGTAGTACGGCCGGTCATCTTCATGTCGTACTCCGGGGAGATGCGCTGGCGGACCAAGGCCGGTGACGAGGTGGCTGCCCGGTTGGGTGAGCCGCTGACCAAGGATCTGACCGCGCAGGCGTTGCGGACCGCCCTCGATCCCACCGGCGAATGGATGCCTGCGGTGTTGTCGGCCGCGGACAAGCGGTTGACCGAGGTACGGCGGCACATGCCGGACGCCGGCGCGCTGGTCATCTCGGGTGACCAGAACAACGCTCGCGCCTACGCGAAGGTGCTGCGTGAGCTGACCGGCGAGGCGCCGACCGTCGTGCTGTCCGACGAGAAGGCGGCGAGCAAGAAGATCGCCGCGTTCTCCGAGGGCAACCAGCGGTGGATGGTCGCGGTCCGGATGGTGAGTGAGGGCGTCGACGTACCGCGGCTGGCGGTCGGGGTCTACGCGACGCCCACCTCGACGCCGCTGTTCTTCGCTCAGGCGGTCGGCCGGTTCGTCCGGGCCCGCAAGCGCGGCGAGACGGCGTCGGTGTTTGTTCCGTCGGTGACCCGATTGCTCAGCTTCGCCGCCGAGATGGAGGTCGAGCGCGACCACGTGCTCGGCCGGAAGAACAGCAACGAGGACGGCGACATCTTCGCCCTCGAGGACAACCTGATCGCCCAGGCCAACCAGGCCGAGGGTGCCAGCGACGACCTGGAGGCGAAGTTCGAGGCGCTCGGGTCGGACGCCAGCTTCGACCGGGTCGTGTTCGATGGTGGCGACTACGGCACCGGTGGTGATCTGGGCTCGGACGAGGAGCTCGACTTCCTCGGCCTGCCCGGGCTGCTCGAGCCGGACCAGGTCCGCGAGCTGCTCCGCAAGCGCCAGGCGAAGTCACTCGCCGCCCAGAAGCGCACCAAACGCGCCAGTGGCCCGGACGGCGACGACCCGACCCCGACCGAGCTCGCGACCCACGAGCAGGTCTCCCTGCTGCGCCGCGAGCTGAACGGGCTGGTCGCGGCCTGGCATCACCGCACCGGCCAGCCGCACGGCGTCATCCACAACGACCTCCGCCGCAAGCTCGGCGGCCCCGCCGCGGCACACGCCTCCTCGACCCAGCTCCGCGAACGCATCGAACTCATCCGCGACTGGGCCACCCAGCGCAGAGCCTGACGCCATCACGGGGGAGACCACTCCGGAGCAACCCCTCGACGACGGCTCAGGACGACGTCAGTGCCTGCGTGCCGACGACTTCCAGCAGGCGCAGAGCCTGGTCGGAAGCCGAGTCGGGTTCGGCGGTGTAGAGCACGACCCGCTGATCGCGCTCCGGGATCACGAGGATCTCGCAGGTCACGTCGATCCGGCCGACGACCGGGTGGTGGATCGTCTGGCACATCCGCTGCTGCGTGCCGACCTCGTGCCGCGCCCACAGTTCGGCGAACTCCTCGCTCCCGGCGAGCAGGTCCTGGACCAGCGCCCCCATCGACCGGTCCGCGGGGTACTTCGCGGTCGCCGCGCGGAGGTCGGCCGCCGCTTCCCGGGCGAACTGCTCGGTCGCCGCCGCCCCGAACCGCTGCGTCGTCGCGCCGAGGAACCGCAGCCGGAGCAGATTCCGCTCGCGAGGCCGAAGGGCGCTGAAGTCGGTGATGAGCGCGGCCGCCAACGGGTTCCACGCGAGCACGTCGTACTTCGCGTCGAGGACCAGCCCGGGGACATCGAGGCGCGCCAACATCCGCAGTACGCCGGTCCGTACGTCGGCGGGCGGGCCGGGCGGGGGACCGGGTTGCTCACCGGCCAGCCGGAAGAGGTGGTCGCGCTCGTCGTCGGACAGCCGCAACGCCCGGGCGAGTCCGCTCAGCACCGGCCGGGACGGTCGCGGGCCGCGGCCTTGCTCGAGCCGCGTGTAGTAGTCGGTGGACATCGTCGCCAGACTCGCCACCTCCTCGCGGCGCAGTCCCGGCGTACGGCGGCGCAGTCCCGCGGGCAACCCGACGTCCTCCGGGCGCAACCGGTCCCGCCGGGTGCGCAGGAATTCCGCGAGTCGAGGTCGGTCCATGTCTTCAGGATCTCAGCCGGCCCGGACCGCAACCAGGGACTCCCGGTCCCTGGATCGGCCCGCTCTGCCAGCGGCACCTGATCGCGGCAAACCTGGAGCACATGAACAACAAGATCGCGCTCGTCACGGGCGCCACCAAAGGAATCGGCCGGCAGATCGTCCAGCAGCTGGGCGAACGCGGCTACACCGTGCTGGTCGGATCGCGAGATCTCGCGCGCGGCCAGGCGACCGTCAAGGAACTGGTTGCCGAGGGCATCGATGCGGCCGTGGTCCAGCTGGAGGTCACCGACGAGCGGTCGATCCGCGCGGCCGCCGAGGAGATCGAGCGAACCTCCGGGCGACTCGACGTCCTGGTGAACAACGCGGCGATCATCGCCGAGGGCGACACGGCCGCTGCCGAGATCGGCCTCGACGTCCTGCGGCGCGGCTACGAGACCAACGTCGTCGGCCTGGTCGCGACCACCCAGGCGATGCTGCCGCTGCTGCGCAAGGCGGACGGGGCCAGGATCGTGAACCTCTCCACCGAGCTGTCTTCGCTGACTCTCGTCGGGGATCCTGCCGAGCGAGCTTCCACGGTCCGCATGCTCGGCTACAACTCGTCGAAGGTCGCTGTGAACATGGTGACGGTCATGCTCGCCAACGAACTCCGCGGCACCGGCATCCTGGTCAACGCCGCCGATCCCGGCAAGTGCGCCACCGAGATGGGCGGCCTGGACACCCCGCGGACGCCGGCCCAGGGCGCCGCCGTCGCGGTCCGCCTCGCCACCCTGCCCGCGGACGGCCCCACCGGCGAACTCCACAACGAAGCCGGCCGCCTGCCCTGGTGACGCCTACCGGGTAACTCAGTCGAAGTCGAAGACGGAGTTCTTGTCGTAGAAGTGCAGGATGTACCGGCAGTTCATGCAGATCAGCAGGGTCATCCGGTGGGACGTGAAGCCCCAGCGGGAGTCACTGCGAGCCTCCTCCTGCTGGAACTGCGGACAACGACACAGCGGGCAGACGAGCGGCGGCGGTGCAGGTTGGTTCGTCATCGGGCTTCCTCCTCGGTCTCGGTGGTACTGACGCAGCAAAGGCTGATTCGGTGCCCCTCGGCGGGCAGGGTCAAGTTGTGACATAGGTTCTGGGTGTGGCTCGTCTGTTGACCGATGTTCGTCCGTTGCGGGAGTCGGCAGACTTCCGCAGGTTGTGGATCGGGTCGACGGTGTCGCAGCTCGGGCAGCAGATGACCGCGGTGACCGTGTCGATCCAGGTGTACGCCCTGTCGCACTCGACCTTCGCGGTCGGCCTGGTCGGGCTCTGCTCGCTGGTCCCGCTGATCGTCTTCGGCCTGTACGGCGGCGCGATGGCCGACGCCGTCGACCGCCGTACGCTGGCCCTCGTCTCGTCCAGTGGGCTCTGGTTGCTCTCGATGCTGCTGGTGGTGCAGTCGGCGCTGCACTGGAACCACGTCGGCGTCCTGTACGCCGTGGTCGCCGCGCAATCCGCTTGCTTCGCGGTGAACAACCCGGCGCGCTCCGCGATCATCCCGCGCCTGATCCGGCCCGAGCTGCTCCCGGCCGCCAACACGCTGAGCCAGGCGGCCTTCAATCTGGGCTTCACAGCCGGCCCTCTGCTCGGTGCGGTCGTGATCGCCTGGCAGGGATTCGGTGCCGCCTACCTGGTCGACGTGATCACCTTCACCGCTGCGCTGTACGCGCTGTTCCGCCTCCCCTCCGTGCCACCGACCGGCGAAGTACGCCGGGCCGGCCTGCGCTCCGTACTGGAAGGCTTCACCTTCCTGAGGGCGGCCCCGGCCCTGCTGGCCACCTTCGTGGCGGACATCCTGGCCATGGTGTTCGCCCAACCCCGGGCGCTCTTCCCGGCTGTGGCAGGTGGGTTCTTCGCCGGCGGAGTACGGACAGTCGGGCTGCTGCAGGCATCCCCGGCACTGGGCGCGCTGGTGGGAGTGCTGTTCTCGGGCTGGGTCAGCCGGGTTCGTCGGCAGGGAGTGGCGATCGTGGCCGCGATCACCGTGTACGCCGCGGCGGTCGGCCTCTTCGGGTTGTCCCGGACGGTCTGGCTCGGAGTGGCGCTGCTGGCGATGTCGGGTGCGGCCGACATGGTCAGTTCGGCGTACCGGAACACCGTTTTGCAGTCGGCAGCGCCGGATGCGATGCGCGGGCGGTTGCAGGGCGTGTTCATCGTGGTGGTCGCGGGCGGGCCGAGACTCGGGGACTTCGTCGCCGGCACGACCGCGTCGCTCACCACTCCCACCGTCGCGTTGCTGGCCGGGGCGGGCGTCTGCATCACGGGGCTGTTCGTCCTGCTCGCCTGGAACAAGCCCTTCCGCGACTACGACTCCCAGGTGCGGGCGCTGCGCTGACCGTCAGCCGCCGGTGGCCAGCTTCTTGACGACGGTCCACCAGGAGTCCATGTCCGGGTTGATCTCGCGCATCGGCTTGTCGTCGATGGTGACGATCTTGCGGTCGCCGAGCGGCTTCTTCAGCTTGATGTTCAGCAGCGAGATGTCGTTCTCGGCCGGGCACGGTTCCACCGAGTCGAGCAGGACGACGATCTTGGTGTCCTCCTGGGCCACGTTCACGTCCGACCCGCAGCTGCCGGGCACACCGATGAGCAGATCGGTCTCGTCGTACGAGGGCCTGTTCTGGATCCACTTCAGGTACTTCGGCTTCTTGCCGTGGACCAACTGGTACGCCGGGAGCGGCTGCTGCGTCTTCTCCAGCACCTTGCCCGTGCCGTCCCCGATGAAGTTGCCGTAGATCATGTCGATACACGGGTCGGCGGTCTGGGTCTTGTCGTCGAAGGCGCCCCAGGCCTTCGCCGCGAGGTAGCAGCCGTTCGCCTCGCGGTTCAGCGAGACGTTGAACCCGATCAGCGCGAGCGCGCCGAGGATCAGGGCACCGGCGAGCATCCGCCGGGATTGGAGCTGTTGCCGGCCGAGCCGGGCCGGCTCCTCGACCGTGCCGCCGTCGCCGGCGGGCTGCTGCCTGAACAACCCCAGCACGTTGCTCGTCCACTGCGGGTTGATCAGCGTCGGAATGGCATAAATCGCAATCAGGACGACACAGACCGCGATGGCGGGGAGGAGCGTCCAGTAATTTCGCACGGCAGCAAGATACGGGGCCATCGGGCCGCGACCGAAAAACGGTTACGCTTCGGCTGTGCCAGCAGAGACGTCCCAGACGCTCGACAGAGGACTGACGGTTCTCGAGTTGCTGGCGGACGCCCCGGACGGCCTGTCGATCACGGAACTCGCCGCGTCGCTCGGAGTCAGCCGGACCGTCGTCTACCGCCTGGTGAACACTTTGGAGCTGCATCGCCTGGTCCGGCGTGACAGCGAAGGTCGTGCCCGGCTCGGCCTCGCGGTGCTCCACTACAGCCGCCGCGTGCAGCCGACTCTCCGCGACGCGGCCCTGCCGGTACTACGGTCGCTCGCCGAGGACACCGGTGCGACGGCCCACCTGACGGTGGCCGACGGCGAAGAGGCCCTCGCGATCGCTGTGATCGAGCCGAGCTGGACCGACTTCCACGTCTCGTACCGGATGGGCTCGCGCCACGCGCTCGACCAGGGTGCGGCGGGGAAGGCGATCCTGGCCGGCCGACGCAAGCCTGATCCGGCCGGTCGCCCCTTCGTCATCACCGCGGGTGAACTCCAAGCCGGAGCCCAAGGTGTGTCGTCGCCGGTGCTGGGCGTGCCGGGCGTCGAGGCGTCCATCGGCGTGGTCGTCCTCGGCAAACTCGACCGGGACTTCGTCGGCCCGCGAGTAGCCCGAGCCGCAGTAGAGGTCGCCAAGCGCCTCGCCTGACGCCGCAACGCCCGACTCGTCGCCTGCCCCGCAGGGGCGGGATGCACGCGTCGAGCGCTTGGGGGGTTACTGAGTGTTGGACGTACGGGAAGTCGCGGCGTGGAGTAGCGGAAGCACGCGGTGTGGGATCTGCTCGGCGAGGGCGATCACCGTGGAGGCGCGCTGGATGCCGCGGACGATGACGACCTGGTCGATGACCCGCTGCAGGTCGGCATTGGAGCGCGCCACGATCCGGCACCACAGATCCTCGGCGCCGGTGATGGTGTGGACCTCCAGCACCTCCGGGATCTTCGCCAGCGCTTCGGCCACCGTCGTATGGCCCGAGCCCTGCTCGATCTGCAAGGTCGCGAACGCTGTCACCGGATAGCCGATCGCCGTGGTGTCCACATCGGGCCCCCAGCCGCGGACCACGCCGTCGCGCTGCAGCCGGTCGAGTCGCGCCTGGATCGTCCCGCGGGCAACGCCGAGCCGACGCGAGGCCTCCAGTACGCCGACCCGCGGTTCGGCCGCGAACAGGTCGAGGATCCGGGCGTCCAAAGCGTCGACGGCTGCCATGGCTGCTCCCTGGGAGTAGTAAGAATGACCGAATAGTCCAACAGAACCCTGAGAATACTGCACAACCTGTCCAGTGAAATTTCAAAGTGTTGCGCAACCTGTCCTCACCCGGCGAGGCTCACCACAAGCCGATCCCTGGAGGAGACCGATGACCAGCACCGACCTCACCCCCGCAGAGCTCGACGCCGATCTCGACCTCGAGCAGCTGAAGCAGCTCGTCGGACTGGTGCCCTACGACGAGAGCACCGACCCGTTCCCGGTGACGGCGATGGACGCCGTCGTCTTCGTGGTCGGCAACGCCACCCAGACCGCGAAGTACTACCAGCTCGCCTTCGGGATGGACCTGGTCGCGTACTCCGGCCCGGAGACCGGCAACAAGGACAGCAAGGCCTTCGTGCTGAAGGCGGGCTCCGCGCGCTTCGTCATCACCGGCGGCGTGCACCCGAACAGCTCGCTCAACGACCACCACCGCAAGCACGGCGACGGCGTCTCGGACATCGCGCTCGAGGTCCCGGACGTGGACAAGTGCATCAAGCACGCCCGCGAGCAGGGTGCGATCGTGCTGGAGGAGCCGTTCGACGTCACCGACGAGCACGGCACGGTCCGCCGCGCCGCCATCGCGGCGTACGGCGACACCCGTCACTCGCTGATCGACCGCAGCCGGTACGACGGTCCGTACCTGCCCGGCTTCGTCGAGGCCAAGACCGCCGTCACCCGGCCCGCGGGTCACCCCAAGCGGCTGTTCCAGGCGGTCGACCACGTGGTCGGCAACGTGGAGCTGGGCCTGATGGACGAGTGGGTCGGCTTCTACAACAAGGTGATGGGTTTCGTGAACATGGCGGAGTTCATCGGCGACGACATCGCCACCGACTACTCCGCACTGATGAGCAAGGTGGTGGCCAACGGCAACCACCGGGTCAAGTTCCCGCTGAACGAGCCGGCCATCGCGAAGAAGAAGTCGCAGATCGACGAGTTCCTGGAGTTCTACGACGGCGCCGGCGCGCAGCACATCGCGCTCGCCACCAACGACATCCTGCGGACCGTCGACATCATGCGCGCCAACGGCGTGGAGTTCCTGGACACGCCCGACTCGTACTACGAGGACCCCGAACTGCGCGAGCGGATCGGCAACGTCCGCGCGCCGATCGAGGAACTGCAGAAGCGCAAGATCCTGGTCGACCGCGACGAGGACGGCTACCTGCTGCAGATCTTCACCAAGCCGATCGGCGACCGGCCGACGGTGTTCTACGAACTGATCGAGCGGCACGGCTCGCTCGGCTTCGGCAAGGGCAACTTCAAGGCACTGTTCGAGGCGATCGAGCGCGAGCAGGAGCGCCGCGGCAACCTCTGATCCCCCTCGGCGCCGGCCCGCCTCGCGGTGGCGGGCCGGCGTCCGGGTCGGCGACACGCCGACGGTGGTGAAACCTTTGCGTCCGATTACCGGATTGACTGTCAGGTCAGGGGCGGTTGGACTACTGTGCCTGATGAGTGCGCGTCGGGGCGTGCATTCAGGAAGGGTTTTCCGATGAAGACACTGGGCATTCTGCTCAGCACCGCGGGCTTGGCCGGAGCGGGCGCTATCGCTTTGGCCCAACCAGCACAGGCGGTCGAACTCGCCAACTGCCCGGGTGCCAGAACCATCTCGTCAGCGCAGCTTTTCCGCGACCACAAACCACCGGGCTGGGGCGACGTCAGACTCGTCCGCGACAGCTGTTCGCAGTACTGGGCCGAGGTCACGATGGACTCCCGGCTGCCCGCGCACGCGCTGACCAGCGCGTACCTGGTGCAGTACGGCGGCTCCAACAACGGCCGCACCCTGTCGTGCGACAGCAGCGGTGGGACCGGAGCCGTGGTCGCCGGGCAGCGGACCTGCCGGACGCCCAAGGTGAGATCGCTGGACACCAGCACCACCTTCGTCGCGGTCGCGCGGGAGTTCCACGACTACGGCGGCGGCTTCCAGCAGATCTCCGAGAACAGAACGTCCCGGACCCGCTGACTCCTCCTGACGCGGCTGAGGCACACGATTAGGCTCACCAGGTATGAGTGAGGTTGTCGAGCGGCTGCGACAGGTTCTGCCGCCGGAGGCCCTGGTCACCGACCCGGACCGGATCCAGAGCTATCGGTACGACCGGGCGATGTTCTGCCCGGCCGGTGAGCCGCTGGCGGTGGTGCTGGCCCGCGAGACCGCGCACGTCCAGGCCGCGGTCCGGATCGCGGCCGAGGCCGGCGTGCCCGTCGTACCGCAGGGTGCCCGGTCCGGGCTGTCCGGTGCCGCGAACGCGCTGGACGGCTGCATCGTGGTGTCGCTGGAGAAGATGGACCGGATCCTGGCGATCGAACCGGTCGACCGGTACGTCGTGACGCAGCCCGGCGTGTTCAACGCGGTGCTGTCGCGCGCGGTCGCCGAGCAGGGGCTGTTCTACCCACCGGACCCGTCCAGCTGGGAGTTCTGCTCGATCGGCGGCAACCTGTCCACGAACTCGGGCGGCCTGTGCTGCGTGAAGTACGGCGTGACGACCGACTACGTGCTCGGGCTCGAGGTCGTGCTCGCCGACGGGCGGGTACTGCGCACCGGCCGGAAGACCGTCAAGGGCGTCGCGGGCTACGACCTGACCAAGTTGATCGTCGGCAGCGAGGGGACGCTCGGCATCATCACCGAGGCGACCCTGGCGCTTCGGCCCGCCGCGGCGCGGCCACGGACGATGGCCGCCCTGTTCGACAGTGGCGTGGCCGCGGGCGAGGCGATCGTCGAGATCATCCGTAGCGGCGTGTCGCTGAGCCTGCTGGAGATCATGGACCGGACCACGATCAAGGCCGTGAACGACTTCAAGCGGATGGACCTGCCGACCGAGGCGGCCGCGATGCTGATCGCCCAGTCGGACGCCGGTGGCGAGGCCGGCGCGGCGGACGTGGCGATGGTCGCGAAGCTCTGCCGCCAGTACGGCGCGATCGAGTGCATCGAGGCCGACGATCCGGCCGAGGGCGAACTGCTGCTGGAGGCGCGCCGCGCGGCTCTGGTCGCGCTGGAGCACCTCGGCACGACCATGATCGACGACGTCTGCGTACCGCGGTCCAGGCTGGCCGACTTCATCGGCGCGGTCGAGGGGATCGCGACGGAGGTCGACATCACCGTCGGGGTGCTCGGGCACGCCGGTGACGGCAACATGCATCCGACCGTCGTCTTCGACGCCACCGATCCCGAGCAGGCCCGGCGGGCCCAGGTGGCGTTCGACCGGATCATGGAGGTCGGCCTCGAACTGGGCGGCACCATCACCGGCGAGCACGGCGTCGGGGTGCTCAAACGCGACTGGCTGGCGCAGGAGATCGGCCCGGTCGCGGTCGACGTCCACCGCGCGATCAAGGCCGCCCTCGACCCGCAGAACATCCTGAATCCGGGCAAGGTCGTCGCAGTGGGAAGCCTGTGACTCAACCGCAACGGAACTGCCGGGGCCACAGGACGTCGGTGGCCGTCGAATGTGACGTCCTGGCCGCACTATGGAAGGCAGTTGACTGAAACCGCCCGGGGGATTGTGGATGAGGCACGGTAGGAGGCGAGCCATGCGAGCCAAGCGGGTGTTGCCTGCTGCCGTGATGCTGCTCGCCCTGCTGACCTTCACCGGCTGCGCCAACGGCGGCGGTCTGCGGGTCGAGGGTGCCGAGGCGCCCTCGACGACCACCCCGGCCGCCCCTTCGACGAAGACCCCGCAGGGGTTCGGCAAGACCGACCGCACGCCGGTCACCGTGAGCCTGTCGCAGGTGCGGCAGACGTTGCTTGCCGACCCGAGCCTGGACCAGTACTCCCGGACCGTGCTGCGGGGATGCCTGATAGTCGAGCGTTGCCTCACCCGTGGCGCGACCGTGAACGTGATGCGGAGCGCGCAGCCGCAACTCGTCGTACTGATCCACACCGTGGACAACTTCACCTTCGGTGCGTTCCTGATCGCGGTCGAACCGGGCGGTCCGCGCCGGGTTTGGAGTTTGAAGGCCGATCAGTTGAAGATCAGTGCCAGCCGGCAGGGTGACCTGGTGGTGGAGTCGGAAATCTTCGCCGTGGACGACAAGCCTTGCTGCCCATCTGTAACTCGGGTCGAGGTCTACCGTTGGACAGGTCAACAGATGATCAGGGTGAGTTCGCAGGACCAAAAGGGAGACTGAGTTTCGGTGGTACCGGAAGAACCGGCAGCGCGCATCCTGATGGTCGAGGACGACGCGGTGATCCGTGAGGCAACCCAGTTGACCCTCGAGCGGCACGGGTACGACGTCACCACAGCCGAGGACGGGCTGGAGGCGATCGAGAGTTTCGAGAAGATCCACCCGGACGCGGTGATGCTGGACATCATGCTGCCCGGGCTGGACGGCATCTCGGTGTGCCGCCGGATCCGCGAGACCAGCACGGTGCCGATCGTGATGGTGTCCGCCCGCGGCGACGCGCTGGACGTCGTACTGGGCCTGGAGGCCGGGGCCGACGACTACGTCACCAAGCCGTTCGACACCCAGGTGCTGGTCGCCCGGCTGCGAGCCGTACTGCGGCGCGCGGTGGCCGACCCCGAGCGGCCGGCGCCGGCGACCGGGTCGACCGTGGAGTCGTTCGGTGACCTGGAGCTGGACCGGGAGGCGCTGGAGGTCCGGCGGGGCGGCAGCACTGTGCAGCTGACCCCGACCGAGCTCAAGCTGCTGATCGAGTTCGCCAACAACCCGGGCGTGGTGCTCAGCAGGTCGACCCTGCTGCAGCGCGTCTGGGACTACGAGTGGGGCGGCGACGGCCGGCTGGTCGACGTCCACCTCCAGCGGCTGCGGACGAAGATCGGGGCCGATCGCATCGAGACCGTCCGCGGATTCGGATACAAGCTCCGAGCCTGAGATGGGGCTGCGCAGCAAGCTCGGCCTGATCTTCCTGCTGGTCTCCTCGCTCGCGATCCTGGTGCTCTGCGTGGCGGTCTACACGCAGGCCCAGTCGTCGCGGCTGGACCGGACGCGGAGTTTCGCCGACGAGCGGATCCAGCTCGCGGCGGAGAGCTACGACCGCAACGACGTCCCGCTGTTCGGATCGCGGCTGGACGACCCGGACCTGCCGCCGCAACTGCGGGACGCCGTCAAGAACGGGAAGCGGGCCACCTTCAAGACCGGTTCGCCGAACGCGAAGATGTGGGCCGCGGTCGCGGTCAAGGACGGCCGGATCCTGTCGATCGTGCAGGACTACGACGTCAACGACCCGTCGATGAACGCGCTCCGCCGCGCCTTGATCCTCGGCGGTATCGGCACCGTTGCGCTGGTTGCCCTGGCGAGCGTCGTACTGGCGGGCAGCCTGTCCCGCCGGATCGTCGCGGTGGCCAGTACGGCGCGTCGGATCGCCGCCGGTGAGCTCGACGCGTCGGCGGCGGAGGCCGCGGGCAAGGGCAAGGACGAGGTGCAGTCGCTGGCTCTGGCGCTCGACACGATGGCCAGTTCGTTGCGCGGCCAGTTGGAGGCCGAGCGCCGGTTCACCGCCGACGTCGCGCACGACCTGCGGACCCCCGTCACCGGCCTGCTGACGGCCGCGGAACTCTTGCCCCCGGGACGTCCCAGCGAGCTCGTCCGCGACCGCGCGAAGGTGCTGCGGCGCCTGGTCGAGGACCTGCTGGAGATCGCCCGGTTCGACTCCGGCGTCGAGCAGGCCGACCTGGAGAACGTCGGACTCGGCGCGTTCGTCGGCTCGGCGGTCGGCCGGTTGCGGATGCAGCAGTCGCTCGCGCCGGACAGCGTCGTGGTCCACCGGGTCGGCCCGGAGGAGACCGTGTCGACCGACTCCCGCCGGATCGAGCGGATCCTGGCCAACCTGATCGTCAACGGCCTGCGGCACGGCAAGCCGCCGATCGAGGTGACCGTGAACGGCCGGGTGATCGAGGTGGTCGACCACGGCAGCGGCTACCCGGAGGAATTGATTGCCGAGGGCCCCCGTCGGTTCCGGTCCGGGATGGCCGAGCGCGGCGTCGGGCACGGCCTCGGCCTCACCATCGCCGCGGGGCACGCGAAAGTGCTCGGTGCCGAACTCACCTTCGGCTCCGCGCTGTCGGGCGGAGCCCTGGCCAGGTTGGTGCTTCCGCCCACACCCGAGACGGAGCTGTAACACAACTTCTCGCCGCGGGCCGGCGTCTCTTCGTACGTCGGGTTCACAAGAACCCTTACATACGAGGGGAAACCAAGGATCATGCGTATTCAGCTTGTTCGTCGTTCTGCCGCCGCCGTCGCCGGTGTCGCCCTGGCCGTCGGTGCGATCGGTGTCGCCGGTGCGCTGCAGGCCGGCGCCACGCCGGACACCACCCGGATCACGGCGGCCGGCGCCGGTTCGGTCGCCGCGGCTCCGACGATCAGCATCAAGTCGGACCACACCACCGCCAAGGCGTGGACGAAGGTCTCGCTGACCGGCAAGACCGCCGGCCTCGCCCGGAACACCACCGTTCAGGTGCAGCGGCTGGAGAGCGGCAAGTGGGTCAACTTCCCGGCCACCACCAAGGTGACGTCCGCGTCGACGTACTCGGTCTGGGTGAAGAGCGGCCGGGTCGGCGTGAACAAGTTCCGCGTCGTCGCGGGGAAGGCCGCCAGCGCCGCCGTTTCGGTCACGATCACCAAGTGAGCCACCGGTGTGCGGGGGATTTGATTCCGTCGTGCACACTGGGACAGAACAGCGGCGCCACTCCCGGGGCGGGGTGTGGCGCCGCTGTTCTCTTCGTACTGTCAGTGCGTGCCGTAGACGTTCAGTTCGGCCGCCGACCCGAAGACCGCTCCGTTCAGCGAACTGGTGCCGACGAACTTCACGTACCGGCCGGCCTTCGCGGTGAAGTCGACCCGCTGGGTGTCCCGCGAGTTCGGGAACTCACCGGTCTGCACCGGCGAACCCCAGGTCTGGCCGTCGGTGCTGACGTAGATCTCGTATCCCTTGAACATCCCGTTCGTCCCGCTCTGCCGGGGCAGGTAGCTGAATCCGTCCACCTGGTACGTCGTACCGAGATCCAGCGTGATGTGGTGCGGGAAACCGGCCGGGGTCGGAACCTCGGACCAGGCCGAGTGCCACAGCGTGCTGGGGTCGCCGTCCAACGCGCCCACGGCCGCGCCGCCTGTGGCCACGTCTTCACTGCTCACGTCGGCAACGGTGATCCGGGACTGCGGAACGATCCCCGGCGGCAGCAGGGTCGCCTCGGCCGACGTACTCGCTGTGCCACCTGTTGCCGTGAGCCCGTATTTACCTTCCGGTGTTCCGGCGGGCGGGGTGACCGACCAGGAGGTGGTCACGCTGGTGCCGGCGGCAACCGTGGCGTGAGTTGCGGGAGTCGTCGCCTCGACGGTCCAGCCGGCCGGGGCCTGGAGCGTCATCGTGATGTCGTCGGCGGCGACGACGTCGTTGTTGGTGAACGTGGTGACCACGGTGTTCGCCTCACCGGAGACCATGCCGTTGAGGCCCGCACCCGACAGGCTGATCGACGTACAGTCCGCCTTCTCGTCGGACTGGCCGAGGTCGGTGACGGCGAAGTTGTCGATCACGAAGTCCGCTTGGTCGCCCCCGGAGGAGAGTTTGCGCAGGCCGACCCAGTAGTCGCCGCCGCAGCCGGCCACGAACTCCTGTGAGAACGCCGTCTTCGTTCGCTGCTCGCCGATCGGTGTCGAGTGCACCTCGACCGAGTCGGGCCGGTCGACTCCCTGTACCCAGGTGTACTGCCCGGCCCGGCCGTTCTCGTAGTCGAAGCCGACCTTGTACTTGTGGCCCGGCTTGAAGTCGACCGTCCACGGCGCAGTCCGGTAGACCAGGCCCTCGTTCTCCTCGTGCGACTTCAGTGACCAGTCGCCGTCGAGGACGTCGTCGACGAGCTTCCCGTTCCAGCCTGCCTGCGTGTACGGCGCATGCTTGTGAGCCAGCACGGTCCGAGGGTCCGTGGTGCCGCCGGCGTCGCCCTTGACGAACGGTCCCCAGCCTTGGTCGGTGTGCTCGAAGTCGTCCACCAGGCCGGCCGCCGGCCGAGTCGTCTCGACGACCCGGACATCGTCGACGCGGACCCGCGCAGTACCGTCGGCCGCACTGATCTTCAGCGTCGCATTGGTGCCCTTGGCATCGAAGAGGACCCGGGCCCGCTGGTAGTAGGCATCCTGCTTGTCGTCGGATGCGACCTTGTTCTGCGCGGTCGACCTGGTGACGGTCACCTTGGTGCCGTTGACGTCGATGGTGGTCGGCCGCGACTTGCCCGGCTCGACCTCGATCCAGGCCGAGGCGCTGTAGGTGTGGCCGGCGGTCAGGCCGGTGAGCTGCTGCTGCAGCGACGCCGTTCCCGGACCGAAGGCGGCGACGTGCTGACCGTTGGCCAGGGTGTCGATCTTCGCGAAGCCGGTCGGCTTCCACGCGTTCAGGTTGCCCGCGTTGAAACCGGGATCCTTGACCAGGCTGCCCTCACCCCACTGGGCGGCAGGCTGCTTCGGCGCGACGTCGGGGTACAGCACGTACGGCTGGCCGGGGTCGGCGTCGAGGGTGACGACACCCTTCTTGACGGGTGCGGTGGTCACCTTGACCCGGCCCGTGTCGGTCAGCTTGTAGACGGTGAACTTGGTCGTCGCGGCTAGCGCGGCCGGTACGCGCCAAGCAGTGAGGCCACCTTCGGGGTTGTAGTGGTAGAGCTTCTTGTTGTTGTCCCACGGCAGCAGGTACTTGTCGCCGTCGAGCACCTTGGCGGTACCGGCGTACAGGGTCCGCCTGCCGTTCTCGACGGTGCCGCGGATACCGCCGGTGAAGGCGATGTCGTTCTCGTTCCAGTCGAGGATCTTCTGCTGCTGCAGGAACTTGGCCGGCAGGTTGCGCTGCCAGATGTTGGCGTAGAACTTGTTCCAGTCGGTCTCGCCGGTCCAGCCCTCGAACTCGACGATCGAGGCCTGGCCGAGGATCCGGTCGGCGTTCCAGACGTCCTTCTCGTGGTTGCGAGCGAACCGGATGATCTTGCTGTTCAGCCCTTTGTTGGTGGGACCGCCGTAGTCCAGGTCGTTCGCCCAGTGCGACCACAGCGACGTGCGCTCGTGCCGGTCGGCCCACTCGGTGGCGATCTGCCAGCCCTGGTCGGCGAGTTGCCGGGTCAGGCCGTCGGCCAGCCAGCCGGACTGGTAGTACACGTCGATGTAGAGTTCCTGCAGGTTCTGGTCCGTCTCGTCGCGCAACTGCTGGAACCGCTTGACGATGTTGCCTGAGGCAAGGTCCGGCCGCTGCTTGATGTAGTAGCTCTGGTTCAGCCAGTTCCAGCCCTTGGCGGATTTGTCGACCAGGTCCTCGCTGAAGGCGTTCGCCTCGGGGTAGGACTCGGTCGCGTTCACATGCACGCCGAACGCGGCGTTCCAGCCCTTGCCCTTCTTCAGCAGCGTGTTCAGGTCGGTCAGACCGCCGGCACGCACGTTGTAGTTGCCGCCGTAGTCGGGATGCGCGGAGTCGTGGCCCTCCGACCCGTATCCCTTCAGCAGCGCGAGTTGGCCCAGCCCGTCGGTGGCGAGCGAGATCCGCTTGACGTCGTCGAGCGTGCGCAGGAACGGGTGGGTCGCCTGGCTGGCGAAGTTGAACGGGATGTGGGTGACCACCCGGTCCTTGACCAGGTCGCCGCCCTTCGGCTCCACCATGATCGAGCGGAACGCGATCGCGCCGTCCTGCCAGTCGACCGTCCGGTCACCGTTGGCGTCGGGAGTGACGACGACCTTTGCCCACGGCAACGGCTCGGTGTAGGGCGAGGTGTCGGCGCGGTAGGTCCATTGACCACTCCAGACCCCGACCCGGCTGGTCCCGTCGGCAGCCTTCCGCGCGCGATGCCAGAACCGGGCCCCGTCGTCGACCGACTGCCCAGCAGGCTTGTCGTACGTCGAATTCGTCTCGATCCCGGCCGCGAGTCCGCTCGTGTTCACGAACGCGTACGTCGCTCCGGTGGGCGCGGCCTCGGCTGCGGTGGCGGCGGTCACGGGAGTGATCTTGTCGGCCGTGCGGGTGGAGTCCGGATCCAGCGTGGTGAACGCGGTGGTCGCACCGGCGTCGGTGCTGGCCACTGAGATCAGGTCGTGGTCCGGGATGTCGATCGTGTTCACCCGGCTCGACTCGGTGTCTCGGACAGCGTCGATCTTGAAGGTGGTGATCCGGCCGGCGAGCGCGAGGCTGGCGTCCAGTTCGACCCCGGGCAGGGCGTCGAAGGCGAGCTTGTAGTCGGCTCGGCCGCCGTCGGCGCTGACGGTCGGTGGCGCGGTGAGCCGAGCGGTTCGGGGCGTCCCGTTGATGGTGACGGTGGAGATGGCGTCGGGCTGACCGCCGAGCGTCTTGCCGGACGCGTTGTCGGCGTACCCGATGACGCGCGGGAAGTCGCTGCCGACGGTCACGGTCAGGCTGGCCGAATGCAAGGTCAGCGGCGCTGCTGCGGCCGTGGTCGGCGCGGTTTGGGAAGCCGTGGCCGACGGTGCCAGTAACAGGCCGCCGGTCAGGGCGAGAGCGGCGGTCAGGGCCGCTGGGCGGAGGGGAATCACGAGCGCACTCCTCGGTGGACGGAAGGGGCGATGTCGGATTCTGTGCGCAGGAGCGAGCATGAGTCAAGAGAAACGAACAGCTATGAACATCTTTAGTGAACGTTTAGCCAGCACGAAGCCGCCTGCGTCCTGATCGGTGGACGCAGGCGGCTGGTGGGGATCAGGCGGCGGGGAGGATCCTGCCCGTCACGTCGCCGAGGCCGATGCGGGTGCCGTCGGGGGTGGCGGCCCAGCCGGTGATGGTGACCTCGTCGCCGTCTTCGAGGAAGGTGCGCTGCTCGCCGTTGACCGTGACCGGCTCGCGGCCGCCCCAGCTGAGTTCGAGGAACGAGCCGCGCTGGTTCTTCTCGGCGCCGCTGACCGTGCCGGAGGCGAACAGGTCGCCGGTCCGCACGGAGGCGCCGTTGACCGACAGGTGCGCGAGCATCTGGGCGGGGGACCAGTACATCTCCTGGTACGGCGGGCTGCTGACCAGTTGGCCGTTCCAGCGCACCTCGAAGGTGATGTTCAGGTTCGTCAGTTCACCGGCGAGATACGGCAGCACGGCCGGTTCCTGCTTGCCGAGCGGCACCTCGGCGGCTTCGAGCGCATCCAGTGAGACCACCCAGGGCGAGATCGAGGTGGCGAACGACTTGCCGAGGAAGGGACCGAGCGGGACGTACTCCCACGCCTGGATGTCCCTTGCCGACCAGTCGTTGACGAGTACCACGCCGTACACGTGGTCCTTGAAATCGTCCACGGAGACGCGGCTGCCGAGGGCGGACGGCGTACCGACGACGTACCCGAGTTCGACCTCGATGTCGAGGCGCTGCGACGGCCCGTACGTCGGTGCTTCGTCCGCGGGCGCCTTGCGCTGGCCGCTCGGCCGGACGATGTCGGTGCCGCTGGCAACTACTGTGCCGGCCCTGCCGTGGTAGCCCACCGGGAGGTGTTTCCAGTTCGGCAGCAGGGGTTCCGCGTCGGGCCGGAACAGCCTGCCCACGTTGGACGCGTGGTGCTCCGAGGCGTAGAAGTCGACATAGTCGGCGACCTCGAACGGCAGTAGCATCGTCACCGCATCCAACCGGATCAGGTGCGGCTCGACGGCTGTCCTGTTGGCTTCGTCGCCGACCAGGTCCAGTAGCCACTCGCGGGTCGCCTGCCAGGCCGGGCGGCCGAGAGCGAGGAACGCGTTGAGCGACTGCCCGGTGAATGCCGGCGCGACGTCCGGTAGCCGCTCGGCGGCGAGCGGTGCCAGGTCGATGAGCTGATCGCCGATCGCTGCGCCCACTCTTGGTGCCTCGTCGCCGGTCCGGAAGATGCCGAGCGGCAGGTTCGCGGGCCCGAACGGTGAGTTCGCTGCGATGTCGATCCAGGTCACTTCGCCTCCAGCAGGCCTAGTGCGGTCAGGTCGTGGCGGGGTTCGTCGATGCTGCAGGAACCGAACGAGGTGAACCATCGCCGCGTACTCACGGCCTGCTCCTCGGACAACTCGAGCGCCTTGGCGGCAAGGGTTCCACCGTCGCGCGTCTCCAGCAGCGCGGCCAACTCGTCCTGGCTCGAACCGTCCAGCGACGCCCGGGTAGCAAGCAGCACATTCAAGAACCCGTGATGCTCGAATCCGGTGTCGGCCGCCGTGTGGCGTACTGCGTTGTGCAGGCCGGCCGTGCACTTGAAGGCGACCTCGCGATCCAGGCAGGCCGTGATGAAGGCTGCAACCTGTTCGGCCGTCGGGAACAGCGAGGGGTCCAGCCCGCCGGTCCGCAGTTTCGCGGCGTACCCGGCGTCGGCGACGACGTCGAGCGCTCGCTCCCAGGCGCCGTCCAGCCCGATCTCGACGAAGGCGTTCTCCTCGTCCAGGCAGTCGTCGCAGGCGCGGACTACCCGGAGCGCGTTGCGGGACAGGTCGTCCTCGGCGCGCAGGCGGACCTCGATCGCCTTGACGACCAGGTCGGCCGAGCGATCGCCGTACCGGACGGCGGGCTCGATGCCGCCGGCTCCGCCCGTGATCACGACGGAGACCTCGAGTGGCCCGCCGCTCGCGCGGGCCTCGGCGGCGACCTTCATCAGGTCCTCGTCGGTGCAGACGAAGGGGCCGACCAGGTCGGCGTACTCCGCCTGGCGGTGCTCCCGGTGCGCGGCCACCGCTGCGGCCAGGGGCAACTCCCCGGGCGGGAACATCGCAGCGTCGTCGACCAGGTGCCGGAACAGGGCAGGGATGGTTGACATGGCTCCGAGCCTAACGGATGCTTTCGGTAAGCGGACACACATGTCCGATAAACGTACTAGACTGGATGGGGTCATGGTGTTCTACCGGCAGGTCGGGCAGGTTCCGCCGAAGCGGCACACCCAGTTCCGCAAACCGGACGGCGGGCTGTACTACGAGGAACTGATGGGCGAGGAGGGGTTCTCGTCGGACTCGTCACTGCTCTACCACTCCGGGGTGCCATCGGCGATCGTCGACTCCCAGGTGTGGGACCTGCCCGACCTGGCCACGACGCCGAACCACCCGCTGACGCCGCGGCACCTCAAACTGCACGACCTGTTCGCCCCCGAGGCGGCCGCCGCGGCCAACGTGGTCGAGCAACGGCGGCTCGTGCTGGGCAACGGCGACGTCCGGATCTCGTACGTCGTGGCCGGTCAGCCGTCGCCGTACTATCGGAACGCGATCGGCGACGAGTGTGTGTACGTCGAGAAGGGTTCGGCGACGGTCGAGACGGTCTTCGGCGTACTCGAGGCCGCCGAGGGCGACTACGTGCTGATCCCGCGCGCGACGACGCATCGATGGCTGCCCGGGCCGGACGGGGTTTCGGCGTACTGCATCGAGGCCAACAGCCACATCGCGCCACCGAAGCGGTACCTCAGCCGCTACGGGCAGTTCCTCGAACATTCGCCGTACTGCGAACGCGATCTGGTCACGCCCGCGTCGGTCTTCGTTGTCGAGGGCAACGATGTCGAGGTGCTGGTGAAGCATCGCGGCCACGGCGCGGCCGGGATCGTCGGCAGCCGGATGACGTATGCGACGCATCCCTTCGATGTGGTCGGCTGGGACGGGTGCCTGTATCCGTACACGTTCAATGTGAGCAACTTCGAACCGATCACGGGCCGCATCCACCAGCCGCCGCCCGTGCACCAGGTGTTCGAGGGCAACAACTTCGTCATCTGCAACTTCGTGCCGCGCAAGGTGGACTACCACCCGCTGTCGGTGCCGGTGCCGTACTACCACTCGAACGTGGACTCCGACGAGGTCATGTTCTACTGCGGCGGCGACTACGAGGCGCGCAAGGGATCGGGTATCGGCCTCGGCTCCATCTCCCTCCACCCCGGCGGCTACGCCCACGGCCCCCAACCCGCAGCCATCGAAGCCTCCCTGGGCGCCGACCGCTTCGAAGAACTGGCCGTCATGGTCGACACCTTCCGCCCCCTGGAACTAGGCGAAGGCGGCACCACGGTCGACGACGGCATCTACGCCTGGACCTGGGCGGGTCGACGCCTCTGACTTCCAGCCAAGGCAGCGCGTTGTCACTCGGAGTGGTGAAGAAAATACTACTCATGGGTCACTAGCCATGGCGTGCTAGTCCGGAACGGCTTATTGTCGTCGTCGGACAGGCATGTGGTGAGGTCACGGGGAGCATGGCGGATGCGTAGGTCGCGGGTGAGTGAGCGGGGTGGTGGGTCGATCGGGGCCCTGGCTGTGCTCGTGTTGCTCGGTGGGGTGGCGGTTGCTGGAGTGCTGGGGAACAAGCACGACGAGCTGCCGCCGGTTGACCTGAGCACGCTGACTGCGTCCTCGACGCAGACGACGATCGCGTCCGCGCCGCTGGATCCGGAGCCTTACGCGGGGACCGACGGTCTCGTCGTCCATCCGCGGGCCGAGGCCGCGCTCTACACCGCGCCCGATGCGGAGGCGTTCGCGAAGATCGCCCCGAATCAGTTCGGGGCGACCTGGCTGCCGGTGGTGGAGAAGGCTGACGGGTGGGTGCGGGTGCTGCTGCCGTCGCGGCCGAACCGGTCGACCGGCTGGTTGCAGGACGAGGACCTGGATCGCGCGGCGTCGGCGTACCAGATCCGCGTGCACACCGGTTCGCGGACCATCGAGTTGTTCGAGCAAGGCAAGCGGCTCGGCGAATGGAAGGCCGGGGTGGGCGCGAAGGCGACCCCGACGCCGCCCGGGCGGACCTTCCTGCTCGGCTCCATCATCGACAAGACGCGCTCCGCCTCCCCGGTGGTGCTCCCGCTGGGCGCGCACAGTCCCACCCTGGACACCTTCGGCGGCGGGCCGGGCACCGTGGCGATCCACGGCTGGCCGCGGCCGGACGTGTTCGGGGCAGCCATCAGCGCCGGCTGCGTGCGAGTACCTCGTACGGCGCTCGCCAAGCTTCAGCGGGTGCCGCTCGGCACCCTCGTCCTGATCGATAGCAAGTGACAGCAGGTGACAACGTGAGGAACGCGCAGATGCGACGACACTTCGGACCGACCGTCCTGACCATCGCGGCGGTGGCCGGCGTGGTGACGTTCAGCCTGGTTGCCAGCGCTCCAGCCGGTACTGCGGCCAGCACGCCCTCGTCGGCGTACGGGATCACCGCGACCGGACAGGTCCCGGTGGCGAAGACCCCGTACGTCGAGTCGCCGGACGGGAAGCGGCACACCTCGGCGGCGCTCGAGTTGCCGCAGAACCCGTTGATCGCGCTACGGGCCGGGAACGTCTCCGCTGGAAACGACTCGGCCTCGGTCGAACTCTTCGACCTCACCGTCGGGCCGGACCTGCTCAAGCAGATCAAGATCCCGCCGGAGCTCAAACAGAAGTGCGCCACGTTGCCGGCGACCGGCGCGGGCGATCTGCCGATCCCGGAGTTGCCGTTGCCGGATCTCGGGTTGCCGCTGCCGAAGCTGAGTACGAAGGATCTGCCGGTCAAGAACCTGCCGGACCTGTGCAACCTGCTGCTGACGCCGCCGAGTTCGTTGCTGGCGATCGACAGCGTGAATGTCTACTGCACGGGTGATTCGGGTGCGGTCGACATCGGTTCGCTGACGCTGCTCGGGCAGAAGATCGCCGTTCCGAGCACGAAGCAGAGCGTGGTGATCCCGGCGGCACCGCTGGCCAAGATCACGGTGAACGAGCAGACGAAGGGTTCGGACGGCTCGTTCACGATCACCGCGTTGACGATCGACCTCGGAAACGGCGCCGAAGTGATCAAGCTCGCCTCCGCGACCTGCGCCAAGCCGGCCGCGAAGCCCACGCCGAAGCCGACGCACCAGCCGACGATCCCGCAGCCGACCGAGCCGGGCAACGTTCCGCCGGCCCCGGTGCCGAAGCCGGTCAAGACCCACCACGCCGTCACCGGCTGATCGCGCGCCCCTGTCGGCTGAGAGGCTTGGGGGATGGAAGCGGAGCAGGCGTTCGTCGTGGGCATCGATCGGGACGCGGTGCTCGCGCGGCGGGAGGTGGTGCGGCGAGGGCTTCGGCGCGGCGCCTGGATCACCGTCGGGATCGGTGCCGTGGGCATCGTTGTGGCGGTGTACGCGCTGCTCGCGTTCCGCGGCTCGGGGCTGTGGCCGTTCGCGTTGCTGCTGATGGCGAGCATGCTGCCGCTGGTGGCCAGTACGGCGCAGGCGCTGCGGCTGGACGCTGAGCGGCGGCGCTGGAATGCCCAGTACGAACTGCCGCCGGTGGCGTTCCGGATGTCGGCGAAGGGCCTGGAGCTGGCGTGCGACGGCGCGCCGTACCCGGTGTCGTTGCCTTGGGCCACCATTCGCGGATTCAAGCAGGAGAAGGTGTTCGGGCAGTTCGTGCTGCAACTGGAGCTGGCGCCGGGGATCGCGGCCACCACGGCCGGAGTACGCGGGCTGGATCAGCCGGCGGTCAGGGCGCTGGTCAAGCCGAGCCCGTTACTGAAGCCGACCGGGCTGTATCTGGTCAAGGCCCTGGATCAGCCGCTGCACGTCATCGACCAAGCCCTGAAGCACTTCTCCGACGGCAAGGCAGGCGTCTCAACAGGGTAAGGGGCGGAACGAGTAGCCCTGGGCGGACAGCTTCGTCAGCGCTCGGTCGAGGGCGGCGACGGTCTGCGTGCGGTTGCCGCCGCCGTCGTGCATCAAGATGATCGCGCCGGGGCGGGCTCCGCGCAGGATCGCGCGTTCGATCGCGGCAGCGCCGGGCTTCTTCCAGTCGTTGGTGTCGACGTCCCAGAGGATCTGGTGGAAGTGGTACGACGCGGCGATCGCCGCCACCACCTTGTTCGTGTCCCGGTAGGGCGGCCGGAAGCAGCGCGACTTCACCCCGCTGGAGATCTCCTGCCGGATCCGGGCCTCGGTCAGGTGGGTGAGCATCGGGTGGTCCCAGGTGTGGTTGCCGATGTGGTGCCCCGCGGCCCGGGTCGTCTCGACCAGTTGCGGGTGCGCGGCGACCTCGCGGCCGAGCACGAAGAAGGTGGCCAGGGCGTGGTGCCTGGCCAGGACGCTCAGCACCTGCGGCGTGTAGATCGGGTGCGGTCCGTCGTCGAAGGTCAGGTAGAGGGCCTTCGCGCCGTGCGTGCTCAGGTCCCAGCCGGGCTGGCTGACGCGCTGGTTCTTGCGGGTCGCTGGCTTCACTCGCTGGTCGACCGGGAGCGTGAGTGAGGCGTGGGCGACGGGGCGGACGGACGGGGCGGCCTGTACGGACGGGTGCTCGGCCGGTCGCGCGGCCTGGGAGAGGACGGCGGAGAAGAGGAGAACGGCGGCGAACAGGAGTTTGCCGGGCGGCAAGGTCATGGATTGCATCCTCTCCCGTGGGCAGGGCCATCGGAAAATCAGCCGGGCCGTATCGTGCTGGAAGCCACAACCCAACGACGCGTGAGGCAGAACATGGACAACGGTGACTCTTCGACGATCGGCAGGCGCACGGTGATCGGGGGCGCCGCCGCGACGGCACTCGCCGCGGCCGGCTTCCAGGCAGTCCCCGCGTACGCCGGTACGCCCGGCCACCAGCCGAAAACGATCCGGCTGAGCGTGATGGGCACCACCGACCTGCACGGCAACGTCTTCAACTGGGACTACTTCAAGAACGCCGAGTACGACGACACCGCGCACAACGACATCGGGCTGGCCAAGATCTCCACCCTGGTCAAGGCGGTCCGCGAGCGGATCGCGGCCGAGCGCCGTACGCCGGCCCCGTTGATGCTCGACGCCGGTGACACCATCCAGGGCACCCCGCTCGCCTACTACTTCGCCAAGATCCAGCCGATCACCGGCGGTCACGTCCACCCGATGGCGGCCGCGATGAACGCGATCGGGTACGACGCCGCCGCGCTCGGCAACCACGAGTTCAACTACGGGCTCGACATCCTGCGGAAGTTCCAGCAGCAGCTGAAGTTCCCGCTGCTCGGTGCGAACGCGCAGGACTGGAGCACCGGGTTGCCGGTCTTCCCGCCGTACGTGCTGAAGCGTGTGCACGTGCCGGGCGAGCGGCCGATCACGGTCGGCATCCTCGGTCTGACCAACCCCGGCATCGCGATCTGGGACAAGGCGAACGTCGAGAACAAGATCAAGTTCGGCGGGATCGTCGAGCTGGCCAAGCTGTGGGTGCCGCGGGTCCGCGCGGCCGGTGCGGACGTGGTGATCGTGGCGGCGCACTCGGGGATGGACCTCTCCTCGTCGTACGGCGACGCGTTGCCGGTGCCGGAGAACGCCTCGGTGCTGATGGCGGAGACGGTCCCTGGCATCGACGCCGTACTGGTCGGGCACGCGCACCTGGAGATTCCGGAGCGGCTCGTCACCAACAAGGTCACCGGGCAGCAGGTCGTGCTGACCGAGCCGCTCAAGTGGGGTATGCGGCTGTCGCTGATCGACCTCGACCTGCAGAAGCAGCACGGTTGCTGGAAGGTCGTCGGCCGGCACAGCCAGGTGCTGAACGCCAACACCGTCGAGGCCGACCCGCACGTCATCAGCCTGCTGCAGGCCGATCACGACAAGGTCATCGGCTATGTGAACGCGAAGATCGGTACCTGTACCGAGGCGATGTCCGCGGCGACCGCGCCCTGGGAGGACACCGCGGCGCTCGACTTCGTCAACTTCATCCAGGCCGACGCCGTCAGCAAGGCACTCGCCGGTACGCCGCAGGCCGCGCTGCCTGTGCTGGCCATCGCGGCACCGTTCAACCGTGCGGCGGCGATCCCGGCCGGTGACGTCTCCGTGCGCGACGTGGCGGGGCTGTACATCTTCGACAACACCCTCCTCGCGGTGACGATGACGGGCGCTCAGATCACCGACTACCTGGAGTTCTCCGCGTCGTACTTCAAGCAGGTCAGTGGTCCCGGCCCGTTCCAGGCCGACCAGGTGACGAACGCGGTGACGCCGACGGCGCCGAACGGCACGCCCGACTACAACTACGACATCATGGGCGGCCTCACCAAGCCGCTCGCCTACACCATCGACATCGCCAAGCCGGCCGGATCAAGGATCACCGGTCTGACGTACGGCGGTGCGCCGGTGACGGCCGATCAGCAGTTCGTCGTCGCGGTGAACAACTACCGCCAGTCCGGCGGCGGCAACTTCCCGCACGTCAAGACAGCCCCGGTCGTCTACAACCGCCAGGTGGAGATCCGCCAGTTGATGATCGACTACGTCACCGCCACCGGCGAGGTCAACCCGTCCACCTTCCACACCACCGACTGGTCCCTCACCTCCAACGGCGCCCCGATCGTGGTCACCGCCTGAGCAAGTCAGTAGGCCGCCACGCTCAGTGGATTGTCGCGGCCGCGCTGGTGGACCTGCCTCGCCGCAGGAACACGGCGACCAGCGCGGCAGCGATCAGGCAGAGCCCGGTGTTGACCCAGATCGCGGTGGTGATGCCGCTGAGGACCGTGGCCGGGTTCTCGCCGCCGAGCGAGTTGACCCGGGCGGTGGCGATCGCACTCATGATCGGGATGCCCATCGTGATACCGACCTGCTGGCTCATCGTGGCCAGGCCTGTCGCCAGGCCCTGCTCGGCGTCCGGCAGGCCGGTGGTCGCGGTGACCATGAAGCCGACGATCGCGATCAGGTTGGCGACACCGCCGACGAAGGTCGCGACCAGCAGTAACGTCATCCAGGCCGGGTCCTGGCCCAGCAGCACCAGCGAAAGGGTGGCGATGGCCTGGAGCAGGAATCCGATCACGATCGCGCTCTTCGCGCCGGCGCGGCCGATCACGCGAGGCGCGATCATGCCGCCGATCACGGTGCCCGCTCCGAGGACGGCGAAGGACAGTCCCGCCGCGAGCGGGGTGAAGCCGAGTGTCTTCTGCAGGTACAGGGTGAGCAGGAAGACCAGCGAGGTCTCGGTGACGAAGGCCAGCAGGCCGGCGAAGTTGCCCCAGCCGACGTTCGCCCGGCGCAGGATCGCGACCGGTACCAGCGGCGCCGCGACCTTCTGCTCGACGACCCAGAAGACGGCCAGCAGGACGACGCCGGCGACCAGCGAGCCGAGGGCGGCCGAATCGGTCCAGGACGTCTCGCCGGCCCTGGTCAGGCCGAACACGACCGCGAGCAGCCCCAGCGTCACCGAGACCGCACCCGGTACGTCGAGCTTCGGCCGCTCGGCCGGGCGGCTCTCCGACAGCGCCATCGGGGCGAGCACCAGGACGCCGACGGCGACCGGGACGTTGATGAAGAAGGCCCAGCGCCAGCTCAGCAGGTCGGTGAGCACACCACCGAGGATCGCGCCGGTGGTGAAGCCCGCCGCCATCAGCGCGCCGTTCAGGCCGAGCGCCTTCTCCCGCAGCCTGCCCTCCGGGAAGGAAGTGGTCAGCAACGACAGCGCGGCCGGAGTGACCGCGGCGGTCGCCAGGCCCTGAGCGACCCGGGCCGAGAGCAACATCGCCGGCGAGGTGGAGATCCCGCCGACGAGTGAGGCAACGCCGAGCAGCGCCATCCCGGTCAGGAACAGCCGGCGGCGGCCGAAGAGATCGGCGACCCGGCCGAACAACAGGGTGAAGCCCGCGGCGCAGAGGGCGAACGCCGTGGCGATCCACTGCAGGTTCTGCAGGGTGAAGCCGACGTCGGCGCCGATCGTAGGCAGCGTGACGTTCAGGATCGAGAAGTCGACGGCGAGGGTGAAACTCGCCGTCAGCAACAACACCAGCGCCAGCCGCTGCCGGCCCGTCAGTTGGGCGCCGGGAACGCTCACGGTGTCGAGGTCGGGCGGGGTGCCTTCTTCAACGGTGGACATGCAGGTGATCCTCTCTGTCGGACTTGCTCCTACCTGCACGATCCCGGCCCCGGCACCGACCAACCAGGCCCCTGTCCTGCCCACCACCGGCTTGCGTACCACTCCTAGGGACAGCCAGACGTTCTGGAGTCACGGGCGCGGACGCGCGCTGCCCCGACTACCCGGACAACGACATGGCCGACAGCCGGCACAACCGACTACTCCCGCCACAAGCGGTCCAACGAACTGGCCTGATCAGGGCCGCCTGGGGGAGGAGTCCACCTCATGCCTGCCTGCCGGGAGCAACCGCAGCGCGGCATCGGACGGCGTACCGGGCTGGGCGCTGTACATCAGGATGCGGTGCGCCGAGTCGTCGGGGAGCTGGGCGACTTCGAAGGAGAGCTCGAGCCGACCGACGGCCGGGTGCTGGAACTGCTTCGTGCCGAAGGTGCAGTTGACCACCGGGTGCCGCGACCAGAGTTCGGTGAACTCGCTGCTCTTCATCGAGAGCTCACCGATCAGCTCGGCCAGGTGCAGGTCGTTCGGATGCCGGCCCGCGATCAGTCGCAACGACGCGACCGATCGCTTCGCCTCCTCGTCCCAGCGCGCGTAGAGCTCCCGCGTGTGCGGGTCGAGGAACAGCATCCTGGTCAGATTGGGCCGGGTCTCCGCGGAGTACGGGCTGTCGGCCTCGTAGTGGCCCGCCAGCAGTTGGTGGCCCAGGTCGTTCCAGGCCAGCACGTCGCTGCGCCGGTCCATCACCACGGCCGCGATCCCGTCGATGGCCTCGATCAGCTGCCTGGTCGCCGGTCGCGCGGTCTCGGGCCTGCCCGGCGTACGGCGTTGGCGGCGGGTCGGCCGGGCGAGATTGCGCAGGTGTGTCGTCTCGTCGTCGCTGAGTTGCAGGGCGCGGGCGATGGCGTCGAGGACGTCGTCGGAGGCGTTCTGGCTCTGGCCCTGCTCGAGCCGGGTGTAGTAGGCGACGCTGACGCCGGCCAGCTGGGCCAGTTCCTCCCGGCGCAGACCGGGGACCCGGCGCGCGCCGTAGGAGGTCAGGCCGACGGCTGACGGCTGCAGCCGTGCGCGCCGCGTGCGGAGGAATTCGCCCAATTCAGCAGGTCTCTCCATAACGGCCAGTATGCCCGGGCGCGGCGGCCCCAGCCTGACCCTGCCAGTACAAGGCAAACGCTCGGACAACCCCAGCACGCCCTACCGACCAGGTCCCTGTGGACGGTCGTGACCACGGTCGCCGTCGCCGGTTGCCGCAGGCAAGTTGTCTCAGGTGGTGACCGTGACGCCGGCGGCGCGGAGGTCGAGGAGGGCTTGTTGGGTGCTGGCCGGGGCGACCCCGGCGGTGAGGCCGGCCAGCACCGTCGTACGGAAGCCTTCGTTGTTGGCGTCGAGGGCGGTGGCGCGGACGCAGTAGTCGGTGGCGATACCGCAGACGTCCACCTCGGTGACGCCCTTGTCCCGCAACCAGGCGGCCAGGCCGGCGCCCTCCTGGGACTTGCCTTCGAAGCCGGAGTACGCCGCGGCATACTCGCCCTTGTCGAAGATCGCGTCGAACGGCTGCGGGTCGAGATTCGGGTGGAAGCCGACGCCGTCGGTGCCGGCGACGCAGTGCCGCGGCCAGGAGTTCACGAAGTCGGGCGTCGCCGAGAAGTGGTCGCCCGGGTCGACGTGGTGATCCCGGGTGGCCACGACGTAAGAGTACTTGTGCTCGCCCGGCTCGGCCTCGTGCCACTCGTGCAGCAGGGTGCCGATCCTGAAAGCCACATCCGCCCCGCCGCCGACCGCCAGGCTGCCGCCTTCGCAGAAGTCGTTCTGCACATCCACCACAATCAACGCCCGAGCCATCGCAACGCTCCTTCGCCGGTGTCCTGCCCCTCACGGTACAAGCCCGACTCCCTAGGCTGGGTGAAGTGGAGCTCACGGGGATGCAGCAGTTTGCGGTCGTCGCGGCCGGGTTCGGAGCGGGCGTGCTGACCTCCACGGTCGGCGTGGCGTCGCTGCTGAGCTTCCCCGTGTTGCTCGCGCTCGGGCTGCCTCCCGTGGTCGCGAACGTGTCGAACACGATCGGCCTGATCGCGGGCAGCCTGAGCGGATCTTTCGGCTACCGCCGTGAACTGATGGTGAGACCGCGATTGGCGTGGTTCGTGGTGATCACCTGTACGTCGGGGGCGGTGGTCGGCGCTGTCTTGTTGCTGTGTTTGCCGTCCGGGGTGTTCGAGGCCGCCGTACCGTGGCTGATCGTGCTCGCCTGCCTGACCGTCGGGGTCCAGCCGTGGCTCGGCCGATGGCTCCGCCGCAACGACGAGCCGGGCGGCCGGCGTACGGCGCTGTCGCCCGGGACGATCGTGTTCGCCGCGCTCACCGGCGTCTACGGCGGGTACTTCGGGGCGGGGGCGGGCGTGATGATGATGGCCGTGCTCAGTCTCGGCCTCGACCTGGACCTCCGGGTCGTGAACGCGCTCAAGACGCTCGCCCTGCTGGTCGCGAACGTCGTCGCCGGCCTGATCTTCGCCCTGGTCGCCGACGTCGACTTCGCCGTCGCCGGTCTCCTCGCGACCGGCGCCCTCATCGGCGGCTACGCCGGCGCCCATCTCGGCCGCCGCCTCCCACCCACCCTCCTGCGGATCCTCATCATCACCGCAGGCCTGACCACAGCCGTCACCATGCTCTGATCAAGGGCAGAGGGCGGCGGCGAGGGCGTTGGTCAGCCAGGTGGTGTAGCGGCGGAGGGGCCAGCCGCGGTTGAGGACGAGGAGTTCGTAGAGCTCGACGGAGATGTAGGTCCACAGGAGGTCGCGCACCTCGTCCGCGTCGAGGCCGGGCCGGAGCCGGCCGGTGGCGTGGAGGTCGGCGGCCAGCAGTGTCATGCCGTGCAGGCGTTCGGCGAGCAGTTTCTGCCAGACCCCTTCGAGGGTGTCGTCGACGTGCCGGCCGTCGCGGATCAGGAGTTGGACCTTGGCCGAGCGATGCTGGCGGCGAGCGAGACCTTCGGCGTACAGGGCGAGCTTCCGGCGGGGGTCCGGCTCGGCGCGGACCGCCTGGACCTCGGGGCGCTCGGCCATCGGGACGGGCTCGTCGTCGCCGGCGACGACGAAGTCGAAGACGGCCTTGGCCAATGCGGCCTTGGTGCCGAAGCCCTTGTAGATGCTCTCGGCCGAGACGCCGGCCGCCCGGGCCACCGCCGCGATCGTCGTCGCCCGGAAGCCTTCCCGCTCGAACAACTCCTGCGCGGCCGCGACGACGGCGCGCCGCCGTTCCCGGGCGCGCTGCTGCCGGTTCGTCGCGTCGTAGGTCCTCTTGACTTCTGTCATCATCCGATCCAACACTAATTGGAGACAGTTAAACTGTACTCAATTGGAGGGGCCATGGGAACCAACCCTGCGGTCGTGTCGAGCGACCCGGTGTCCGTCGCGGTCCGCAGCGTGCTGATCATGGCGGACGGCGAGTTCGCCGACTTCGAGGAAGTGGTGCACCCCGAGGCCCGCGACCGCGAGAACAAGATCCAGCCGCCCTCGTCGCGCGTGGCCGGGCCGGCGTGCTTCTACTCGACCGCGTTGTGGTTGCGGGCCGCCTTCGCCGGGCTCCACTACGACATCCACCATGCGATCGCCGACGGGGATCTGGTGGCGGTCAATTCCACGATGAACGGTCGGCACATGGCGCCCTGGGTGATGTACACCGCCGAGGGGGAGATCGACACCGTGTTCCCGCCGACCGGCCGGACCTTCGCGACGACCCAGTCGCACTGGTTCCGGGTCGCGGACGGCAAGGTGATCGAGCACTGGGCGAACCGTGACGACATGGGCCACGCCCTCCAACTCGGCTGGATCCCACCGACGCCGGTCTACCTGGCCCGGATGGCGCGAGCGAAGGCGAAGGCGAAGCGGGCGGCTCGCGCCGGCGCGTAGTACGGGCGGGAATGTTCGAACTACGTTCAGAACCTGGCGGGGGTGGGAGGCGTCGGGGGTTTTGTGGAACTCCAGGACGGTAATCTTCTGGGGGACTGCTACCGACCGTCGATCGAGGGGAACTGCGCGTGACGACGAACCCCGCGGGACGCGATGTGTCCGCCGTCATCGACGTCACCAAGCCCAGCGTGGCGCGCGTCTACGACCTCGCTCTGGGCGGCAAGGACAACTACGAGAGCGACCGGGTCGTCTACCGGCAGATCATGGAGATCCTGCCCGAGGTCCCGGAGTGGGCGAAGGAGAACCGGCGCTGGCTCCAGCGGGCCGTGGGGTGGATGGCCCGCGAGCAGCGGATCGACCAGTACCTCGACCTCGGCGCCGGCCTGCCGACGGCGCAGAACACCCATCAGATCGCCCAGAGCGAGAACCCGGCGGCCAGGGTGGTCTACGTCGACAACGACCCGTCGGTGATCGCGCACGGCAGGGCGCTGCTGATGGACAACGAGCGCACCGACTTCGCCGCCGCCGACTTCACCAGGCCGGCCGAGGTGCTCGCCGATCCGGCGGTGAAGGAGACGCTGGACTTCAGCCGGCCGGTCGGGCTGATCCAGGCGCTGGTCCTGCACCACATCAGCGACCTGGACGAGGTCGTCGCCTACCAGGCCGAGTATCTGGACCGCCTCCCGTCCGGGTCGTGTGTCGCGATCAGCCACGCCTGCAACCCGCGGGACGGGAGCGAGGCGGCGACGCTGGCCGCGACCTTCGAGGAGAAGTTCCAGCCGCACTTCCCCTCGCTGCGGTTCCGGACGCCGGCCGAGATCGCCACCCTGTTCGGCGACCTCGAACTGGTCGACCCCGGCCTGGTCCGCCTCTTCGACTGGCACGGCCCGGGCATCGAGGTCGACGACACCCCCGCGGACCACTACCGCGACGCCGCCAGCCGCTTCCTCGTCTGCGGAGTAGCCCGCAAACCCTGATCCGCCGAAATGTCAGGTCCCGGATCGGCGCTCCGACGTTGCTCGCACAAGGTGCAGCGAACGATCGGAGACCGGGATGAGTGTCGAGGTGGAGCGGGTGGCGGTGGCGCAGGAGTTGCTCGACGAGGTGCAGGAGCGGCTGGCGCGGGTGCGGTGGGCGGACGAGATTCCCGGCACCGACTGGGAGTACGGCGTACCGGTCGGGCTGGTTCGTGAGCAGGTTGCCTATTGGCGGGAGCACTACGACTGGCGTCGGTGGGAGTCGCGGCTGAACGCCTTCCCGCAGTACGGCACGGAGATCGGCGGGCAGCGGGTGCACTTCCTGCATGTGCGGTCGCCGCGGCCGGGTGCGATGCCGTTGATCCTGACGCACGGATGGCCGGGGTCGGTGTTCGAGTTCCTGGACCTGATCGAGCCGCTGACCGAGCTGGGGTTCCATCTCGTCGTACCGTCCCTGCCCGGGTTCACCTTTTCTGGTCCGACCCGGGAGCGCGGCTGGGATCTGGACCGGATCGCCGGCGCCTGGCACACGCTGATGCAGCGACTCGGGTACGAGCGGTTCGGTGCTGTGGGCAACGACTGGGGCTCGAGTGTCACCCTCGCACTCGGTCGGCGCTTCCCGGCCGACGTGATCGGCATGCACGTCACCCAGGTCTTCGCCGAACCGGAACCCGGTGAACAGTTCGACGACCCGGGCGTCGTCGCGGACCGCAAGTGGTACCACGAGAACATGAGCGCGTACGACGTACTGCAGTCCCAGCAACCACAGACTCTCGCGCACGCGCTGGCCGACTCGCCGGCCGGGCTGCTCGGCTGGATGAACGTCGTCTACCGCGGCTGGAACGACCTGGACTTCGTACTCACGAACGTGATGGCGTACTGGCTGACCGGCACGGTCGCCTCGTCGATGCGCCTGTACTACGAAGCGTCCCGCACCGGCCGACGCCTCAGGACCGGCGACGTCCCCCTCGCGGTTGCCCAGTTCGCCAACGACTACCGGACGATCCGGTCACTGGCCGAGCGCGATCACCCGGGCCTGACCCGCTGGACAGAATTTGCCACCGGCAACCATTTCGCCGCCCACTCGGCACCCGACGACCTGATCGGTGACCTGAGCGCCTTCTTCGGCAAGCTCTAGTCCGCCCGCTCGGGAACGGGAGTGGCCTCGAGTTTGCGGCGGATCAGGATCAGCGACTTGGGTGAGTCGTGGTCGAGTGCGAGCGCGATCTGGTCGAGGATCAGCCAGTACTGCTCCTTGTCGGGCCATTCCAGCGGGAGGGAGGAGACCCGGGCGCTCGCGCAGCGGACCTGCAGCCGGAACCGCAGGATGACGTGTTCGCCTTCGTAGGCAGGGGTTTTCGTGAGATTCCTGGCCAGCGTGAGTTCTTCGAGGAGCTCCTCGCGGGCGCGCCGGGCGACGGCGTACGGGTCATCGGCGGCGCGCCGCTCGCGGGCGCCGTCGACGACCTGCTGCAGGGCGAGGGCGACGAGCGCGATGATGCCGGTCTTGACGGCCTCGGCGAGCACCGAATCCCCGACGGCGAGGGCGCCGAGTGGGGTCGAAGCGACGGCAATCGAGACCAGCAAGGCGATCTTGACGATGAACGCGATCAGGTCGGTGAGCAGCGAGTGGTCCCGGCTGACCTCGATCTCCTGGAGCTTGGTCCGCAGGTTCGCCAGTTGCGCCAGCGCCTGGTCGCGGTCGGCGGAACTGAGTTCGCCGCGCGCTGCCAGGGAAGCCAGTACGTCGTCGACGTCGGCTCGCGAGAGCTCCAGCAGGTCGGCGACGTCGGTCAGCGGCAGGTAGCCGAGTTCGTCGATCGCGACCAAGCGCGGAACGGCCTTCTTCACCTGCTTTTTGGTCCGCCGGCCGCCACCGGAAGCACGCAGTTCGGCCGCGGCGGAGGCGAGCAGAGCATCCAGATCGCCGATCACCGCACGCAAGGCGTGATCGGCCAGCTTCTTGTCACCCGCACTGAGCGCGGCCAACCGGCTCTGCTCATGCTGCAGCAGACGTTCCCGCCCAGGCGGCCCAGCCGAACTCGTCTGCGCGTCCGCACCCATCAGCGGCGTTCCGGAGTCGTCCGGCACCACCAGCCCGGGCCGGGACTCCAGCCCCTTGCCGCCCACCACGGCCGACAGCGCGTCGTCCCGCTTCGGGCCAGGCCTCGAAAAACTCAACGCTCCTCCTAGGACGTGGACCCCTCAACCCTAGTTCGCCGGCCGGATTCGATCCTGATGGGAAGGATTGTTCCCCTCTGGACCGGAACTGAGACTGGCTGCTGCGGTGGCCGTTCGAGACCACAGGACGGTGCCGCCGAGCTTTGGAGGCGCCTGATGCGCTGGATACGAACCGTTCTGGCGGCCGCGATGGTGGTGACCGCCGCTGCCCTGGTGGTGCCGTCTGGAGCCGGTGCCGTCGCGCTGGCCGCGGCGCCACCGAACAGCTGGACAGAGTCGGCGTACACGTCGGTCTTCAAAGACAGCGGACCCTCGCCGGACGCGGGCCAGGTCATCCGCCTGGACACCGCACGGAACGACTACGAAGGGGGACAGGTCGTCCTGCGGAGTCCGGATGCGTTCACCGTCAACAGCGTCACGTTCTCCGACCTCGCCGGCCCGTCGGACGCGATCGCCGCGGCCAACCTGTCGTACAACTTCGTCGGGTACCAGTACCTGAACCACAACTCGACCTTCGACGGCGTGCAGCGGGTGACCCAGACGATCCGCAACGCCCCGGGCGATTTTCCGGACCGGTTGCTCAACGACACCAGCCGGTCGGTTCCCGCCAACACGACCCAGTCGATCTGGATCCGCGTCTACGTTCCGGCCGAAGCCGCGGGCGGCGCGTACCGCGGCACGGTGACGGTCCGCACCAGCGCCGGCGACATTCCGGTGCAGCTGAGCGTGAACGCCCGCGCGGTGACGATCCCGCCCTCCGCAGACGGCGCCTTCACCAATGTGATGTGGCAGAGCACGATCCCGATCGTCCATCCGGACGCGACGATCAAGGACACGATCCGGGAGATCTACAAGTACGAGCCGTACTCGGCGAAGTGGTGGCAGTTGCTCGACAACCAGGCGGCGATCACCAAGCGGTACCGCGGGAACAGCGTGCAGGTGCCCGTGATCGGCCTGTTGCGCGACGCCGGCAGCACGCTCGACGCCGCGACCGGCAAGTACACCTTCAACTGGACGCTGCTCGACCAGGTGATCGAGCACTTCCAGACCAACGGCGCCGTGAAGCGGATCGAGGGCTTCGACCCGATGGGCGGCTCGCCGAAGTACAGGCCGGCGACCTTGTCGACCACGGCGGGTGCTCGTCAGGTGTACGTCGACTGGGACTCCGCGGCCGGCCAGAACTGGCTGAACCAGTACATCCCGGCGTTGCGCGACCACGTTGCGGCGAAGGGCTGGTCCGACCGGTGGTTCTACCACGTCGCCGACGAGCCGCAGGGCAGCGAGTCCGAACAGCAGTGGATCGCCGTCGCGGCCAAGATCCGCTCGCTCTGGCCGGGTGTCAGGATCGCCGACGCCGTGGTCAACGCGTCGGCGCCGACGATCGCGAAGTACGAGGACATCGTCATCCCGAATCTGCACACCTACACCAACAACCCGGCCCCGTTCGACGCGGAGCTTGCCAAGGGCAAGGAACTCTGGTTCTACAACTGCAACATCCCGGTCGGCGGGCACCTGAACAGGTTCATCGACCAGGCGCAGTGGAACCAGCGGCTGACGATGTGGCTCGCCTACGCCAAGGGCGCGACCGGGTACCTGCACTGGGCCTACAACAACTGGCAGTACAAGCTCGACGACCAGGAGCCGAAGGGGGACGGCTGGATCACGCAGCCCGACGTCGCCCGCAACACCCTCGAGGTGACCACTCGCTACGAGTCGTTGCGCGACGGGATCGAGGACTGGGAGGTGATGAACCTGCTGGGCAAGACCAAGCCGGGTGTCGCCAAGGAGCTGGCCCGCAGCCTGGCCGAGCGCAGCGACAAGTACACCTTCGACACGGCCTACATGCAGCGGATCCGCGCGATGATGCTCGACGCCGCGGCCGGGAAACCACTGGTCGCCGATGACGCCGCAGCGGGCCGTCCGGCGACCGCCTCCAGCCAGCTCGCCGGATCGGAACCGGCGAAGGCAGTGGACGGAGACGGTACGACGGGTTGGCAGCCGGCCGGTAACACCAAGGACGAGTGGCTCCAGGTCGACCTCGGCGGCCAGGCCAAGGTCACCGGTGCGCACCTGACCTGGTCCGGTACGGCGCCCGCGAACTACCGCGTGCAACTGTCCTACGACGGCGCCACCTGGAGTGATGCCGCCACGGCCACCGCCACCGATCCGGAGTACTTCGCCGGGATCAACGGCAAGGCGAGATACCTGCGGGTCGTCGTACCGGCGGGAGCTCCGGCGGTGAGCCTCACCTCGATCGAGGTCACCGCCGACCGGTACCTCCAGCAGAACCTTGCCGGAGGCAAGAGTTATACCCGCTCCGTCGCGCCGGCCAGTGCTTACGGCGATGCCGGCCGGGAGGCGACCGACGGCGTCCTCGCCCATGACAAGGCGGACAAGCGCAGCTTCGGCTACGACGTACCGGCCGACGGCGCGGCACACTCGTACGACGTGACGGTCGACCTCGGCGTCGTACAGACCGTCGCGCGAGGCCGGATCCACGCCTACGAGGACAATCCGGCGTTGCAGGCCGACGCGATGGCGGTGTCGACCAGCGGTGACGGGGTCAACTTCACCAGGCGCGGCCAGGTGTCGGCGGTGAACGGCATGTGGAAGAGGTGGTACGACGTCGACTTCGCACCGGCCAGGGCGCGGTACGTCAGGTTCACCTTCACCAAGACCCGCACGGCCGACGGCACCCAGACGTTCATCGACGACGTGGAGGTCTACGGCACCGGCAGCGTCTTGGCGACCGATGACATCCCGGGCTCGGCCGGCTACGAGTGGAGTGGTCAGGAGCTGGTGTTCGCGCCGTCGACGACGCAGACGATGCGGCGGTGGAACTGGTCCAGCGGCCAGGGAACCGTCAGCACCGACTGGGGTGGCGGCCCGATCGTCGGCAGGCCGTCCGGCTATGCCTGGAACGACCAGCAGCACGCGGTGGCGCGGAACGCGAACGGCGACCTGCTGCACTGGTGGTGGATCAACGGCGAGAGCCAGCCCCACCTGGCGAACTGGGCCGGCGACGCCGCGTCGGATCCGGTGGCCACGGCCTGGGGCGGACAGCAGCACATCTTCGCGGCTTCGAGCGCGGGGGCCCTGTCGCACTGGTGGTGGGACCCGGCGGACGGCAAGCTCCGGCTGGACACCTGGTCGGGAGCACCGGGGCCCATCGTCGGCCGACCGGCTGTCTACACGTGGAACGACCAGTTGCACGTCGTCGCCAGGGGCGCGAACAACCACCTCTACCACTGGTGGTGGATCGCGGACGAGTACGAACCGCACTTCGCCGACTGGGGTGGTGAGGCGTACTCCGAGCCGTCGGCGTTCACCTGGAACGGCCAGCAGCACATCTTCACCCAGGCGGCCGACGGTCAGCTCTACCACTGGTACTGGGACGCGGGCGACGGCCTGCATCAGGTGAAATGGAACGGCGCACCGGGCAGGTTCGTCGGTGCACCGGCCGCCTTCAAACAGGGCGCGCAGCAACATGTGGTTGCCCGCGGCCCCGGAAACACCCTCTACCACTGGTGGTGGGACCAGGCGACCGGCCTGGTGAAGTGGGAGGACAAGGGCGGCCAGGCGTACTCCGACCCGATCGCCTATGTCTTCCAGGGCCAGACCCAGCTGTTCGCCGAATCCGCGAAGAACACCTTGTACCACTGGTGGTGGACGCCGGAGGACGGCTGGCACCAGAACGACTGGGGCGGCAGCGTCGACTACAAGTAGCTCACGAGCCGCGGCCGGTCCTGACCGTGGTCAGGACCGGCCGCACCGATCAGGCCAGGCCGGTGAGCGAGGAGATCGTTGCCTTGTGCAAGTGCGTGATGACGTTCAGGGTCTTCGGGTCCGAGCGGTAGGTGTGCGAGCCGGACTCGAACACCAGGTAGGCGCGGCCGCCGTACTCGGTGATGCCCTCGGACATGCTCGGCGCGCGGAAGCAGCTCAGCTTCGCCTTGTCGAGGTCGGGCTGCCCGCGACGGACGACGTACAGGTTGCTGCGGTTGGTCCGGCCGTACGAGGTGCTGAAGACGAAGTGGGTGCCGGTGACCATCAGACCCTGGGTCTTGGTCGGCACCTCCCACGCCTTGTTGATCGTGGTCAGCGAGCCGTTGCTGTTGATCTTGTACTGGTACATCTTGTCGCGGCCCTTGTCGTTGAACTTGCCGGACCAGACGTAGCCGCCATAGCTGGTCAGGAACGACGCGCCGTACACCTTCCGGTCGGCGCCGACGGCCTTGACGTACGGCGTACCGGCTTTCTTCAGGCCGGCCTTGAGGTCCGACAGCCGGTACTTGCGGATCGTGTTGGTGCCGCCCTGCACGAACGCCCAGCCGTTGCTGGTGGTGATGCCGCCGCCGTGCGTCGGCGCGATCGCGACCACACCGACGGTCTTGTTGGTGGCCGGGTCGATGCCGATGATCTGCGAGTTCGAGCCGGTGCGGTAGGCCGCGACCAGCAGCAGGTCCTTGGAGCCGTCCCAGTTCCACCAGGTGCCGATGCCCTGCGGGGTGTGGGTCGACAGGTTCGGGACCGCGGCGCTGTTGCTGAAGCGGGCGTCGTACACCTTCGAGGCCGACGGCCCGTCGTAGAAGGGCTTCCCTCCCGTCGCCGTGCTGCAACTGATCGCCTGGAGGGCAGCCGTGCTCTGCGTGGCGGCCTGCGACGCACCGGACCCACCGGTGAGCGCGACCGTGACAGCCGTTCCGGTGGCCAGTACGCCGGCCAGACCGAGCGCGATCGCCATCCGGCGACGGGAAAGCATGTTCATGTGTTCCTCTCGAAGAACGTCGGACGGCCCGACCTTATTCGGTGAGGGTGGCAACGAAGCGGTTCAGTGCGACCGGGTCCAGGTCCGCGGTGTACGCGGCGTAGCCGGGCTGGTTCCAGCCGTCGGCGCCGAAGCCGCGGTAGACACCGCCGGACTGTTCGACGATGAGGCGGCCGGCGCAGATGTCCCAGGCGTTCACCGAGGTGCCCATGGCCGCGTCGATCCAGCCCGCCGCGACGTGCGCCAGGCTGAGCGCCGCACTGCCCGACCGGCGCAAGGTCCCGTACGCCGTGACGAGGTCGCCGAAGCGGGCCAGTCCGTCCGGGCCGTCGGTGGCCACGTCGCGCGCGCTCGGGTAGCCGGTGATCAGCAGCGCCTCGGCTTCGGCGCGGTGGCCGGTGGACCGCATCGGCTCGCCGTTCAGCCAGGCGCCGGACAGGTCGGCGGTGAACAGGTCCCCGGTCATCGGGTCGAGGATCGCGCCGGCCACGATCCGGTCGTCGACGACGGCTCCGATCGACGTACACCAGAACGCCAGGCCGCGAGCGAAGTTCGCCGTACCGTCGATCGGGTCGACGTACCAGGTGACGCCCCCGGTCCCCGGCTGGGCGCCGTCCTCCTCGCCGACGACACCGCTGTCCGGGATGCGGGCGGTGAGCGACTTCGTGATGGCTTCCTCGGCGCGACGGTCGTGCTCGGTCACCGGGTCGTGCTGGTCGCGCTTGAACTCGACGGTCATCGTGCCGCGGAAGGCCGCGCGCAGGTCGTCGGCGACAAGCCGGGCCGCCTCGGCCGCAGCGCTGCACAGCTCGGCCGAATAGCTCGTGAGGTCCGCATCGGAGGAGGGCATCGGGCTCCCTGGAGTGTGGGCGTTGTCACCAACACCCTAGGGTCACCATGTCAGGATCAAGTCAGGGAGGCGGCCGGGATGACTGGATTGCGCAACTGGGCGGGCAACATCGAGTTCGGCGCGAAGACGCTGGACGTACCCGAGTCGGTGCAGGAACTGCAGGAGCTCGTCGCGGCGAACGACAAGGTCCGGGTGCTCGGCAGCGGGCACTCGTTCAACCGGATCGCCGACAGCCCGGGGCGGCTGGTGTCGGTCGCCGATCTGCCCCAGGTGCTGGAGATCGACGAAGAGGCCAGGACGGTCACCATCTCGGCCGGCCTGCGGTACGGCGAGGTGACGGCCGCCGTCCAGGCTCAGGGGTTCGCACTGCACAACCTCGGCTCGCTCCCGCACATCTCGGTCGCCGGTGCGTGCGCGACCGGGACGCACGGGTCCGGCGACACCAACAAACCCCTGGCCGCCGCGGTCTCCGGGATGGTTTTCGTCGGGGCCGATGGCGAACTGGCCGAGCTGAAGCGTGACGATCCGGACTTCGCCGGCGCGGTGATCTCGCTCGGCGCGCTCGGGGTGATGGTGCGGATGACGCTCGACCTCGAACCGGCGTACGAGATCAGCCAGGTGGTCTACGACGACCTGCCGGTCGAGCGGTTGAGCACGGATCTCGACGAGGTGTTCGGTACGGCGTACTCGGTGAGCGCGTTCACCGACTGGGTCGACCCCGGCGTGATGGTGTGGCGGAAGTCGAAGGACACCAGCTTCGAGCCCGAGTGGCTGGGGGCGCGGATCGCCGACGGGGCGCGGCACCCGATCAAGGGCATGCCGGCCGACTTCGCCACCGAGCAGGGCGGTGTCCGCGGTCCGTGGAACGAGCGGCTGCCGCATTTCCGGCTGGAGTTCACCCCGAGCAACGGCGAGGAGCTGCAGTCGGAGTACTTCGTACCGCGGGAGCGCGCCGCCGAGGCGTTCACCGAACTGCGGGCCCTGGGCAACCAGATGGCCGGCCTGCTGCAGGTCTCCGAGGTCCGCACGATCGCCGCCGACGAGCTCTGGCTGAGCCCGAGTCAGGGCAGGGACACGGTCGCCCTGCACTTCACCTGGATCCGCGACGAGCAGGCCGTCCGCCCGGTCCTCGAACGGATTGAGGAGAAGCTGCTGCCGCTCGGCGCACGCCCACACTGGGGCAAGGTGTTCACCGCCGACGCCGGCGTACTGCGGGACTGCTACCCCAAGGTCCCCGACTTCACCGCGCTGACGGCGAAGTACGACCCGGCCGGCAAGTTCCGCAACGCCTACCTGGAGACCTACCTGCCGCGCTAGCCGGCTACCTGATGATCCGGGGCGCGAAGGGGTTGTGGGCGACCAGGTCGCCGCTGTACTCCGTCGGGATGGCCGGTTCGCCACGGCTGAGCTGGCTGGCGCTGCGCGGGAGTTCGTCGCGGACCTTCAGGTGGTGCGCCTGCGACTCGGCCGGCGTCGTCCGGCCGATGATCTTGCCGCCCTCGACCAGCGGTTTCAGCAGCTCCCGGTCGTCGCCGTCGTCGACCGGGGGCTGCCCGACGCCGATCAGCTCCAGCTCGGCGACACCGGCGTCGGACCGGCGGCGCAACGCGTACTTGCGGCCGCCGATGGAGATCTTGTCCGGGCTCTTCTTCGCCACCGGGGTCAGCTCGCCGCTCGCGTCCTCGCGCGCCACCAGTTTGTAGACGAAACCACAGGTCGGGTAGCCGCTGCCGGTCACCAGCGACGTGCCGACGCCGTACCCGTCGACCGCGGCCGGCGCCAGCGCGGCGATCTGGAACTCGTCCAGGTCGCTGGTCACGATGATCCTGGTCTTCGTCGCGCCGAGCGCGTCGAGCTGCTCGCGGACCTGCCCGGCCAGCGAAGGCAGGTCGCCGGAGTCGAGCCGGACCGCCCCGAGCTCGGGCCCGGTGATGTCGATCGCGGTCTTGACGGCCTCGGTCAGGTCGAAGGTGTCGATCAGCAGCGTCGTTCCCTTGCCGAGGGCATCGACCTGGGAGACGAAGGCGTCCCGCTCGGAGTCGTGCAGCAGGGTGAACGAGTGCGCCGCCGTACCGGCGCTCGGGATGCCGAACCGCCGGGCGGCCTCCAGGTTGGAGGTGGTGGCGAAGCCCGCGATGTACGCCGCCAGCGCGGCGGCGACGGCCGCTTCCTCGTGGGTGCGGCGCGAACCCATCTCGATACACGGCCGGCCGCCGGCCCACCAGGTCATCCGGGACGCGGCCGAGGCGACCGCGGAGTCGTGGTTCAGGATCGACAGGAACACGGTCTCCAGCAGCACCGCCTCGGCGAAGCTGGACTCCACCACCAGCACCGGTGAGCCGGGGAAAAAGATCTCGCCGTCGGCGTACCCGCTGATGTCGCCGCTGAACCGGTAGGAGGCCAGCCAGTCGCAGGTAGCCTGGTCGACGACGGCCCGGTCGTGCAGGAACGCGATCGCCTGCTCGTCGAACCGGAACCGCTCCAGGGCGTCCAGCAGCCGGTTCACGCCGGCCACCACGCCGTACCGGCGGCCGTCCGGCAGGCGGCGCGCGAACAGCTCGAAGACCGAGCGGCGATGTGCCGTACCGTCGGCAAGGCTGGCCTGGAGCATGGTCAGCTCGTAATGGTCCGTCAGTAGCGCCGTGGACGCGTCCCCTGTGCTAGTCACAAGTGCAGCCTATTGCGAGCCGGGATCCGATGATGGAGAGAATGGGTAAGTGACCACCGCACCGAGCGAACTCGACAGCCCCGAAGTCGACGAGGCGATCGAGTTGAGCCCTCCGTGGGTGACCATCGTCTGGAACGACCCGGTCAACCTGATGGACTACGTCACGTTCGTGTTCCAGACCTACTTCGGCTACTCCAAGGCCAAGGCGGAGAAGCTGATGATGCAGGTGCACGAGGAGGGCAAGTCGGTGGTCTCGAACGGCAACCGCGAGGCGATGGAGCGCGACGTCGAAGCCATGCACACCTACGGCCTGTGGGCCACCTGCGAGAAGTCGTGACGAGGTTCCGTAAGCGCAAGAAGACCGTGATCGTCACCTTCGCCGAGCACGAGGCCGACATCCTGGCCAACCTGCTGCGCAACCTGGTCGAACTCCTGTACGACGGGATGCCGCCGCGCGCGACCGAGTCCAGCGACCCGCTGGCGGCCCTGCTCGACAACGACGGGCCGACCTCGCCGCCGGAGGACGTCGTACTGCAGCGGCTGCTGCCGGACGCGTACTCCTCGGACGACAACGCGTCGGCCGAGTTCCGCCGGTTCACCGAGCGCGGGCTGCGCGACACGAAGGCGGGCGACGCCAAGCGCGTGCTCGCGGCCCTGGAGTCGTCTACGGCCGACGACGGCATCACCCTCGAAGGCGAAGACCAGCTCTCCTGGCTCCGCGCCCTCAACGACCTCCGGCTGGCGATCGGCACCCGCCTGGACATCAAGGAAGACGACTACGCCGTCTGGGAAAAACTCCCCGAGGACGACCCGCGCCGCCTGACCTACGACCTGTACGACTGGCTCGGCTATCTCCAGTCGGCCATGCTGCACAACATGCGCTGATCAGCAGGCCAGTAGCTCGATGTGCCAGCTGCCGGTGAACTTCGCGGTGAACTCGAGGCCGTTGATCGTGCCGTTCGTGGTCCAGTAGGTTCCTACCGACGGGACCTCCAGCCACTTGATGACGGGCAGCCTGGTCAGCACAGCCCCGCCGTGGGTGTCGCATCCGCCGTTCGCGAGTTCGGCGTACCGCACGAGCAGCAAGACTTCGGCGTGCTTGCGGGAACTCGCCGGGTATTTGCCGATCGATGGGGTCGCCGCCGCGAGCGACCGGGCCGCGGCGAGATCACCGTCGAAGCGGACCGCGGCGGCGTGCCCGTTGCGGATCTGCTGCAGGCCGACCTGGGTCGGCGTCTCGCCCGCTGACAGCGGTGGCTGGAACGGACCGACGATCTCGAACGAGCTGATGGCGTGCCGCCGCGACGACAGGTCGCTGTAGACGAGCACGACGGCCTGCTGGAGGCTCGGCGGGAGGCCGGCCGGGATCCGGCGAGCCACCGGCTTGAGGTCGGCGGCCCGGACCTTGGCCGCGACGGCCGGCGTGATCGTGGTCCACGGCGGTCCGGCGCCGTTGATGGCGGCTGCCGCCTCCTGGAGTTGACGGTCGAGCTTCGCCGCGGCTGTCAGGAAGGGCGTGAGGGCTCGAAGCGCGCTCGCTCGTTCGCTCGGCGTGCTCGGCGTGGTGCTCGGCGTGGTGGTGTCAGGAGTTGGCGTCGACGGGGTGACCGTCGGCGGCGTCGTACTGGGTGAGACGGACGGTGCCGTACTCGTCGGTGACGCCGTGGTGCCGGGGCCGGCCGGTGCGGAATCGTGGTTCCGCAGGACCAGCAGGGCGGTGCCGCCGATGACGATGAGGATCGTGACGACGGCGGCGACGACGACTGCGAGGTGACGGCGTCCGCGTGGCGGCTCGTGCCGGCTACTCGACGAAGTGCTCATACTTTCACGGTGGATTCCGGATCAGGACCTTCTCAGGGCCCTAGGCCCCGAGGCGGGCCGCCGAACGTCCCGATCCACGGCTCGTCCGGGCGCATAGTCTGTGGTCCATGGAGAAGCGGATTCTTGGGCGTACTGGGCGGGAAGTCGGCGTGGTCGGGCTGGGGGCCTGGCAGCTCGGAGCCGACTGGGGCGAGGTGGGGGAGGACGAGGCACTCGCCGTACTGCGGTCTGCCGTGGACGGTGGCGTCACCTTCATCGACACCGCGGACGTGTACGGCGACGGCCGGAGTGAGCGGATCGTCGGGAAGCTGCTGAAGGAGCACCAAGGGCTCACTGTCGCGTCCAAGATGGGCCGCCGGGTGGAGCAGAAGCCCGAGAACTACACCCTGGACAACTTCCGCGCCTGGAACGACCGGTCCCGCGAGAACCTCGGCGTCGACACCATCGACCTGGTCCAGCTGCACTGCCCGCCGACCGAGGTGTACTCCACCGACGCCGTCTTCGACGCGCTCGACACTCTCGTGCAGGAGAAGCGCATCGCGGCGTACGGCGTGAGCGTGGAGACCTGCGCGGAGGCGCTCACCGCGATCGCCCGGCCGAACGTGGCCAGCGTCCAGATCATCCTCAACGCGTTCCGGTTGAAGCCGCTCGACGAGGTGCTCCCGGCCGCCGCCGAGGCCGGGGTCGGCATCATTGCCCGGGTCCCGCTGGCCAGCGGGCTGCTGTCCGGCAAGTACGACGAGAACACCACCTTCGGCGCCGACGACCACCGCAACTACAACCGCAAGGGCGAGGCGTTCGACGTCGGCGAGACCTTCTCGGGCGTCGACTTCGAGACCGGCCTCGAAGCGGTCCGCCGGCTCCGGCCGCTGGTGCCCGAAGGCGCGACGATGGCCCAGTTCGCCCTGCGCTGGATCATCGACCAGCCGGGCGTCTCCGTCGTCATCCCCGGCGCCCGCAACCCCGAGCAGGTGGCCGGCAACGTCGGAGCGGCGGAACTCACCCCGCTGACCGGCGACCAGCTGGCCGCAGTACGGGCTGTGTACGACGAGTTGATCCGCCCGCAGGTGCACGACCGCTGGTAGTTGTCCACATGCTGGACCGACTTCGGCGTTGGCCGGGTCGGTCCGGCGGCCGCCGTACCGTTGAGGTGTGCTCATCATCGACACCGCGACGTACGACGCGATCGTGGCTCATGCCCGCCGGGACCACCCGGACGAGGCGTGTGGCGTGGTCGCCGGGCCGGCGGGAAGCGATCGGCCGGCCCGGTTCATCCCGATGCTGAACGCGGCGATGTCACCGACGTTCTACGAGTTCGACTCCGGCGATCTGTTCCGCCTGTACAAGGAGATGGACTCCCGGGACGAGGAGCCGGTGGTGATCTACCACTCGCACACGGCCACCGAGGCCTACCCTTCGCGCACCGACATCAACCTGGCGCAGGAGCCGAACGCGCACTACGTCCTGGTCTCCACCAGGGACGGTGCGGACCAGCCGTCGTTCGACGGCCCGGTCGAATTCCGGTCCTACCGGATCGTCGACGGCGAAGTGACCGAGGAAGAGATCCAGGTCGTGGCGGACTACAACACAGGAGAAATCTGAGATGGCGATCGAGTTGCGCGTACCGACGATTCTGCGCACCTACACCGGTGGTGAGAAGGCGGTCAGCGGCGACGGCAGCACGCTGGCCGAGTTCATCGACGACGTGAACGCCCACCACCCTGGGCTGAAGGAGCGCATCGTCGAGGGTGAGCCGGAGGAGTTGCGCCGGTTCGTCAACGTGTACGTCAACGACGAGGACGTGCGCTTCACCGGCGGCCTGAAGACCGAGGTCAAGGACGGCGACGTGGTCGTCGTACTGCCGGCTGTCGCCGGCGGCTGAGTATGCGCTTCGACAGCCTGCTCGACTCGGTCGGAGGTACGCCGCTGGTCGGGCTGCCCAAGCTGTCCCCGTCGGCCGACGTCCGGTTGTGGGCCAAGCTGGAGGACCACAACCCGACCGGCTCGATCAAGGACCGGGCCGCGCTGCGGATGCTGCTGGACGCCGAGAAGGACGGCCGGCTCCGGCCCGGCAACACGATCCTCGAGCCCACCTCCGGCAACACCGGGATCTCGCTGGCGATGGCGGCCAAGCTGCGCGGCTACCGGATGGTCTGCGTGATGCCGGAGAACACTTCCGAGGAACGCCGGCAGATCCTGCGGATGTGGGGCGTCGAGATCATCTCCTCGCCGGCCGCGGGCGGGTCGAACGAAGCGGTCCGGGTGGCCAAGCAGGTCGCCGAGGACCACCCGGACTGGGTGATGCTCTACCAGTACGGCAACCCCTCTAACGCGGCCGCGCACTACGACGGCACGGCCCGCGAGATCCTCGCCGACCTGCCGTCGGTGACGCACTTCGTCGCCGGGCTGGGCACCACCGGCACGCTGATGGGCGCCGGCCGGTTCTTCCGTGAGCACAAGCCAGGGGTCCGGATCGTCGCCGCCGAACCGCGGTACGGCGAGCTCGTCTACGGCCTGCGCAACCTCGACGAGGGCTTCGTCCCCGAGCTGTACGACGCGTCGCTGATCGACGCCAGGTTCTCGGTCGGCCCGCGGGACGCCGTACGCCGGGTCCGCGAGCTGCTCGACAACGAGGGCATCTTCGCCGGCATCTCGACCGGGGCGATCCTGCACGCCGCCCTCGGCCAGGCGGCCAAGTGCGTCCGGGACGGGCAGATCGCGGACATCGCGTTCGTCGTCGCCGACGGCGGCTGGAAGTACCTGTCCACCGGCGCCTACGAAGGCACCATCGACGAGGCCGAGGACCGCCTCGAGGGCCAGCTCTGGGCCTGAGCTCAGGCGACCGCGCGCCGGAGGTGTTCGGCGGTGCGGGAGTCGGCGTGGTCGAGTAGCTCGGCCGGAGTGCCTTCGAACAGGAGACGGCCGCCGGCGTGGCCCGCGCCCGGGCCGAGGTCGATGATCCAGTCGGCGCTCGCGATCACGTCCAGGTTGTGCTCGATCGCGATCACCGTGCTGCCGTCGTCGACCAGCCGGTCGATGATGCCGAGCAGCTGGGCGACGTCGGCCATGTGCAGCCCGGTCGTCGGCTCGTCCATCACGTACACCTTCGCCGGCGTCCGCAGCTCGGTGGCCAGCTTCACCCGCTGGGATTCGCCGCCGGACAACGTGTTCAGTGGCTGGCCCAGCTTGAGGTAGCCGAGGCCGACGTCGTTCAGTGCGCCAAGCACGCGCTCCACGGTCTCGCTCGGGAACACGCCGGGTGCTTCACCGACGGTCAGCTCCAGCGCATCGGTGATGGTCCGGCCGTCGAGCTCGTAGCCGAGCACCTCGGGTGTATAGCGCTTGCCGCCGCACACCTCGCACAGCGACTTCAGATCGTCCATGAACGCGAGCTCGGTGTAGACGAAGCCGAGCCCGCGGCAGTTGGGGCAGGCGCCCTCGGAGTTGGAGCTGAACAGCGCCGCGCTGACGGCGTTCGCCTCGGCGAAGAGCCGCCGGAGCTCGTCCATGATCCCCGTGTACGTCGCAGGCGTGGACCGGCGGTTGCCGGACAGTTGGCTCTGGTCGATCGCCACCGCACCCGGATGCTGCTTGGTCAACTCGTCGTTCACCAAGCTGCTCTTGCCCGAACCGGCCACGCCGGTCACCACGGTCAGCACGCCGGTCGGGATGTCCACGGTGAGGTCGCGCAGGTTGTGCGCGCTCGCATCGGTGATCGTCAGCGCCCCCGTCGGCCGCCGCGGCGTACGGTTCAGCTTCGTGGGCTCGCCCAGGCACCGTCCGGTCGCCGTGTCCGCAGTACGCAGTCCGGCAACCTCGCCCTGGTAGACGATCTCGCCGCCCGACGGACCCGCGCCGGGGCCGACGTCCACGACATGGTCGGCGATCTCGATCACGTCGCGGTCGTGCTCGACGACCAGCACCGTGTTGCCCTTGTCCCGCAGTTTGCGCAGCAGCGCCGCGAACCGCTCGACGTCGCCGGGATGCAGGCCCGCGGTCGGCTCGTCGAAGATGTAGAGCATGTCGCCGAGGCTGCTGCCGAGGTGCCGGACCATCTTGATCCGCTGGGACTCGCCGCCGGACAGGGTGGTGGTCTGCCGATCGAGGCTGAGGTAGCCGAGCCCGATGGTCACCAGGTTGCCGAGCCGGTCCCGCAGGCTCGCGGCCACCGGGCTGTCGATCGGCGCGATCACCTCGAGCAGTTCGTCGGCGTCGAGGGCGGCGAACTCGGCGATGTTGCGGCCGTCGATCCGGCAGCCGAGCGCCTCGGCGTTCAGCCGTCCGCCGTGGCAGGTCGGACAGGTGCCCGAGCTGACCAGCCGCTCGAACACCGCCCGGTTCGCCGCGGACATCTTCGTGACGTCCTTGCGCAGGAACAACCGGTGGAACCTGTCGATGACACCCTCGAAGTCGCTCGGGGTATCGGGCAGCGGATCGTCGGCCCGGGCACCGCGGCGCAGCGTCTCCCACTCGCGCGCGGAGTACTTGCCGAGCGGCTTGCCGGTGTCGAAGAGGCCGGACTCGGCGTAGTACTTCCAGTACCAGCGGCCGACGGCGAAGCTCGGGTGCCGGAAGGCGCCTTCGTCGAGGGACCTGTCGCGATCGAGGAAGGCGTCCTCGTCCAGGGTGGCGCTCACGCCGGTGCCCTGGCAGGTCAGGCACATCCCGGCCGGATCGTTGAAGGAGAACCGGTTCGAATAGCCGACGTGCGGCTCGCCGTGCCGGGAGAAGAGCAGCCGGAGCAGCGGGTGGATGTCGGTGACGGTGCCCACGGTGGACCGCGCGTTGCCACCGAGGCGGCGCTGGGCCACCACGATCGCCGGCGAGAGGTTCTCGATCGCGTCGGCGTCGGGCTCGCCGTACTGCGGCAGGCGGTTGCGGATGAAGGTCGTGAACGTCTCGTTCAGCTGGCGTTGCGCCTCGGCGGCGATCGTGTCGAAGACCAGCGAGGACTTGCCGGAGCCGGACACGCCGGTGACCACGATCAGCTGCTGCTTCGGCAGCTCGATCGAGACGTCGCGGAGGTTGTTCTCCCTGGCCCGCACAATCCGGATCACGCCCATGACCGTCAACGTACCCAGGGCCGCCGACAGAATTCGGCGCGCCGGAGCGGGCGCCGGGCGGGGCGCCTGCCGGAACTGCTACCGGGTCAGGTGGACTGTTTGAACAGCAGCTTTCGTCCTAGCCGGGGATGAGTGCCGCGGCCCTTGCAGCTGCTGCAGGGGCGTTGGGCGTAGGTGAAGATGGTGCCTTTGTGCCGTCCGGCCCCGTTGCAGCGCCCGCACTTGGCGTTCGGGTGCAGCGAGAGCGAGATGACGTAGACGGCAAAGACGGCGATCGCGAGCAGGAGCAGCATCCCGGTCGGCCCGAGGGCCGAGCCGATGTCTGCCGCGGTACTGCCCGAGGTCGTTTCCGCGGCCTGGCCGGCGGCGTGCCCTGCGGCCGCGGCGTTGGTGCTCGGTTGCGGATTCGGTGCGGCGGTGGAACTCAAAGCCACCGCGAACTGGACTGCCAAATTCATGGCATCGCAAGGGGCGGTTGGAAACACATCCGTTAAGAGTGGCCTGGGTCACGTCACAATGCAATTCCTGGGAGTAAAGATGTGGACAACTCCGGCGTGTCGTTTCCGTTCTCAGGTTAGCCTCACCAACTCGGTTGCCCGCTGCCGGACCTGTCGGCGGTCCCGGCTAGGGTTCGAGCTGTGGCAGACGCACCGATCGGCATCTTCGACTCCGGCTTCGGCGGGCTGACCGTGGCACGCGCGGTGCTCGACCAGTTGCCGCACGAGCCGATCCTCTACCTGGGCGACACGGCCCGCCAGCCGTACGGTCCGAAGCCGATCGCCGAGGTCCGGGAGTACGCGCTGGAGTGCCTGGACCACCTGGTCGAGGGCGGCGTGAAGATGCTCGTGATCGCCTGCAACTCGGCCAGCGCCGCGATGCTCCGCGACGCCCGCGAGCGGTACGACGTACCGGTGGTGGAGGTGATCCTGCCGGCGGCCCGTCGCGCGGTCGCTGCCACCCGCAACAATCACGTCGGCGTGATCTGCACCCGTGCCACGGCGTCCTCACTCGCTTACGAGGATGCGTTCGCGGCCGCGCCGCAGGTGGACCTGCTCACCCAGGCGTGCCCGAGTTTCGTGGACTTCGTCGAGGCCGGGGTGACCTCCGGCCCGGAGCTGCTCGCGGCGGCCCACGAGTATCTCGATCCGCTGGTCGAGGCCGGCGTCGACACACTCATCCTCGGTTGCACCCACTACCCGTTGCTGACCGGCGTCATCTCGTACGTGATGGGCGACGAGGTCAGCCTGGTGAGCAGCGCCGAGGAGTGCGCGAAGGACGTGTACGGCGTCCTCACGAAGAGCGGGCTGTTACGGGACGGCACGTTGCCCGCCCCGCAGCACCGGTTCGTGACCACCGGCAATCCGGCCGAGTTCGCGGCGATCGGCTCGCGGTTCCTCGGTCCGGTGCTGTCCGGGGTCGACCAGTTCGCCTGGGTTCGGTAGACACGCGGAGGTGGGTGTGATGCAGCTCGCATCGGCGGCTGCCCGTTCTGTTGTCCACGGCACCGGTACGCCCTGATGTCGTCTGCGAAGCGGTCAACCCGCCGGTAATGTTCAAGGTATGAAGCTCACCGTGCTCGGCTGCTCCGGGTCAGTCCCCGGACCGGACTCGCCCGCCTCGAGCTATCTGGTCAGTGCGGACGGATTCCAGCTCGTGCTCGACCTGGGCAGCGGCGCATTGGGCGCACTGCAACGGCATCTGAGCGTGCCCGAGATCGGCGCGATCGGCCTGTCCCACCTGCATCCCGACCACTGCATGGATCTGTGCGGGCTCTACGTCTCGGCGAAGTACTCGCCTGCCTCGCCGTTCCCCCGCATCCCGGTCTTCGGCCCGCCCGGCACGGCCGCCCGGATGGCGCTTGCCTACGACCTTCCCGAGGATCCGGGGATGGAGGAGGAGCTGGAATTCCACGTCTGGCAGGAGATCCAGCAGATCGGCCCCTTCACCGTCCGCACGATATCGGCGGTCCACCCGGTGCCGGCGTACTCGATCAGGGTTGAACACGGCAACAAAGCCCTCGTCTTCACCGGCGACACCGGGCCGAACGACGCACTGATCGAGTTCGCCCGCGGTGCCGATCTGCTGCTGTCGGAGGCTGCCCTCAAGGACGACGACCCGAACAATCCGGTCGACCTCCACCTCACTCCCGCCGACGCCGGCGAGCACGCCAAGCGCGCGGGAGTGAAGCGGCTCGTCATCACCCATGTCCCACCCTGGTTCAACCGCTTGGTCCAGGCGGAAGGTGCTCGCCGCACCTTCCCGGGCGAGGTCCTGGTCGCGACGCCGAACGCCGTCTTCGAGATCTGATGGACGTCGAGCTGTCGGACGGCGTACGCCTGCGCACAATGACAACCGGTACGCCGTCCGCCGCGCCGCCTGTCGTTCTTCTGCACGGCGGCCCCGGCCTGTGGGACTACCTGGAGCCGATCGCGAGGTTGATCGACGACCGGACAGTCGTGCATCGGTTCGATCAGCGGGGCTGCGGTGGTTCCGGCCCGTCGGACGATCAGTCGATGCGGCGGCTGCAGGACGACATCGAGGAACTGCGGCTGCATTGGGGTCACGAGAAGATCGTTGTCATCGGCCACTCGTTCGGCGCCACGCTGGCGCTGACCTACGCGGCGGCGTACCCGGACAGCGTTCTGCGGGTCGGCTACCTCGGCGGCGCCGGGGCGGGTGACTGGCTGGCTCAGGCCGAGGCGGAGCAACTGCGCCGGATGACGCCCTCACAGGCCGCGCGGCTCGAGCAACTGGTCGGCAGAAAGCGAACGCAGGAAGAGGAAACGGAGTTCCGCGCGCTGTCCTGGTTCACCGATCACGCCGATCGTGAGCGTGCCTGGGGATGGGCCCTGGAGGATGCGGCCGCTCCGTATCCGATCAACTTCGCGGCCAATCGCGCGATCAACGCCGAGACCAACGCCTGGTCCGACGAAGACCGCGCTCGTACTGCGGCTGCCGTCACCGCGCCGGTGTGGTTCGTGCACGGCGACGGCGACCCGCGCCCGGCAAGCGCAGTACGGGAACTGGCCGGGCACGTTGCCCAGCACGAGTTCCGGCTGATCGAAGGCGCCGGCCACTCGCTCTACCGCGAGCGACCGGACGCCGTACGAGCAGTCCTTACCGAGCTGATCAGCTAGGGCCGGGACTGGCCACGGTCGAAGTACTCGATCAGTGCCGGGTCCAGTGCCGGGATGTCGACCGGAGCGCCGTTGGAGCGCAGGGACGTGGTGGCGGCGTGGCCGGCGGCAACGGCCGCGCGGGCCGCGATCGGCGAGGTGATGGTCGTGCCGCCGTCGCGAACGAAGTTGACGAATTCCGCCACCAGGCGAGGATCCGCGCCCGCGTGCCCGCCGTCCGCGCTCGGGATCTCGACCACGATGTCGGCGTCCTCGCGGTAACCGGACCGTCGGCTGTTCCACACCTTCACGACACCGCCCGGACCGTCGCCGAAGTTCTCCAGCCGCCCGGCCGTGCCGATCACCGTGTAGTTGCGCCAGTAGTCCGGGGTGAAGTGGCACTGCTGGTAGGTGAGGAAAACCCCGTTGTCCAGTTGGAGATTCGCCATCGACAGGTCCTCGACGTCCAGCACCGGCGCGAGACCCTTCTGCTCCAAGGGTGGCCAGTTGTCCTCGGAGACGAAGTCGGCGAACCGCTGGCCCGAGCGATCCTGGCGGTCCTCGATCCCGCCGTACAGGACCAGTCCGCCGAGCGCGTTCGCCCTGGTCGTGTAACCATCGGCCAGCCAGTGCATCACATCGATGTCGTGGGCACCCTTCTGCAACAGCAGGCTGGTGGTCCGGCGCCGGTCGGCGTGCCAGTCCTTGAAGTAGAAGTCGCCGCCGTGCCCGACGAAGTGCCGGCACCAGATCGTCTTCACCTCACCGATCGCGCCCGACTGGATCAGCTCCCGCATCGTCTGTACGACGGGCATGTGGCGCATGTTGTGCCCGACGTACAGGCGCGAGCCGCTGTCGTACGCCGCCTGCAGCACCCGGTCGCACCCGGCCGTGGTGATCGCCAACGGCTTCTCCACGAACACGGCGACGCCGGCCTGGAGGAAGTCGATCGCTGGATCCTCGTGGAGGTCGTCGGGCGTGGTCAGGAAGACGCCGTCGAGGTTGAGGTCGAGCAGTTCCTTGTGGTCGCCGTACGCCTTCGCCTCGGGGTAGCTGTCGAGGGCGGCCTGCTGCTGGGCGCCGACCGGGTCGCAGACGGCGACGATCGCCGAGCCCTGGCCGGGCTGGTGCGCATGCCGGGCGATCCCGCTGCGGGCACCGAGTCCCACCACGCCGAACCGAAGATCAGTCATAATCAGGCAACTCCTGCACGTAGGTGTTTGTTTAAGCCTATGTCTGGACAGTTGCGCTCTTCAACACCCGGCTCATCAGGTGGCGTCCACCAACCGGCCATCTGAGCTGCGCCCATCCCTTGTTCTGGCCCGTCACCATGGCGGAACGTGAGCCTCCACTATGTGGCACTGGGCGACTCGACGACCGTGGGCGTCGGAGACCCGATGAACGGCAGTACGACCGATCTTTCCGGTGCCGGCGCGCGCCCGGGGGAGGGGTGGCGAGGCTGGGCCTCGCTGCTCGCCGACTCCCTGGGCAGCTCCCACCGTGTGACGTTCGCCAACTTCGCCACCAGCGGTGCCACCGCACCGATGGTCGCCGCGGAGCAACTCCCAGCGAGCGGCTCCGGTCCGATCGACGTTGCCTCAGTGATCGTCGGGATCAACGACACGCTCCGCTCGACCTTCGATGCCCGTGAGATCCGCGACTGCCTGCAGTACTGCGGGGAGCAGTTGACGACGCGCGGTGCGCTGCTGCTGACGGTCCGCTTCCACGATCACGGTCAGGTGTTCGGCCTGCCTTCGTGGCTGCGGCGGCCGTTGTGGCAGCGGATCGAGCAGGTGAATCTGGCGTACGACGAACTCTTCGCCCGGTTCGGCGGGATTCGGATCGACATGGCCGGCTACCCCGAGGTCTACCGGCGCGACTTCTGGAGCGTTGATCGCCTGCATCCCGGCGAACGCGGGCACCGGCGACTGGCACGTGCCTTCGCCGATGAGTTGCAGCGCCACGGCGTACGGATCGCTGTGCCGCCCGCCCTGGACTGCGCCGGGGATACGCCGTCCAAGTGGGCAGACACCCTGTGGATGCTCCGAGAAGGCACCCCTTGGCTGGCTCGCCGCGCCCGAGATCTGGCCCCCTGGGCCGCCCACATGGCCCTCACCCACGTCCGTCCCGCCGCCGATGCGGAGGTACAGGAGGTTCAGGCTTAGGGTTTCGGGCATGGCTCGTATCGATGGACGTACACCTGATCAGCTCCGGCCGGTGACCCTGACCCGGAAGTGGCTCGACCATGCCGAGGGGTCGGTGCTGGTCGAGTTCGGCAAGACCCGGGTGCTGTGTGCGGCCAGCGTCACCGAGGGTGTACCGCGCTGGCGCAAGGGTTCGGGGCTGGGCTGGGTGAGCGCGGAGTACGCGATGCTGCCGCGGTCGACCAACACCCGCTCGGACCGTGAGTCGGTGAAGGGCCGGATCGGCGGCCGTACGCACGAGATCTCCCGGCTGATCGGCCGGTCCCTGCGCGCCGTGATCGACTACAAGGCGCTCGGTGAGAACACGATCCTGCTCGACTGCGACGTACTGCAGGCCGACGGCGGCACCCGGACGGCGGCGATCACCGGCGCGTACGTCGCGCTCGCGGACGCCGTGTCGTTCCTGCGCGACCGCAAGGCGCTGAAGGGCGAACCGTTGACGGGCTCGGTCTCCGCGGTGTCCGTCGGGATCATCGACGGCGCCCCGATGCTCGACCTCTGCTACGAAGAGGACGTCCGGGCCGAGACCGACATGAACCTGGTGCTCACCGGCGACGGCAAGTTCATCGAGGTGCAGGGTACGGCCGAAGGCGCGCCGTTCGATCGCGCCGAACTCGACGCGTTGCTCGAGCTCGGTTCGGCCGGGTGCGCCGAGCTCACCAAGCTGCAGCAGGAGGCGCTCGCGTGAGCAAGGTGCTACTGGCATCGAACAACCAGAAGAAGCTCGAGGAGTTGCGCCGCATCCTCACCCCGATCGTGCCCGGCATCGAGGTGCTCGGGCTCGCCGACGTCACGCCGTACGAGGAACCGCCCGAGACGGAGCCGACGTTCGAGGGCAACGCTCTGCTCAAGGCGCACGCCGCACTCGCTGCGACCGGGCTGCCGTCGATCGCCGACGACAGCGGAATCTGCGTCGACGCGCTGAACGGGATGCCCGGCGTACTGTCGGCCCGCTGGTCCGGTCCGTTGAAGGACAACCACGCGAACAACCTCCTGCTCCTCGGGCAGCTGGAAGATGTCCCGGACGAACGCCGCGGCGCCTCCTTCGTCGCGGCCATCGCGTTCTGCCGGCCGGGTGCCGAGGACGAGATCGTTCGCGGCGAGATGCGCGGCTCGGTGATCCGCGAACTGCGCGGTACCGGCGGTTTCGGGTACGACGTGCTGTTCCAGGCCGAGGGCTACGACCGGACCACGGCCGAGCTGTCGATCGAGGAGAAGGACGCCATCAGTCACCGGGGCAAGGCGCTGCGGGCGCTGGCCCCGATCGTCGCCAAAGCACTGGGAGCCTGAGATGTTGTTCGCCGGACCGGATCGAGACGGAGTCGCCGAGGGACGCATCACCTCGGCGTACCGGCGCTGGGCCGAGCCGCGGGTGGTGGCCGGCCGCGTGTACCGGACCAACGCCGGCCGGATCGAGATCGACAGCGTCAGCCAGATCAACCCCGACCTGCTCGCCGACAACGACCCCGACGTGATCGCCGCCGACCGCGGCAACGCCAAGGACGTCCGCCGCCGGCTCCGTGGCAACGAGGACTGGCCGACCTTCCTGATCCGCTTCCACCTCGTCGAAGGCCCGGACCCGCGCGAAGAACTGGCCGCCTCAGCGGATCTCTCGCCGTCCGATCTCGAGGACCTCCGCGCCCGGCTGGCCAAGCTCGACGAACTCAGCCGCCACGGCGCCTGGACCACCGCGACCCTCCGCCAGATCCAGGCCAAACCCCACATCCGCGCCGGCGACCTCGCCGCCGAGGTAGGCCGCGACACAGCAGGCTTCAAACTCGACGTCCGCAAACTCAAGAACCTGGGCCTGACCTACAGCCTCGAAGTCGGCTACGAACTGAGCCCGCGCGGTACGGCGTACCTCGAGACCCTCTGATCGGACATCCCCACGCGGCTCCTCCGTCGCCGCTCCCGCCCGCCCCTGGTCGCGGCTCCTTCGTCGCCGCTCAGGTGTAGGCGCGCCGTCTCATCCGGCTCGTATCCGAGCGCGAGCAACCGCGCCAACTCACTGGCTTCCCGGAGCGGCGAAGTGGTCCGCGTCGGCCGCCTGATCGAGGGCAAGGTCGTCGAGCAGCCGGTGCCGAACACCCGATCGCCGCGACTGTTGCGCGCCGCGCGGCTCGTTCGCCGCTGCTCTCACGTGCGCGTGGTCGCGGCTCTTTCGTCGCGGAGATGTAGGTGCGCCTTCGAAGGCGGCGCCCAGTGCTCAAGCGGTGGTGACTGTGACCGAACTGCTGTGTGCAGAGGGCATCTGCGATGAGGACTCCGCGCAAAGAGTTGTCAGATGCTGTGCAGACCTCGACGCCGAGCGCTTCAAGCAGGCGACGGAGGAGCCGGCGACCACGGGTGGGCGGGAGCAACGACGCAGGAGTTGCGTGGGTGTCCTTGGTTGCTCAGGACCAGGAGCCGTCTGTCGAAGTGCTTTCGAGCGGCGACGGAGGAGCCGCGACCAGGGGTGGGCGGGAGCGGGCGACGGAGGAGCCCGCGTGGGGAAATCTCCCCGCAGTACGACGAAGGTGCCAGAGGAGGGACTCGAACCCTCACACCCAAAGGGCACCGGCACCTAAAGCCGGCGTGTCTGCCATTCCACCACTCTGGCTCGGGAGACCTGCTCCCCAAGACATCTTAGGGAGCAGGTCTGCGAGATCGCTCAGCGACTCTGCAGCGCGTTGATGAACACGCCTTGCAGGTCGCCGGGGTTGCGGGCAACGTAGCTGAGACCGCCGGTGGCCGCGGCCAGCTGGCCGAGCTCGTTGCCGTCCACGTCAGGCCCCATGCCGAGCGCGATGATCCGGACCGGGCGGGCCGGGTCGCGCAGGCTCTCCAGTTGGCGGATCGCCTGGGTCAGGGTCAGTCCGTTCGGATCGTCGTTCTTGCCGTCGGTGAAGATCATGACGGCGTTGACGGCACTGGAGTCGAAGTTCTCCTTCACGGCGCGGACCGCGGCGATCGCCGTCTCGTACAGTCCGGTGCCACCGTTGGGAATCGCCTTCTGCTGCTGCAGGGTGGCGATGATCGTGTTCCGTTGCGCCTTGTTCAGCTTCCGGATCGGGACCAGTTGCCGATAGGCGGCATGCGACGGGCCGATGTTGGTCGAGAACGTCCACAACCCGAGCGCCGCGTTGTCCGGGAACAGCCCGAGACCCTGTTGGGCGGCAGCGATGGTGAGCTGCATCCGGGTCTTGTCGCCGACCTTCTCGTTCATCGAGCCGGACACGTCGATCACGGCCAGCGAGTGCGCCGTCAGCGACAGCCGGGTCCAGTCCAGCAGTGCCTTGTCGACCGCGCTGGGCGTCGGCTTGGTGAGCTGGATGATGTCGCCGACACCCCGGCCGCCGGTGAGCGGGCTGAGCAGCCCGTCACGGAAGCCGGCGTCGTCCCGGGCCTGGTCGGCCGCATCCGTCAGCATCTCCGCGGCGAGCGACTTGGCCGCCTCGGTGATGACCTGGTTGTTGTCGGCCTTGCTGGTCACCGCGATCGGGTAGTCGAACACCAGCGTCCCGGTCTGCGGTACGACGGCCTTCAGTTCGGCGTCCGGGTGCTCATCCTGGTACTTGACGAACGCCTGCTCCGAGGCCGGTACGACGACCTGGCTGTTCTCCGCGGCAGCCCGGCCGAACACGCCGTCGACGTCGGTGAACGGTTTGGCCATCGAACCCAGCCGCTGGGCGAGCGGGACCATCACGGAGGACACCAGACTGTCGGTGGCCGACGTCTTGGACCGTTCGGAACCGACTGCCAGCAAGGCGAGCAGGCCGGCCGACTCACTGCCCGGGTCGAGCAGGGCCGGCTTGGTGGTCCCGAAGGCGCCCAGCCAGGACGAGATGTTGGCGAAGTTCTCGTTCCGTCCGACCAGGACCAGAGGTGAGGTGGCGATGGACGGGACCACGATGGTCGGGATGGAGTCGCCGTCGTCGGCCTGGGGGATCCATGCGGACGAGTCCGGTACCCACAGGTCGGGCGTGCTGTCACCCTTGTTGGCGATGGTCCGCGCATCGACCGAAGACTTGACCGGGCTGATCGTGAACTGCAGACAGGGCGCGTCCTTGTCCTTCTTGGCGGCCAGCGACTTGGCCGCTGCCTCCAGTTGGGGCTGGATCTCGGGCGTGGTGTGCAACTGGATCTGGGTCGGGTCGTCGCACGACCCACCGCCCAGGAACCCGTCGGCACCCGATTCCGATCCGAAGGAGCGGACCACAAACACGGCGCCCAAAGACAGCACCAGTAGGCCGACGGCGGTCAGATAAACCGGACGACGGTTGTTGTTACTTTTCGTCACCGCAGAGGAGTGTTTTCCCATCGCGGCAGGTCCCTCCCTCCCAGAGGCAGACTGCGGGCGCAGATTACCCGCTTTGCACTGGTCAGGGCGAAGATCACGGGCCGGCTTCACGGCATGGACGCAGGGTTGCAACTGAACGCCGGATGGGGATGCAGTACTACTCGTCCCTGCGGAGCCCGAAAAGCTCACGGAGGGTAGCCTCGCCGCTCCGATCAGGTGAGATCGGAGTGTGATCCAAATCACATCAATCGGTTCGCTCAAACGACCGTTCCATGGACCAGGCCCATGAAACGGTCGAGGGTTTCCCTTCGCTCGATGTCCTGACAAACAGGATCGGTACTACGGACGCGGCCGCTCGGGAAAAGGTTGGCTTTTCGGAACCGGTCGTCAGAGCCCGAGATCGCGACGGAGTTTGGCGACGTGGCCGGTGGCCTTCACGTTGTACTGCGCGACCGCGATCTTGCCGTCCGGGTCGACCACGAAGGTCGACCGGATCACGCCGGTCACCTTCTTGCCGTACATGGTCTTCTCGCCGAAGGCGCCGTACGCCGTCAGCACGGTCTTGTCCGGGTCGCTCAGCAACGGGAAGGTGACGCCGTCGCGCTCGCGGAACTTGGCCAGCTTGGCGGGCTTGTCCGGGGAGATCCCGAGCACGGTGTACCCGTGCGCCGCGAGGGAGTCGAGCGAGTCGCGGAAGTCGCAGGCCTGCTTCGTGCACCCGGGCGTCATCGCGGCTGGGTAGAAGTAGACGATCACGTTCTTGCCGCGCAGGCCGGCCAGCGAGACGTCGTTGCCGTCGGCGTCGGGGAGGGTGAAGTCGGGTGCGGTGTCGCCGACGGTCAGACGCTCGGACATCGGGTTCCCCCATCGCTCGCGGTTGATTGTCCGACATTCTGCCGTACGCCGGTCCGCCGCCCGCAGGCGGTCTCAGCGGCCCCACCAGCCGCTCGCGTCACAACCCGGCGGGCGGCGGGGCAACTTGCGTGAAGCATTCCGCGCGGGGTGGAGTGGACGGCATGCGGGCAATGACGGTCGTACCGGGCAAGGCGAACTCTGCTTCTCTCGGAGAGGTCTCCGAACCGCCGCTCAGCGACGGCTCGATCCTGGTCGAGGGTGTGCTGGCCGGGATCTGCGGCACCGACCACGAGATGGTCGCCGGCGAGTTCGGTACCGGCCGACCCGGCGCGGACCGGCTCGTGATCGGCCACGAGTCGCTCGGCCGCGTCCTGGAGGCGCCGCCGGGTGCCGGCGTCAGCGCCGGCGATCTGGTGATGGGAATCGTCCGCCGCCCCGATCCGGCCCCGTGCCCGGCCTGTGCACGCGGCGAGTGGGACTTCTGCCGCAACGGCCGCTACACCGAACGCGGCATCAAGGAGATGGACGGGTACGGTGCGGAACGCTGGCGCATCGACCCGTACTACGCGGTGCCGGTGCCCGCGGAGCTAGGCCTGCTCGGCGTACTCGTGGAGCCGGCCAGCATCCTGACCAAGGCATGGGACCAGATCGACCAGGTCGGCGACCGCTCGTGGTTTGGGCCCGAACACGTGCTCGTCACCGGGGCCGGACCGATCGGCCTGCTGGCTGCGCTGATCGCTGCCCAGCGCGGCCATACCGTCCATGTACTCGACCGGGCGACCGATGGGCCGAAGCCGCAGTTGGTGCGGGACCTGGGTGGGCAGTATCTGACCGATCTGGCAGAGCTGGACGTCACTCCCGATGTGGTGATCGAGGCGACCGGCGCGGGACAGTTGGTGGTGGACTGCGCCAACCTGCTGCCACCGGCCGGAGTCATGTGCCTCACCGGCATCTCGCCCGGGCCGTCGTCGATCGACGTACGGATGGATGCGTTGATCCGGCAGTTGGTGGTCCGCAACGCGGTCCTGGTCGGATCGGTGAACGCGGCCAAACGACACTGTGCCGACGCGGTGGACGTCCTGCGGGCGGCGGATCCGGACTGGCTCGAACGCCTGGTCACCCGGACCGTTCCGCTGTCGGACTGGCCGTCCGCGCTGATCCGCGAGCCCGACGACATCAAGGTGGTCGTGGACCTGCAGGCCTGACCTGCAAGGATGTGAACAGAACGGTCTTCCCGGGCCATCCCGGCGAAGGCCCGCAAGGCCGCAACAGTCGAAGGGAGCGTCGGACAGGTGTCGGACACGAAGGCTCGGACCGCCGAGCAGATCGAGGCGGACATCGCCGCCACCCGCGCGCGACTCGCCTCGACCGTGGACGAGTTGGTCGACCGGGCGCACCCGAAGAACGTCGCCAGGCGGCAGGTCGAGCAGGCCAAGGCGCAGGTGTTCGACGAGCGCGGTCAGCTGCGCACCCAGAAGCTGGTGGCGGTCGGTGGCGCGGCCGTCGGAGTCATCGCCGTCCTGCTGCTGATCCGCCGGCTGGTGGGTCGCCGGTGACTCCTCGCAAGCGGGTCGACGACGACAAACTGCCGATCCGGATGCTGCACGACCGGGTGCTGGTCGCCCTCGAGACCGAGGGCGAACGCAAGTCCTCGGCCGGCATCCTGATCCCGGCCACGGCGCAGATGGGCCGCCGGCTCGCCTGGGCGAAGGTGGTCGCCGTCGGCGCCAACGTCAGGACCGTCGAGGTCGGCGACCGGGTGCTGTTCGACCCGGAGGACCGCGCCGAGGTCGAGGTCCGCGGCGACGACTACGTCCTGCTGCGCGAGCGCGACCTGCACGCGGTCGCGGCCGGCCGCCTCGAGGACGGCCAGACCGGGCTGTACCTGTAGATACGATGGTCCCGTGGGGGACGACGAGGTGCGCTGGCTGCAGCCGGACGAGTTGCAGGCCTGGATGACGCTGGCCGGGTTGATGTTCAAGCTGCCCGCCGCGCTGGACGTCCAGTTGCAGCGCGACTCGGGTCTGAGCCACTTCGAGTACCTGGTACTGGCCGGGCTGTCCGAGTCGCCAGGGCGGTCCCGTCCGATGAGCGACCTGGCCGGCTTCGCGAACGGCTCGCTGTCGCGGCTCTCGCACGTGGTGAAGCGACTCGAGCAGCGGGGCTTCGTGCACCGCTGCCCGTCGGCCGCGGACGGCCGGATCACGGTCGCGACCCTGACCGACACCGGCTACGAGCAGCTGGTCGCGGCCGCACCCGGTCACGTCGCGACGGTCCGTCAGTACGTCATCGACGCACTGACCCCGGAGCAGCTCGGCCAGTTGAAAACCATCGGGGATCAGATCCTGCAGAAGGTGGACCCCGGCCGCGGCTGCTGACCCGGCGGGGGAGAATGCCAGGGTGACCTTCGCACCCACTTCCAGCCGCCTGCCCGACTTCCCTTGGGACAAGCTCGCCCCCTACAAGCAGAAGGCGGCGGCGCACCCCGACGGCATCGTCGACCTGTCGATCGGCAGCCCGGTCGACCCGGTGCCCGACCTGGTGAAGCAGGCACTCGCTGCAGCGGCCGACGCACCGGCGTACCCGACGACACTCGGTACTACGTCCGCGCGGCAGGCCGCGGTCGACTGGATGGCCCGTCGCCTGGGAGTGCCGGGAGTGGATCCGCAGACCGCGGTACTGCCGGTGATCGGCACGAAGGAACTGATCATGCTGCTGCCGACGCTGCTCGGCATCGGCTCCGGCGACACCGTGCTCATCCCCGACCTCGCCTACCCGACGTACGAAGCGGGCGCTGCGCTGGCCCGGGCTACGAGCGTGCCGGTCGCCGACCCCACGACGTACGACGGTCCGGTGCGGGTCGCGTACCTCAACTCGCCGCGGAACCCGTCAGGTGAGATCACTTCAGCAGCAGACCTCCGTACTGCGGTCGAGTGGGCCCGTGCGAACAACGTGCTCCTGGTGAGCGACGAGTGCTACATCGAGCTCGGCTGGGACGCGCAGCCTGTGTCGGTGCTTCATCCCGAGGTCTGCGGTGGCTCGTTCGACAACCTGCTCGCGGTGCACTCGCTGTCGAAGCGGTCGAACCTCGCCGGGTACCGCGCCGGTTTCGTCGCCGGCGACGAGGCCGTCGTTGCCGAACTGCTCGCGGTTCGCAAGCACGCGGGCCTGATGGTGCCCGCACCGATCCAGGCGGCGATGGCGGCGGCACTGGCCGACGACGCTCACGTGGAGGAGCAGCGCGCCCGGTACCTCCGTCGCCGGACCGTACTGCGGCAGGCGCTCACCGACGCCGGCTGGACCATCAGCTTGTCGCAGGGCGGCCTCTACTTGTGGGCCGAGCATCCGGAGTACGACTCGTACGAATCCGTCGCCGCGTTGGCGGACCGCGGCATCCTCGTGGCGCCGGGTGCCTTCTACGGCACAGCAGGGGAACGCCACATCCGGGTGGCGCTGACCGGGACCGACGAGCGGATCGACGCGGCGGTGAAGAGACTGCAGGAACAGGCGAACCTTTGACGAAAGTGTGACGTCCTCCCCGGTAGAAGCATCTAGGTAGGTAGTGGGAGCTACCCGGGCTTCTTCTGAGGGGGAGGACGGCCATGAACCTGCGCACGCTGGGGGTTGCCGCGGTCACGGCGGCTCTGCTGACCGGATTGTTCCCGGCGGCTGCCCAAGCTGACCCGAGTCCGTCGACACCGGTCGCCAGTACGCCGACGGAAACGGCCACGCCACCGATCACGCCGGCCTCAGAACCTCCGGCCACGGTGACCTCGACACCGCCGACCATGCCTACGACAACGCCGACGGTGGCTCCGTCGACACCACCCCGTACGGCGGCCGCCGAGCCGCTGTCGATCTTGCTCGACCAGCCGGCCACCTCCTGGGAGGACCGGCCGATGACGTTCACCGGCAAGGTCAGCAGCGGAGCAGTCGGCTGGTACATCTCGCTCTGGCAGGCGCTGCCCAGCGGCTGGACGCTGCGCAGTTCGACGAAGACCACCACGGGCGGCGCGTACCGGATGACCTACACGCCGACCACGCCGATCCACACGACCTTCCGCGCGGTGATCGGGCCCAAGTTCTACGGGGCGCCGGCCATCTCGCCGGCCCGCATCGGCACCGCGCAGGATCGCAAGATCGTGCTCAACGCCCCGTCGCCGTCGTACATCACACTCACCGGCGTCGCCGCCTATGGGCACACCACACCCGCTGAGCCGGGGCTCGAAGTCGTCCTCCAGGACCTGCTCGGGAACGGCACCTGGCGCTGGCTGACCAGTACGAAGGTCGATGCCAACGGCTACTTCCACCTGCCGATCCCGGACAACTTCCCGCACACCCGGACGGTGCGGGTGGTCAGCCGCGGGGTTGCGGCCACCGCGGTCGAGGTGTCGGCCTCGGCCCGCTTCGTCATCAAGGCGGCCCTGAACCCGAAGGTCTTCGCCGTCGCCGCCAGCATGGTGCCGAAGACCTATCGCTCCGGCTGCCCGGTCGCTCCGTCGTCGCTGCGGCTGCTGATCCTGAACTACTGGGGCTTCGACGGGCTCGTCCACAAGGGTGAGCTGATCCTGCGCGACGCGGCCGTGCAGAAGATGATCAGCGTCTGGTCCGCCAGCTTCAACGCGCACTTCCCGATCCGCCGGATGCAGCGCGTCGACGTGTTCGGCGGCAACGACGTCACCTCGATGGCCGCCGACAACACCTCGGCCTTCAACTGCCGTCAGGTGACCGGCGATCCGTATTCGCTCTCGCCGCACTCGTACGGCTTCGCCATAGACATCAACACCGTCGAGAACCCGTACCTCGCGGCCAACAACGTCTGGTACCCGTCCAACGGCCTCAGCTACCGCAATCGCAGTGCGGTCCGCCCGGGCATGCTCTTCTCCAGCAGCACGACCACCAGGTCGCTGATCGGCCAGGGCTACTTCTGGGGAGCCAACTGGAGCAAGCCCGACTACCAGCACTTCGAACCGAAGTGAAGCCGCTCCTAGCCTCCGTAGCCGTGCTGGGACTGTTGGTGGGGTGCAGCAACAGCGCGGCCTCGGGAGAGCCGCCACCACCGACCACACCGATCCCCAGCACGGTCGGCGGCACAGTGCCGGTGCCGACGAGCACTCTCGGTACTACGGACCCGACCGATGCTGCCAAGCCACCGCAGTTGCCGGAGCAAGCCACGGCACCACCGCCTGCCTCTGCAGGTCCCGTGTCCGCGAAGAACCTTCCCGCACCGGAGAAGCTCGGCCAAGGCTGGAAGACCTACACCGATCCGGGCGGCTCGGAGCAGGGCTTCCTGGGGAACGACACGTGGACCAGGCGTCGTGACGGACACCAGGCCGCCTACGAGGCCCTGCCCGTCGGGTGCGCAAATCCGCCGCCGAAGGGCTCGCTGCCGATCCCTCTGCACGCCCTGCAGGGTTCATATCGAACCGGCGCGAACCAGCCGGCCAATGCTTTGGTCCTACGGTTCGCGGACGCGACCAAGGCCAAGGCGTACTTCACCGGCTACCAGGCCCGGATGAAGGGCTGCGGTGACGGCGGTGGCCTGACAGTCCAGCCCTTGTGGTCGACGGACACCGCGGCAGGCGCCGTACGGCGGTATGTCGGGGCTGACGCGTTCGTCGAGGTTTCCCTCGTGCAGGGCTCGACGGTTGCCCTGCTGGCGCAGCAGACCGCCAAGCCCGACGAGCAGGCCGACTGGTCGCACTCCGTGGTACCCGAGTTGGAAGCTGTGATCGATCTGCGCTAAAGATGCACTACCTTTCAGTATTTTGCCGTCGTAAACTCCTGACATGGGCGACTTCGACAGCTATGGGCGACTGACGGCCGACCTCGAACCGCCGTACGCGGTGGTCGACCTGGCCGCCTTCCGCCGGAACGCGGACGATCTGGTCCGCCGCGCCGCCGGTACGCCGATCCGGGTGGCCTCCAAGTCGGTGCGCTGCCGTGCGCTGATCACCGAGGCGCTGCAGCGGCCCGGTTTCCACGGCGTGATGGCGTACTCGCTGCCCGAGGCGCTCTGGCTGGCCCGCAACGGCGTGGACGACATCCTGATGGGCTACCCGACCGTGCATCGCGCGGCGCTGCGCGAACTGGCCGCCGATGCCGAAGCGGCCGCGCGGATCACTCTGATGATCGACGACGTCCAGCACCTCGAGTTCATCAAGGCGACCACCGGCGGTGGCGAGCGGATCCAGGTCTGCCTCGACGTCGACGCCTCACTGCGGATCTTCGGCCAGCACCTCGGCGTACGGCGCTCGCCATTGCGTACCCCGGAGCAGGTGCTCACGCTGGCGCACACCGTGGCGGCCGATGACGCGTTCGAGTTGGTCGGGGTGATGTTCTACGAGGCGCAGATCGCCGGCCTGCCGGACACGTCACCCGCAGTTCGCTGGGTCAAGCGCCGGTCCGCCGCCGAGCTGTCCGAGCGGCGTGGGCTGGTTGTCGACGCGGTGAAGCAGGTCGCACCGCTGCGGCTGGTGAACAGTGGCGGCACCGGCAGCCTCGAGATCAGCAGCGCCGACCCGGCCGTCACCGAGGTGACCGCGGGCTCGGGGCTCTACGGCCCCACGCTGTTCGACAAGTACGACGTCTTCCAGCCCGAGCACGCGGTCGCCTACGCGCTCGGGGTCGTCCGCCGGCCGGCCCCGCGGATCGCGACCCTGTTCGGCGGCGGCTACATCGCGTCCGGCCCAGCGAAGAAGTCGCGGCAGCCGTCCCCGACCTGGCCGGCCGGGCTCGGCCTGCTCGGCACCGAGGGGGCGGGGGAGGTACAGACCCCTGTACAGGGAGAATCGGCGCGAGGCCTGCGGATCGGCGACCGGGTCTGGATGCGCTATGCCAAGGCAGGCGAGTTGCTGGAACGATTCGACCGGCTGTACGCGATCGACGGCACCGAGCTGACGGAGCTCGTGACGTATCGGGGCGAGGGGAAGAACTTCGGATGAGTACCTGGCGCAACTGGTCCGGCACCGAGACGGCGACCGGCGTGGAGGTGCTGCGGCCGGCGTCCACCGACGAGGTGGCCGCGGTGGTGAAGGCGGCCGCCGAGCAGAACAAGTTGCTCAAGGCGGTCGGCTCCGGCCACTCCTTCACCGGCTGCTCGGTGCCGGAGCAGGTGATGATCCGGCTGGACGGACTCGCCTCGATCACCACGGCCGATCGCGCGAGCGGCCGGGTCACTCTCGGCGCGGGCACCGGGCTGGCCAAACTCAACGCCGGGCTGGCGTCCTTCGACCTGGCGATGGCGAACCTCGGCGACATCGACAAGCAGACCATCTCGGGCGCGATCTCCACCGGCACGCACGGCACCGGCGCCAAGCTCGGCGGCCTTGCGACCCAGGTCGTCGGGCTCGAACTGGTCACCGCGGACGGCTCGGTCCTGCACTGCTCGGCGGAGGAGAACCCCGACGTCTTCGCCGCGGCGCGCGTCTCGGTCGGCGCGCTCGGTGTCATCACCTCCGTCACGCTGCAGTGCGTTCCGGCCTTCCTGCTCCGCGCCCAGGAGATGCCGCTGCCGCTCGGCGAGGTGCTCGACGGCTTCAATGAACTTGCCGACGGCAACGATCACTTCGAGTTCTACTGGTTCCCGCACACCGACCTGGCGCTGACCAAACGCAACAACCGGGTCGCCGCCGGTGTCGGTCCGGCGCCGGTCGGCCGGCTGCGCGGCTGGATCGACGACGAACTGCTGTCCAACCGGGTCTTCGAACTCACCAACCGGCTGGCGGTCCGCCGGCCCGCGTTGGTGCCGCGGATCAACCAGTTGGCGTCGCGCGCGCTGTCCGCCCGCGAGTACGTCGACGCGTCGTACAAGGTGTTCTGTTCGGAGCGGAACGTGGTGTTCCGGGAGTCGGAGTACGCCGTACCGCGGGAGCATGTCGTCGAGGTGGTCCAGCAGTTGCGGGCCTGGATCGACGGGTCGGGGGAGCGGATCCCCTTCCCGATCGAGGTCCGGGTCGCGGCGGCGGACGACATCTGGCTGTCGACCGCCTACGGCCGCGACACGGCGTACGTCGCGATCCACCAGTACCACCGGCTGGCGCACGACAGGTACTTCGACGCGTTCGAGCAGATCGCCGGTGCCTTCGGCGGGCGGCCGCACTGGGGCAAGTTGCACACGCTCGGCGCGGACCAGTTCCGCGAGCGGTATCCGCGCTTCGACGACTTCCTCGCCGTTCGGGATCGCCTCGACCCGCGGCGTACGTTCAGCAACCCCTACACCCGGCAGGTGTTCGGCCCCTAGCCGGGCATAGCCTCGTGCTATGACCGCACCTGAGCCGCTCGAGCCGTTGACCGAGGACTGGACCAAGGCCCTCGCCGTTGTCGCGCATCCCGACGACCTGGAATTCGGCGCCGCCGCCGCGATCGCGCGCTGGACCGCCCAGGGCAAGGAGATCGTCTACTGCCTGCTCACCTCCGGGGAGGCCGGCATCGACGGCATCGCGCCGGCCGAATGCGGCCCGTTGCGCGAAGCGGAGCAGATCGAGTCCGCCCGGATCGTCGGCGTCGACACGGTCGAGTTCCTCGGCCAGCCCGACGGCACGATCGAGTACGGCGTACCGCTGCGCCGGCTGATCACGCAGGCGATCCGGCGGCACCAGCCCGAGATCGTCATCACCAACAACTTCCGCGACACCTGGGACGGCGACGCCCTGCTGAACCAGGCCGACCACATGAACACCGGCCGCGCCACCCTGGACGCGGTGCGCGACGCCGCCAACCGGTGGATCTTCCCCGACGACGGCCAGCGCTGGAACGGCGTCCGTCAGGTCTGGGCGGGCGGCTCACCGAACAGCAAGCACGCGGTCGACACCACCGAGACCTTCGACCTCGGGGTCGAGTCGCTGAAGGCGCACAAGGCCTACATCGAGGGTCTCAACTGGCCGGACTTCGACCCGGCGGAGTTCCTCGAAGGCATCTCCCGCAGTACCGGCACCCGACTCGGCGCCACCTACGCGGCGCCGTTCGAGGTGTTCACCGTCTGATCCGCACCGACCGATCATGTGTTGTCCACCTGGTGTTCTCCGGGAGCGAGCTGCGAACCTGGCAGACTCGGAGGTAGGTGACAGCGCAGCTTCCAGGACTCTCGAGGATCGGACGGGCGATGAGATCAGACGACTCCGGCGCCTCCGTGCGGCTGCTCCGACCCCTGCCCGAGTGGTCTGGAGGCGTCGACCGAACCGACCGGTCGCGGACGGCGCATTGGAGGGCTCACCGCGAAGCCGGGAAGCCGGCCGCGATGGAAGTCGAGGCTGCTGAGACCTGGCAGCCACCTTGGTGGCTGCTCGTCTTCGGCCCGCTGTGCTGGCTGTTGCTCTCGGCGCTGGTTCTCAGTCAGCGCAGCCCTCTGGTCGGTCTCGTCGCCTTCGTTCTGCTCGCCCCGGTCGGGATGCCGATTCCCGCCGTACTGCGGTGGGTTCGCCGGCATCGCCGTCTCGACGGTGCCTACCTCGGCCCGTTGGCTTTCGCGGGCACGGCCGTCCTCACCGATGTCCCCTTGTGGGTCTGCGGCGCCGCCGGCCTCGGTGTCGCGTTCCTCGGCCTGATGCTGGGCGCGATGCGCGGCTTCGCCCACCACTGAAGCGGTTCTGTCAGAGCTCGAGGGCTCGCTTGGCGTCGGCGAGGACTGCCTGGGACGCCAGCGACTGCCAGCGGAGAACCTGTTCCTGCAGATACGGGCGGAGCTTGGTCTCCAGGTCCGGCGCGTGGTCGAGCACGTCGAGCTCGTTGACGATGGTCAGGTCGACGAAGTCCCGCAGCTCGTCGTCGGTCAGCTCTTCCGCCGTACCGGTGAAGCGGTCCGTGACCGTGCGGTGCTCGGCGAGATCACGCCAGCTCGACTCCCGGTCGCAGGAACCGTACCGGTAGACGAGCAGCTCCGCCTCGGGGCCGATCACCGCCTCCAGTACCGAGCGCTCGGTCTGCCAGTCGAACAGATGCGTCGGGAACCCGTCCGTCCCGTACGCCGCGTGCGCGAGCCCCGCGAGTGCCAAGGTGTCGGAGGCGCCGAGCGAGGTGAGCCGCTTCGCGACCCGGTGCAGATGCACGTAGAGCGTGCCGCCCGCGTGGTCCAGCTCGTCCGCACCGCGGACCAGCAACATCGATCCAAGGTCTTGGAAGGTGCTCATCTGACCCCTTCTGGCTTCGGAGTGGTCAGGGCCCTGACTGGACCGGCCCAGGCACCCAAGGTACGGCCTGCTGTGCACCGCCGCCCAGTGATGCGGCGTGCCGGATCGGTCACACTGCGGTCACCCAACGGGCACCTACAAGTCACCGATCCGGCACCTCCTCATTCACCTCTCCCGAGGCCCTCGATGCCGGACGCCTCTGACACCAACCTCGGGAAACCCACGAGCACACACCACCCCATGCGGCACGTCCGGCGGACGAGTGAGGGAAGCACTGGTCCGCCAACGCCGACACCAGATGGCGCACTGCAGGTGAGGGTCTATGAGCCGCCCCCCGGGAAGGGCGAGCGGCTGTTTTGCGGTCGACCAATCGCACCCCGCGGACGACGTGCGACTGGCTGGCGGTTTCAGTCGTCGAGTTCGGCGAGGGCCTTGCGGGCTGCTTCTAGCTCGGCTTCGAGGGCGGCGACCTTCGCGGCCTGCTGCTCGCGGGCTGCGTCGATGACCTCGTCGATCGGGCCGGACAGGTCCTCGTGCAGCTCCTTGGCCGCGCGCGAGACGGCCGCGGCGGCGACCAGCAGGTTCTTCGCGATGTAGCTGTTGCCCTGCTTGAGCTCGGCCTTCCACTCGCCGTCGGCGGTGCCGGTGACGGTCAGGGTGAGCTCGAGGGTCTTGGTCTTCTTCGGCGCGGCCTTCTTGGCCGGCGCGCGCTTCGGCTTCTCGGCCACCGGGGCGGCCGGCTCGACCTCGGCGTCGGCAGCGTCGGCGGCCGGCGCGGAGTCGGTTTCCGTTGCCGTGTCAGCAGCTGACGGGACAGCTTCCGCCGTCTCGGCCGGAGTATCGATCACCGCGTCGGGAGTGTCGACGACGTCGGTCTGAGCTTCTGCTGCGAAGGTGTCTACAGTCATCGTTGCGGCGATCTCCCTGAGTAACATGTCCCCGCCGGAGCGGGCTGGCGCTGAGAGTGTATTAGAACACACGTTCGACCCCCAGCGCCAATCGCCTCGCCGCAACCGGGAAGGTCAGGCGGGCTGCTCCTTGCGATCGCCCGACCAGTCCAGGTGGAACGCGCCCTCACGGTCGATCCGGTGATAGGTGTGCGCCCCGAAGAGATCGCGCAGCCCCTGGATCAGCGCAGCCGGGAGCCGCTCGGCGCGCAGGCCGTCGTAGTACGAAAGTGCCGCGGAGAAGCCAGGAGCCGGTACGCCGGCCGTGGCGGCGGCCGCGACCACGCGGCGCCAGGCGTCCTGACCGCTCACGACCGCGTCCTTGAAGTAGTCGTCCACCAGCAACGACGGGAGGTTGGCGTCGCGGTCGTACGCCTCCTTGATCCGGTCCAGGAAGCGGGCCCGGATGATGCAGCCGCCGCGCCAGATCTTCGCCATCGCGCCCAGGTCGATGTCCCAGCCGTACTGGTCCGAAGCAGCTCGGATCGCGTCGAAGCCCTGCGCGTAGGCGACCAGCTTGGACGAGTAGAGCGCGTGCCGGACGTCCTCGATGAACGCGTCCCGGTCGACGTCCAGCTTGGCGTCCGACGACGGCCCGGCTAGTACGCCGGCCGCCGCCTGCCGGCGTACGACGTCGCCGGACAGCGAGCGAGCGAACACGGCCTCTGCCATACCGCTGACGGGGATGCCCAGGTCGAGTGCGACCTGCACGGTCCAGCGGCCGGTGCCCTTCTGCTCCGCCTGGTCCAGGACGACGTCGACGAACGGCTGCCCGGTGGACTCGTCGACCTGGCTGAGCACCTCGGCGGTGATCTCGATCAGGAACGACTCCAGGTCGCCGGAGTTCCACTCGCGGAACACGTCGGCGATCTCGGGCGCGCTCAGGCCGAGTACGTGCCGGAGCAGGTCGTACGCCTCGGCGATCAGCTGCATGTCGGCGTACTCGATGCCGTTGTGCAGCATCTTCACGAAGTGCCCGGCGCCATCGGGACCGACGTGCACGCAACACGGCTCGCCGCCGACGTGCGCGGAGATCTTCGTCAGCATCGGCTCCAGTGCGGAGTAGGCGAAGGTGGAACCGCCGGGCATGATGCTCGGGCCGTTCAGCGCGCCTTCCTCGCCACCGGAGACGCCCGCGCCGACGAAGTGCAGGCCCTTGGCCTTCAGGGCGTCCTCGCGCCGCCGGGTGTCGGCGAAGTGCGCGTTGCCGGCGTCGACGACGATGTCGCCCTCGTCCAGCAGCGGCACCAGTTCCTCGATCACGGCGTCGGTCGGCTCGCCGGCCTTCACCATGATGATGATCTTGCGCGGCTGCTCCAGCGCCGCGACGAGCGCGGGCAGGTCGTCCGCCGCGGTGAACTCGCCTTCGTGCCCGAACTGCTCGATCAGCGCGTCCGTGCGGGCCTTCGACCGGTTGTGGACGGCGACCCGGAAGCCGTTGCGGGCCAGGTTCCGGGCCAGGTTGCGGCCCATCACCGCGAGACCGGTGACAGCGATCTGGGCTGGAGCTGAACTCATGGAATCTCCTGCGGAGTGAGTGCTGGAAGCTGCGTGCGGAACCAGTCTGTCGCCTCGGGCAACCCCGCCCTCCAGCGGGTGACCACGTGCTGGAACACGTTTGCCCTTCCGGTGCCGAGGGATTGCCAGCGTCCGGCAACGGTGGTAGACATCTGAGAAATCGATTTCCCGGCAACGTGAGGGTCCGCCCATGACCGCCTTCCCGCGTCGCGCCACAGCCCTGCTGCTAGGTGCGCTCCTGGCCTTTCCTGTGTCCGCAGCCACAGCCCGAACACCAGCCTCAGCCACCGGTACGCCGTACGCGGTGGCGGGCGCAGTTGCCCACGGTGCGGGCAACGGACCGGTTGGCTGGGACGTCTACCGCCACCTCGACCGCCTGCCGGAGTTGCAGAGCGGAGTACGGACGAAGCAGTTCTCCAGCTTCGGCCGCGACGGCACCAACAACGACGGTTTCGACGGCACCTACTCCTGCCTGCGGACGACGGCCGCCGGCTGCGTCATCGCCGAAGCGCAAGGCGCCGGAGAGATCGCCTCGATCTGGTTCACCCGCGACGAGGGCGACGTCCGCAAGACCGGCAAGATCACCGTCGAGGTCGACGGCAGGACGGTTGTCGACGCGCAGCTGCAGGACCTCGTGGACGGCAAGCTCGGCGCGCCCTTCGTCTATCCACTGGTCGCGAACGCGCTGCAGACCTCGGGTGGGGTCTACGTCCGCGTGCCGATGCCGTACCAGAAGTCGATGCGCGTCACCGTGCAGAACAACCCGCTCTTCTATCACGTCGACTATCGCGAGTTCCCCGACGCGACCGGGGTGAGCACCTTCGACCCGAGCGACAAAGCGGAAGACGTCGTAGCGCTGCTGCAGAGCTTCGGCACCAAGGACCCGAAGCCGGCAGTGCCTGGCGCGCGGACCACCGCGAAGGCGGTGAACCTTGCCCCAGGCAAGCAAGTCACGCTTGCCGACAGCTCCGGCCCTGGCGAGCTGAGCGCGTTGCGCCTGAAGCTGCCGCAGATCGTCGGCCTCGACCTGAAGAGCCTCACCGACGACGGCCGGGCGTTCCTGGGCGGCAGCCAGTTCACGATGACCGTCGACCCGGCCAACACCGGGGTGAAGCTGATCCGCCGGATGGACCTGCGGATCGGCAACCAGCGCGCGAAGATCTTCGTCGACGGCGTCCAGGCCGGTGAGTGGGCGCCGCTGCCGGCGAAGGGCGCGCAATGGGCCGACCAGGTGGTCCAGTTGCCCGCCTCGGTGACCGCGGGCAAGTCGCACCTGGTGATCCGCAACGAGTTCGTCTCCTCGGACCTCGACTTCAACGAGTTCACCTACTGGGCCGACTCGATCGTCGGTGGGTCGGTCAAGCGCACCGATACGCTCGACGTCGGGCCGGACCACGTGGCCGACGAGCAGGCCCACGCCTACTCGATCACCAAGCAGAACTGGAGCGGCTCACACTCGATGCCGTACGCGGCGACTGCCGACGACGCGGCGCGGGTGAAGTCGTCCGATGCACTCCTGGCCGGAGTACGGGTGCAGGTCACTGTCGACGGGAAGAAGCGGGTGGACGCTCCGCTCGGCGAGTTCTTCGGTTCCGGGCTCGGTGAGAACGAGGTGCGCTCGCTGTTCTTCGCGATGGACCCCAACGGCTGGTACTCCGCATGGTGGCCGATGCCCTACCTGGCGAGAGCAACAGTCACTCTGGTCAACACCACGCAGTACAAGCTGTCCGGGCAGGCAGAGGTCACCGCTGCTCGTAGCGCGCAGGTTGCTGGTGATCTGGTGACAGGTAGGTCCGGCTACTTCACTGCACTCTCTACCCGCGGTCAAGCGACCTTCGGCAGCGACTGGAAGATCGCGGAGACCACAGGGCGCGGCAAATTCGTCGGTGTCTCGCAGACGATGGAGGGGCTGCAACCGGACGGGAACACCCGTGGTTACCTCGAGGGCGACGAGCGGGTGTACGTCGATGGCGAGCGCACTCCGGCGATCCACGGCACCGGGACCGAGGATTACTTCGAGTCCGGCTGGTACTTCAACCAGGGCACGTACTCCTCACCCTTCCACGGCAACTCCGGCCACGAGGTCGCCGCGGGCGAGTGCAAGAACGAGTGCGACAGCGCGTACCGCCTGCACATCACCGACGCGGTGGACTTCCAGAACCAGCTCACGTTCGGGATCGAACACGGCCAGCAGAACGATCACCCGGCCGTCTACGGCACCACCGCTTTCCTGTACTCCGCCGGGCGGTTCGGTGCACGCGAGACCGATCGGATCGACACCGGCTCGGTCGCGAGCCGCCAGCAGCACGCGTACGCCGACGGTGCGGCAGCCACTCAGACAGAGCTGACCAGCGTCTACGAAGGCGACCACGACGACACGGCCCTCACCGACCAGGTCCGGTCGACCAGTACGCCGGTGCGGTTCACCGTGAAGGTCGATCCGATCAACGGTGGCGTGACGCTCCGCCGTACAGGCGATCAGAACGTCGCAGGACAGTCCGCCAAGGTCGTTGTCGACGGCAAGGATGCGGGAACCTGGTTGCAACCGCTGGGCAACGCGAAACAACGCTGGCTCGACGACAACTACCAGCTACCCGCGTCGCTCACCTCCGGCCGGACGAAGCTCACCATCGAGCTCCAGCCGACCGGACCCGCCTGGACCGCCTCCGCGTACGTCGTACAGTCCCTCGTCATCCCGTACGCCGACCGGCAGGCGCCTGCGCCACCAGCAGACCTCACCGCGAAGGGGCGCACCGACAACGCGATCGCACTGAGCTGGTCCGACTCTGCCGACGACACCGGCATCGCTCGGTACAACGTCTATGCGGCCAAGGCCGGCACGACCGAGAAGCTGATCGGCGGCAGCACTGTTCCCGGCTTCGTTCACCAAGGGCTCGGCTTGGAGGAGACCTGGAAGTACAGGGTTTCTGCAGTCGACCTTGCCGGACGTGAGAGCAGCAAATCGCCGACGGCGGAGGGCACCTCGGGCAGCAGACTGCGGGTAGAGGCAGAGTCGCTCCTGCCGGCCGTCTCCGCGACTGTGCCGGTCGACCCGCAGGGGAACTGCTGTGGGGTCAGTTGGTCCGGCGGTAGCCAGCTGTGGATCCATGGAACCAAGGCAGGCGACAAGGTCGTGCTGGAGTTCGCAGTGCCGACCACCGGCACCTACCAGTTGTCGACCGTGCTCACCAAAGCGGCGGACTACGGCATCGCGGAGCTTGCTGTGGACGGCAAGGCGCCGGTGTCGTTCGACGGCTACGTCGCAGCCGGGGTGACCACCCAGACCGTGGACCTCGGGAGCCAGGTGCTGACGGCGGGCAAGCACCAGTTGAGCATCACCCTGACCGGCAAGAACCCGGCCGCCACCGGCTACCTGGTCGGAGTCGACGTCCTCGAGCTGGAGCTGACGATGATCCACGATGTCCCCTTCCAGCAGGTCGACAAGGTGGTTGCTGCCGGCAAGTTCACGAAGGTCTACGACCCGAGCGTCGGCGAGTCCGGTCCGTGGTACTACAACGACCACACGATGGTCCAGGATCGGAAGACGGGCACCTGGCACGTCTTCGCGATCACGCACGCCGAGCCGGCCGACCCGCTCGACGAGAAGAGCTTCGGGCACGCCACTGCGCCTACACCGAACGGCCCGTGGACCAAGCAGCCGCCTGCGCTGGTTGCCGATCCGGCCGCGGGGGAGAGCCACATCTGGGCGCCGTACGTGCTATACGACGCGGGCACGTACTACATGTTCTACGCCGGCGGGACGCCCGACCACACGGCGTACCGGATGCAGTTGGCCACGTCGACCGACCTCGTGCACTGGACCCGCAGTACGGCGAACCCCTTGTTCACCGACGGATTCGACGGGCGCGACCCGATGGTGCACAAGGTCGGCAAGCAATGGGTGATGTACTACACCGCCAACTCCACCCCGAGCGGCGGCAATCACATCGTCGCCTACCGGACCAGCACCGACCTGCTGCACTGGAGCGAGCGGCGTACGGCGTTCCAGCATCCGGAGACCGGCACTTTCGGTGGGCCGACCGAGTCGCCGTTCGTGGTGCAGCGGGGCAAGGACTGGTATCTGTTCGTCTGCTGCGACGGCGGCTACGAGTCGACGAAGGTCTACAAGAGCAAGGATCCGTTGCACTTCGGCATCGATCAGCTGGTCGGGACCATCCAGGCGCACGCGGCCGAGGTCGTTCAGGACGGCGACCAGTGGTTCGTCACCGGCGCGGGCTGGGGGAAGGGCGGGCTGTTCATCGCTCCGCTCGACTTCGACGCCCGGCAGGTGACGAAGGGCCACGTGATCAGTAACAAGTACTACCGGGCCACTGTGCAGACGGCTCCGAAGACCGTGCTGACTGCGCTAGAGGTGGATCCGAGCGGCCAGGGCAACTATCGCCCCGCACTCGATCACTCCTCCCGCGGAACCACGCCGTACCTGGGCGTCGGCACGTTCGGCAACACCGATGTCGCGGGAGCTGCGGCCCGGGTCGAAGGCAAAGACGGCCGGCTGGAGCTGGCGGGCATCCCGTTCGGGGACGAGCCGGTGACCGCCGACTGGACGTTCGACTTCGGCGCGAAGACGTTCGACACCAGCCTGCGCTGGAACGTCACGGGTCCGACCAACGCTCCGGTCTGGGAGGTCGCGTTCAACGTCGACTCGGCGCTGGCCGACCAGGGCGATCCCGGTGGCTTCGAGCGCAACGGCGACATCCCCGGCTTCCCCGACTGGTCGATGGCAACAGGCCCGGGGCTCAGTGTCGTCACCGCCTACAAACACGGCTCGGCCTGGGCAGAGGACAACCACTGGTACGACGCGCCCACCGGCACCGTCGCCTGGCAACCCCTGTGGCAACCGGGCGGTCGCGCCCTCCCGCCCGGCTCGTACGCCGGTGGCACCTGGCGGGTCGGCTTCTCCGCCACCGAGAAGGACACAACCCTCGCCGGCCAGTTGTCGGGAGGTCTCAACTAGGCTCGGCAGCGTGACCATTCCGACCTTGGATCCTCGTCGTACCGCCTTGATCCTGATCGATCTGATGCCGCGCATCGTCGCGCTGGACACGGCTCCGCTGTCCGGGCCGGCCGTGCTCAAGCGCTGCGTCGCGCTGGCCGAGGCGACGCGGGCCGTCGGTGGGCTGGTCGTGCACGTCCGGGTCGAACGCCCGAACGTGACCGTCCAGCCCGCCGGCAGCGAACTCGCGCCCGAACTGGACCCGCAGCCGGGCGACGTCGAGATCATCAAGCACACGGTCGGTGCGTTCCACCGGACCGGCCTCGACGACGTCCTGCGCTCGCACGAGATCGAGACCGTTGTTCTCGGCGGGATCGCGACCAACTTCGGGGTCGAGTCCACCGGCCGGGTGGCGGACGAGCACGGTTACCGCACGATCTACGTCACCGACGCGATGACCGGGCTCGACGCGCATGCCCACGATTTCGCGGTGTCCTACATCTTCCCGCGCTTCGGCGAGACCTGCACCGGCACGGAGTACGTGGCCGCTCTGGGCCGGCGCTAACCGCCCTCAGCGGAAGAGCGCGGCGTTCTCCTGCGTCCACTGCTCCAGGGTCCGCGGAGCGTGGCCGGTGACCGTTGCGACGGTGTCGGTCACGGTGGTCTCGTCGACGTTGCCCTCGGCAAAGAATCCTTCGATCGCACTCGCGTACTGCGCCGGCATCGAGGCGAACAGCTCCGCATGGGTCTCGGCCCGGCTCAGCTCGCGCGCCGTCAGATTGCGGCCGAGGGCCCGGCCGAGAATCTCCACCTGCTCGGCAGGCCGTAGCGCGACCGGCCCGGTCAGCCGGTACGCCGTACTCGCGTGCCCGTCGTCGGTCAGCGCCCGGACGGCGACGTCCCCGATGTCGCGCGGGTGGATCGTCGAGATCGGCACGTCGGGGAACTGGACCCTGACCTCGTCGCCGGCGCGCAGCTGATCCAGCCAGCGCAGGGTGTTCGACATGAAACTGTTCGGCCGCAGGAACGTCCACTCGAGCCCGGAAGCGGTCACCGCCTTCTCGGCGGCGAGGTGGTAGGCCGCGACGGCGTTGTCGGTCGACTTGCCGACCACCGAACTGCTCGACAACAGAGCGACCCGCCGTACGCCGGCCTCGGCCGCCTTGGCCAGGAGCTCTTCCACCCGGTCGTAACCACTCAGCAGGAAGATCCCCGAGACGCCGGCCAGCGAGTCGGCGAAACTGTCGGGTTGATTCAGATCGCCGGACACCGGCTCGATACCGTCCGGCAGCTCCACGGCTTTACGCACCAGCGCCCGCCCCGGAAGTCCCGCCGCCGCCAGCGACGCGACCACCGCGCTCCCCGCGTTCCCACTCGCACCCGTCACCAGAACCGTCATCTCGATCTCCTCCCTGGTTTCAGCAAACACTGTCAGACGAAAGGTCCGGCCTCGCGTCAGGTTGGTGGGGTCAGGCGATGCCAGGTTCGGGGGCCGGTACGGAGGGTGGTGGGAGCGGTGAGGGTGAGGAGCTCGTCGGGGTTCGTCCTCTTCGTGCCGTCGAGCAAGACCGCGCCCTGGTTGACCAAACGGCGGAGCTCGGAGTTGCTGGCTGTCGGCCGGGCTGCCTTCAGGAGGTGGAGCAGGGTGGCCGGGGTCGCGTCGATCGGAACCGACGGGATGTCGGCCGGCTCCTCACGCTGGCTGAAGGTGCTGGTGAAGGCGTCCTGTTCGGTCCGCGCCGCGCCGGCACCGTGGTACCGCGTGACGATCGCCGAAGCCAGCCGGAGTTTGGCGTCCCGGGCCGGTGGGCCGCCGAGTTCCGCGGCGTCACCCAGTGCAGCGACCGTGTCCAGCGGGAGCTCGGTGTAGACGCGGGCGTAGGTCTCGACCAGCGCATCGGGCAGGCTCATCACCTTGCCGAACTTGTCCCGTGGAGTGTCGGTCAGCCCGATGAAGTTGTTCAGCGACTTCGACTGTTTGGGGCCGCCGTCGAGGCCGGGGGTGATCGTGCTGGTGATCACCACCTGCGGCGGCGCGCCCAGGCGCTGCTGGAAATGCCGCCCCATCTGCTCGTTGAACAGCTGATCGGTGCCCACGATGGTGAGGTCGCTGCCGATCGCGAAGCTGTCGTAGCCCTGCAGGACCGGGTAGACCAGCTCGTGCAGCGCGATCTCGCGGCCTTCGGCGACGCGGGTGCGGAACATGTCGCGGGCCATCAGTTGTGCGTGCGTCACCTGGCTGAACAGTTCGAGCAGCGCCGCGGTGTCCATCGCGCCGAACCACTCCGAGTTGCGGCGGACCTCGAAGACATCGGGCGAGGTTCGCAGCACCAGGCCGACCTGCTCGGTGAAGGCGGCCGCGTTGGCCTCGATCTCGGCCGGCGTGAGCACCGGGCGGGTCTCGGAACGGCCGGTCGGATCGCCGATCCGGGTGGTCAGGTCGCCGAGCAGGAAGACGACCTGATGGCCGAGGTCCTGGAGTTGCCGCATCATCCACAGGTTCACCGCGTGGCCGAGATGCAGGAACGGCGCGGTGCAGTCGACGCCGTACTTGATCCGCAACGGCCGCCCGGAGGCCAGTCGCTCGCGCAGGTCGGCCTCGCCGACGATGCTGTCGGTGGTACGCCGCAATCGCCCGATCACGGCGGAAACGTCAGTCATGGCAGGGATCTCCTCGATCGAAGGAGGCATCCCAGGAGGTGCCTCCGGCAACGGAAAGAGGCAGGAACCGGACTGGTTCCTGCCTCGGAGGCTCTGGGTGTGGAGTGACGAGCGGGTACTACGAAACGCCGGCTCCTCCCAGAGCCGGTCGATACAGCTGCACTGCTCGCTCGATCACCCGCCCAGGCTAACACCACCCGATCGCGGCGGGCACCGGGTTACCTGGCCGACGAGCAGGCTGCTGCGACTACGCTCAGTCAGATGACGACGGAGCAGGTGGTCCTGGTGGACGACGCCGGACGCGCGATCGGGACCGAGGACAAGGCGACGGTTCACCACGCCGCGACGCCGCTGCACCTGGCGTTCTCCAGCTACGTCTTCGACGATCGAGGCCGCCTGCTGCTGACCCAGCGGGCCGTCACCAAGAAGGCGTGGCCGGGTGTCTGGACCAACAGTTGTTGCGGTCACCCCCTCCCCGGCGAGCCGGTGGAAGACGCCGTACGCCGTCGGCTGGCCGACGAGCTCGGGCTGGTTCCGGCAACCGTCGAGCTGGTCCTGCCTGCTTTCCGCTACCGGGCCGAGATGCCGGACGGAGTGGTCGAGAACGAGCTCTGTCCGGTGTTCCGGGTCGACTGCGTCGGTGATCCCGAACCCGATCCGGCCGAGGTCGCGGCGTACAAATGGGTGGACTGGCCGCGAGACGACGTACAAGCTGGGCTCGAAGCAGCGGTCGGGGCGGAGTTGTCGCCGTGGTGCGTGCTGCAACTGCAGGAACTGAAGCGACTGGGCGAGGTGCCGGGGGAGTGGGCGGTGGCCGATCGGGCTTCGCTGCCACCCTCGGCACAGTAGGGCAGGGGACATGGGCGAGCTATCGATCCGCGAGGCCGTGACGGATGCGGACTACGAGCAATGGCGTGAGGTCCGGATCGCGGTCCTTCCGTACGAGCGGTGCCCGAGCGTGGCCGAACTGCGCGGCCTCGACAAACCGGGGCGGTTGATGCTGCTCGCCGAGCGGGACGGGAAGGTCGTCGGCAACGGGATGTCCGACCAGTCGAACGAGACCGGCCGCGCGGCCGTCATCCCGCGGGTCCGCCCGGACGCACGCCGGCAAGGTGTCGGTACGGCGTTGCTGCTGGCGCTGGCCGACCATGCCGTTGCCCAGGGCTACGATCGGGCCGGCTGCACGGTGGACGATCCCGGCTCGGTGCGCTTCGCCGAGAAGTTCGGTTTCGCCGAAGAGAGCCGCCAGGTCGAGCAGGTCCGCCGGATCGGGGCCGAGCCCTGGCCGGCACAGCCCACCGGGTACGAGGTGGTCACCGTGGCCGAGCGGCCGGAGCTGTGGCCGCTCGCCTATCACCAGGTCGCTCTCCCGACCTTCCCGGACATGGACGTCCCCAGCCTCCTGAACGTCTCCGAGCACGACTGGGCGACCGAGTGGATGACAGACCCGGAAGCGATGTTCGTCGCCGTCGCCGGCGAGGAGGTGATCGGTGTCGCGGGCCTGCTGCTGGACCCGGACAAACCCGAACGCGCAGAGGTCGCCTACACCGGCGTACGCCGTGAGTGGCGCGGCCAGTCGGTCGCCTCCACCTTGAAGCGGATGAGCATGGCCTGGGCAGCCGAGCACGGGATCACCGAGATCTACACCTGGACCCAACAGGGCAACGCGAACATGCGCCGCCTCAACGAACACCTCGGCTTCACCTACGGCATCACCAGCATCGACGTCCGCGCGCGCCTTCCCCTGACTGCCAACGCCTGAAGTCAGCGGGCCGAAGTCAGTTCGGCGAGCAGGTCGGGTCCGGTCCACGCCTTGCGCGGACCCTGCTCGGCTGCACGGATCAGTCCGACCAGGCGGGTGTTGATCGGCGCCGGCCGAGCGAGGGACTCGGCCAGCCGGACGACCTCGCCGTTGATGTAGTCGATCTCGGTGCGGCGGCCCGCTTGCAGGTCCTCCCACATCGAGGTGCGCGCGAGGGGATCGATGGCCAGCGTCTTACTGGCCAGGCGTTTGTAGATGAAGTCGGGGAGCCGGAGCAGAGCCGGGAAGCGATGGGGTGGGATCGCCATCAACTGCGCGGGCTTGATCCCCGCGGCGTCGAGCAGGCCGAGGGTCTCGGCCTGCGCCGCGGCAAGGCAGCGCCGGAACGACCGCTGGGAAAGCTCTTCCTTCAGCGGCACGTCGGCCAGCGCATTGATGGGATTGTTCAAGTTCAGCAACAGCTTCGCCCACTGCACCGGCAGGATGTCGACGTGCTGGGTGAGCGGCAGGCCGGCGGTCGCGAACGCCTCGGCGTACGGCGTGAGCGCTGGATGCGCCTGGACGTCGAGCCCGCCCGAGGTGCCCTGATGGAACGCGCCGCCACCCCGGTTGAGCACGTTGAACGGGACCATCCCGGACAACACCACCTGCTCGCGCAGTCGCTCCCGCAGCACGTCACCGTTGCGGATGCCGTTCTGGAAGCTCACCACGATCGCACCCGGCTTCAGTACTGCGGCCAGTTCGTCGGCGGCCGTCGCCGTGGCCGCCGACTTGACCGTCACCAGCACGAGTTCCGCATCCGCCACCGCGGTCGGCTCGGTCTCGAACGGGACATCCTGGACCCTGAGATCGGCCCCCAGGTAGTCGGTGAGGTGCAACCCGTGCTCGGCGAGTTCGTCAGCCATCCGCTGCCGCCCGACCAACGTCACCGGCGTACCGGTGGCAGCCAGCCGTCCGCCGAGATAGCAGCCGATCCCACCGGCGCCGTACACCGCGATGCTCACCCGGACATCCTCCTCGCTCGGAAAGTCTGTCCGACAGTACGTCAGCGGCGGCCGGATGCCGGGAGCCCATCGGTCCCCCTCCCGTCGATGGACTCCCGGCCGCGCCGACGGACCGGCCGCCGTGGTGGCGCCGGCCGGTCCGCCGGACATCAGTGCAGCCGGACCCGCGGATCCAGTACGGCGTACACGACGTCGACCAGGATGTTCGCGACCACCACGGCCGCCGACGCGAACAGGACGATCCCGATGATCACCGGCAGGTCCTGCTGGTTGATCGCGGTCACCGCGGTCTTGCCCAGCCCTGGCAGGCTGAACACGGTCTCGGTGACGACCACGCCACCGATCAGCTGGCCGAGGTCGATCCCGAACTGGGTGACCACCGGCGTCAGTGCGCTGCGCAGCCCGTGCCGCACGATCACCCGGCGTTCGCGGATCCCTTTCGACCTCGCCGTCCGGATGTAGTCCTCGCCGAGCACGTCCAGCATCGAGCCGCGGGTCAGCCGGGTATATGTTGCCGCGAGCAACAAAGCGAGCGCCAGCCACGGGAGCACCATGTGCTGCAGCCACGTCACCGGGCCCTGGGAGAAGGGGCTGTAGCCGCCGGCCGGGAACCAGGTGTAGCCGGCCAGCGTGAGCCGGAAGTACAGGAAGTACAGCAGCAGCAGGCCGAGCAGGAACGACGGGAACGAGTAGAAGAACAAGGCGAACAGGGTGAGTCCGCGATCGGCCAGCGAGCGCGGATGGACCGCGGAGATCACCCCGTTGAACACCCCGAGCAGCAACCACAGCACCGAGGCGCCGATCGCGAGCGACACCGTCACCGGCAGCGCCTGCCCGATGATCGTCGTCACCGCGACCTGGTGGTAGTAGTCGTAGCCGAGGTTGCCCTGCACCGCGTTCTCGACGAAGTGCAGGTACTGCTTCCAGATCGGCAGGTCGAGCCCGAGCCGGTGCTTGATCAGCGCGATCGTCTCCGGGGTCGCCTGCCGGCCGGCCAGGGTCTGCGCGACGTTGCTAGGAGCAACGAAGAACAGCCCGAAGACGGCCAGCGTGATCAGCCAGAGCACCAGAATGCCGTGGCCGAGGCGGCGGAGCAGGAACACAGCCATGGGACACCTTCCTCAGCGCAGTCGGTCGGCCCGTGGGTCGAAGGCGTCCCGGACGCCGTCGCCGAACAGGTTGAAGGCGAGCGTGGTGATCAGCAGCGCGATGCCGGGGAAGAGGATGAACCACCACGAGGTCGTGTAGTAGTTCTGCGAGGAACTGATCATCCCGCCCCAGTCGGCCGTCGGTGGGGGCAGTCCGAGCCCGAGGAACGACAACGTCGCCTGGGTGACGATCACGACCGGGATCAGCAACGTGGTGTAGACGATCACCGGCGCCAGCACGTTCGGCAGTACGTCGACGAACATGATCCGGGTGTCGCCCGCGCCCAGCGACCGGGCCGCCTCGACGAACTCGCGTTCGCGCAGCGACAGCACCTGGCCGCGGACGATCCGGGCCACCGACGCCCAGCTGAAGAACCCGATCACCATCACCGTGACGGTCAGGCTCGGCCCGGTGACGGACACCAGCGCGATCGCGACGAGCAGGAACGGTACGGACAGCACGACGTCGATCAGCCGGGCCAGCACGGTGTCGACGATGCCGCCGAGGAAACCCGCGGCCAGACCGAGGACGACGCCGATGGCCACGGTGATGGCGGTCGCGATCACCCCGACCAGCAACGAGACGCGGGCGCCGTACGCGATCCGGACCAGGACGTCGCGGCCCAGATCGTCGGTGCCGAGCCAGAACGTGCCGTTCGGCCCGCGTGGCAATCCGTCCGGGGTCAGTCCGATGTCGCGGAACTGCTCGTTGGGCGGATGCCCGGTGACCGCGGCGAACACGGGCGCGAAGATCGCCATCAGGACGATCAGCAGGATCACGCCGAGCGAGATCATCGCGACCGTGTCCCGCCGCAGCCGCCGGATCGCGAGGACGAACGGGCTGCGCCCCTCGATCGCCTTGGCCGGCGCGGCGTCGAGAACCTCCACCGCGGCGGTCATGACGCCTTCAGATCCGGTACCGCGGTGGACAGGTCCTCGCCCAGCCGCAACGGGAACAAGCACGCGGTCTCGTGCTCGGGATGCTCGGCCGCGACCGGTTCCAGCGGCGGCTCGGTGACCGTGCACTCGGTCCTGGCCTTCGGGCACCGGGTGTGGAACCGGCAACCACTGGGCGGATTGGTCGCGGACGGGATGTCGCCCATCAAGATGATCCGCTCCCGGCTGTCCGCGGTGTCCGGGTCGCTCACCGGCAGCGCCGACAGTAGCGCCCGGGTGTAGGGATGCCGGGTCTGCTCGAACAGCTCCTCGGTCGGCGAGACCTCGACGATCTTGCCCAGGTACATCACCGCGATCCGGTCGCTGACGTGCCGGACGACGGACAGGTCGTGCGAGATGAACACGTAGGTGAGGTCGAACTCCTGCTGCAGATCGGCCAGCAGGTTGATGATCTGCGCCTGGATCGAGACGTCCAGCGCGGAGACCGGTTCGTCGCAGATCACCAGCTTCGGCCGCAGCGCCAGCGCCCGGGCGACGCCGATCCGTTGCCGCTGGCCACCGGAGAACTCGGCCGGGAACCTGTTGTAGTGCTCAGGATTCAGCCCGACCAGCTCCATCAGTTCCTGGACCTTCCGTTTCCGCTCGAGCCCCGACGAGATGCCGTGGATCGCGAACGGGTCGCCGATGATCGAGCCGACCCGGCGGCGCGGGTTGAGCGAGCCGTACGGGTCCTGGAAGATCATCTGGACCTCGCGGCGCAACGGCCGCATCTCGCGCCTGGACAACCGGGTCAGGTCGGTCCCGTTGAACCAGACCGAGCCCGACGTCACGTCGTACAGGTGTGCCATGCAGCGGGCCAGGGTCGACTTGCCGCAGCCGGTTTCGCCGACCAGGCCGAGCGTCTCGCCGCGCCGCACCTCCAGCGAGACGCCGTCGACGGCCCGGAGGACCTCCTTGCGCTGGGTCGGGAACTCCTTGCGGAGGTCCTGCACCTTCAGCAGCGTTTCTGTCATGAAGCCACCGCCTCGGTCACGTCGTGGTCCAGCCAGCAGGCCGACTGGTGCCGCGGATCACCGAAGACGTCGGTCAACGGTGGCGTCTCGACCCGGCAGCGGTCGAAGACGTGCGGGCACCGGGCGGCGAACGGACAACCCTCGGCCAGGCTGATCAGACTCGGCGGCGTCCCCGGGATCGGGGTCAGCCGCTTGCTGTTCTGCGCCGGCAGCGAGGCCAGCAGGCCTTGTGTGTAAGGGTGATGGTTGCGATAGAAGATGTCGCGCCGGGGCGCCTTCTCCATCGCCGCCCCGGCGTACATCACGATCACCTCGTCGGCCATCTCGGCGACCACCCCGAGATCGTGGGTGATCAGGATGATCGCCGTACCGAACTCCTCCTGGAGCCGGCGCATCACCGTCAGCACCTGCGCCTGTACGGTCACGTCCAAGGCGGTGGTCGGCTCGTCCGCGATCAGCAGCGCCGGATCGAGTGCCATCGCCATCGCGATCATCACCCGTTGCCGCATCCCGCCGGAGAACTGGTGCGGGTAGTCGTCCAGCCGCTCGGCGGCCCGCGGGATCCCGACCAGCGTGAGCAGGTCGGCCGCCCGGCGGCGGGCCGCCTGCTTGGAGATCTGCCGGTCGTGCGCCTGGATCATCTCCACGATCTGCCAGCCGATCCGGTAGTGCGGATGCAGGCTGGACAGCGGATCCTGGAAGATCATCGCGATCTCGGCCCCGCGGAGCCGCCGCAAGGTGGCGGCATCCGCGGTGATCAGGTCCGTGCCCTCGAAGTACGCCGAACCGGTGATCGTCGCGCCGCGGGTCAGCCCGGTGATGGTCTGGGTGGCGACGCTCTTGCCGGAGCCGGACTCGCCCACCACGGCCAGCGTCCGGCCGCGTTCGACGCTGAACGACAGCCCCCGGACGGCGCGGACGATGCCGTCCGGGGTGTCGAACGAGACCCGGAGGTCCCGGACCTCGAGCAGGGCCCGTGTCTGAGCCACGCGTCAGCCCTGCTTGCCCTTGGCCAGCCAGACGTTCGTCGGATCGAACATCTGCAGCGACGGGACGTAGACCGCGTTGTTCACCTGCTCGGCGTGGTAGTTCGCCTGCTTGGGGTTGCTGACCGGGTAGAACGCGGCCTGGTCCATCACCCGGGCGTCGGCCTTGGCCCAGATCGCCGCGGCGGCGTCGGTGGTCGGCGCGGCGAGCGCCTGCTGGGTCAGCGCGTTGGTCTGTGCGTCGTTGAACAGCCCGAAGTTGCTGCCGATCGGCGGGAACGAGGACTCACCGGAGAACAGCGGCTTGAAGAAGGTCAGCGCGGCGTTGCCGTACCAGTCCGATCCCCAGCTGGCCAGGGACAGGTCCCACACCCCGCGCTTCGCGACCGTCGGCACCTGCAGGTACTTCACGTAGAAGTCCGCGTTCGGCGACGGTACGCCGACCACCGTGATCCCGACCTTGCTCAGGTCCTGCTGGACCGTCTGGAAGGTCTTGCTGCTGCCCTCGGAGGCGTTGCGGTAGAGGAACTTCAGGGTCAGGTTCGGGTGTCCCGCGGCGGCCAGCAACTGCTTGGCCTTGTCCGGGTTGTACGGGTACGGGTCGATCTGCTTCGAGCCGGTGATGACATCGGGCAGGACGTGGGTCAGCGGCGGGTTGATCGTCGGTCCGCCGAGGACCTGGATGATGTGGTCGCGGTTGATCGCGTAGCTCAGCGCCTGCCGGACCTGTGGGTTCTCCAGCGCCTTGTTGTTGTTCGGCGACACCGTGTTGTAGATGATGTACGGGTTGGTCGACGAGGTGTCGCCGATGTTCAGCAGCTTGTCCTTCTTGGCGATCAGCGCGGGCAGCTGCGAGGGCGGCGGCGCCAGGTCCCAGCCGAGGTCGGCGTTCGGCGTACCGGTCTGCAGTTGCTGCTGGACGGAGTCCTGGCTGACCGTCTCGTTCACCACGATCTTGTCCACGTAGGCCTTGCGGACCGGGTCGGTGGCCGGGTCCCAGGCCGGGTTGCGCGAGTAGGTGATGGACTTGGTCGGCACCCACGAGTCGATCTTGTACGGCCCGTCGGAGGGGAAGTTGTTGCCCAGTTCGGTGCTGGCCGGCAGGTACTTGAGCGACTCGACCGGCGCCGGTGAGAAGGCCGACAGGGTGAGCATGTCGACGAAGTACGTGGCCTGCTGGGTGAGGTGGAAGACCACGGTGGTCTCGTCCTTGGCCTCGACGCCCGGCAGCGGGGTCTTCTCGATGTAGTCCTTGATCCCGGCCGGCGTCTTGGCGACCTTGCCGAAGCCGTCGGCGAAGGCCTGGTAGCCGACGAGCAGGTCGGCGAAGTCCGGGATACCGCCGAACGGCTGCACCGGGTTCGCCGTCCGCTTGACGCCACGGACCAGATCGGCGGCGGTGATCTGGCGGGCGGGGGTGGTGTTCCACTTCGCGCCCGGCTTGATCTTGATCGTGTAGGTCTTGCCGTCGGCGCTGATCCCGCCGTTCTGCGCGGTCGGGATCTCGGTGGCCAGGTCCGCGACCGGTGTGGTGTTCTTCCCGCCGGGGTCCGCCGGGTAGGTGAACAGCTGGCGGCTCCACATCCGCAGGTTGAGGTAGCCCAGCGAGTAGTAGCTGATGTTCGGATCCATGTAGTCGACGTCGCCGCCCCCGAGCATGTTCAGGGTGCCGCCCCGGACCGCGTCACCGGCGTTCGTGGTGGTGCCGCCGGGTGGGGTTCCGTCGCTGTTGCACGCCGCCAGCGTGATCGCCATCGCCGCGACCAGGGATGCGGCCGCGAACCGCCTTACTGCCATTGGTCCTCCTCGGAGACTCGATAGCTGCGAAAGTAGGACCGCCGGAGGAGGGCGTGAGCGCGGTCACGCAAGCGTCAAGATCTTGTCATCCGGCGACCGCGCGAACATGACGAAGTCATGACGGACGTCACCTGACCGGTCGCCCTTTGGGGAGCGACACTGGTGACGTGGCACACAGCTTGCTGTTGGTGGACGACGAGCCCCGGATCCGGCGGGTCCTGCGCCTTGCCCTGGAGGACGAGGGGTACGACGTGGCCGAGGCGGCGAACGGACTGGATGCGCTGGCCGCCCTGCGCCGCGAGCCACCCGACGTGGTGCTGCTCGACCTGATGCTGCCGGACCGGGACGGCTTCACGGTCTGCCGCGAGATCCGCCGTACCAGTGATGTGCCGGTGATCATGGTGACCGCCCGGGCCGACAGTCACGACGTGGTCGCCGGGCTGGAGGCGGGGGCGGACGACTACGTCACGAAGCCGCTGGTCGCGAAGGAGCTGTCCGCCCGGATCAGGGCGCTGCTCCGCCGGGTCGAGCCGGCCAGTACGCCGCAGTCGGACACCTTCCTGATCGGCGACCTCGAGATCCACGTCGCGGCCGCCGAGGTGCTGCGCGACGGCGAGGTGCTGCCGTTGACCCGGACCGAGTTCAAGCTGCTGGTGGAGCTGGCCGGCGCCGAGGGCAAGGTGTGCAGCCGCGAGCATCTGCTGTCGAAGGTCTGGGGCTACGGGTACTTCGGTGACAGCAGGATCGTCGACGTGCACGTCCGCCGGCTGCGGCTGAAGATCGAGCGGGACCCGGCCGGCCCGAAACATCTCGTCACCGCGCGCGGCCTCGGCTATCGACTGGTGAGTTGACCTTGCGGCGGCGGTTCGGCCTGCGTGACCGGGTGATGCTCGCCTACGGTCTGCTGGCGCTCGGGCTCTCGACGGTGCTCGCCCTGGTCACCTTCAACGTGGTCTCGAACTACCTCACGAACCAGCGCGAGTCGTCGGCAGTGGTCGAGACCGCGGACAACGCGGCGGCCCTGCACTACGGCCTGTTCAGCAGCGCCTCCCAGTGCCTGCCGAACCGGAACCGCAACTCCAACGAGTGCGGCGGCATGGCCGTACGGCCCAACGTGGACGTGCTGGATCTGCTGTATTCGTTGCCGTCCACCGACTCCGCGGCCTCGATGCTGTACTACGACGGCCAGTGGTTCTCCGCCACCGGGCGGCCCGACGATCTCCCGGCGGACATGGCGACGGCGGTGCGGGCCGGCTCCGAGCAACACCGCCGGATGAAGCTCGGCGGTCAGCAGGTGCTCGCGGTCGGCGTACCGATGGCCCGGCCGGACGAGGCGTTCTTCGAGTGGCATCCGTTGTCCAACCTGGACAACACCCTGCGGACGTTGAAGATCACGCTCGTCGTCGCCGCGATCCTGACCGCGCTGCTCGGCCTCGCCGTCGGCAAGCTGGCCAGCACGGTGGCGCTGCGGCCGCTGGCGAAACTGACCCAGGTCGCGGCGGCGGTGGCCCGGGGGCGGCTCGATGCCCGGCTACAGGCCGAGGACGATCCCGATCTGGGCGGGCTGGCGCGATCGTTCAACCAGACCGCCGCGACGCTGGAGCAGCGCGTGATCGCCGATGCCCGGTTCGCCGGTGACATCAGCCATGAGCTGCGGACGCCGTTGATGACGATGCTCAACTCGATGCAGCTGATCCAGAACCATTGCGCCGAACTGCCGGCGGCCGTGCGCGAACCGGTCGAGTTGCTCGGCGACGACCTGGAGCGGTTCCGCCGCCTGGTGATCGACCTGCTGGAGATCTCCCGCGACGACGGTGGCGATCAGGGCAGTCGCGAGATCGTCCGGATCGCCGACCTGACCCGGGCGGCCGCGGACGCCACCGCGGGGCGCGAGGTCACGACTGTCGCGCAGGACGCCGAAGGCCTGACTCTGCACGCGGACAAGCGCCGGCTCGAACGGGTGATCGCCAATCTCGTCGAGAACGCCGAGTACCACGCGGGCGGGTGCAAGGGCGTGCTGGTCCAGGCGGGCGGACTCGGCGTCATCGTGTACGTCGACGACGCAGGACCCGGCGTACCGGTCGCGGATCGGGAGCGCATCTTCGAGCGGTTCGGCCGCAGCGAGGACAATCGCCGCGGGATCGGGCTGGGGCTGGCGATCGTGGCCCGGCACGTCGAGTGGCACCACGGAACCATCCGGGTCAAGGACCGCCCCGAAGGCGGCGCACGGTTCATCGTCGAGCTCCCGGCGAAAACCAGCTGACTCTCCCCGCCCCTCCGCTCTACCCTGTCTTCATGGCTACTTGCCTCTGTGTCTAGCTGCGCGACCCGCTTCCGTACCAGAAGTGCGTCCACCAGCTATCACGGAGAGTAACCCTTATGATCACCGCTCGCGGTGTCGACCTGCGCGTCGGCGCTCAGCTTCTGCTGTCCGACCTGTCCTTCCACATCAGCCCCGGCGACCGTATCGGTCTGGTCGGGCGCAACGGTGCGGGCAAGACCACCTTGATGCGGGCCCTGGCGGGCGAACTGCGGCCGGCCGCCGGCTCGATCGCGGCCACGGGGTCCGTCGGCTATCTGCCGCAGGACCCGGGCGCGGCCGACCCCACCATCACGGTCACCGCACGAATCCTGTCCGCCCGCGGCCTGGACGCCGTAGTCCAGCGTCTTCGCAAGGCCGAGGCGGCGATGAGTAGTGCCACCGGCGCGGCGCAGGAGCGGGCGATGGCGGCGTACGCGCGGGCCGAGACCGAGTTCCAGGCCGGTGGCGGGTACGCGGCCGAGGCCGAGGCGGCCCGGCTTGCCGCCGGTGTCGGTCTGCCGACGCGCGCTCTGGAGCAGCCGGTGGGCCAACTGTCGGGTGGTCAGCGACGCCGGGTCGAGCTGGCCCGCATCCTGTTCGCCGATCACGGCACGCTGCTGCTCGACGAGCCGACCAACCACCTCGACGCGGACTCGGTCGCCTGGCTGCGGTCGTTCCTGCTCGGGTACCAGGGCGGCCTGGTGGTCATCAGCCACGACCGTGAGTTGCTCGCGGCAACGGTCAACCGGGTGTTCCAGCTCGATCCGGCCCGGCTGACGATCGACATCTACAACACCGGCTGGAAGAAGTACCTGACCCAGCTCGAGACCGACGAGCGCCGGCGCGCGCGGGAACGCAGTACGGCGGAACGGAAGGCGGCGGTCCTGCACGCCCAGGCGGCCAAGATGCAGGCCGGCGCCAGCACAGCCGTTGCCGCGCGCAACATGGCTCGCCGGGCAGACAAACTGCTGTCCGACCTGGAGCCGGTACGGCGTACTTCGCGGGTGGCCCGCATTCGCCTGCCCGAGCCGGCACCGTCCGGACGGACTCCGCTGAGCGCCACCGGCCTGACCAAGTCGTACGGCGGGTTGCAGGTGCTCACCGGCGTCGACCTCACCGTCGACCGGGGCAGCCGGCTGGTCATCCTCGGACTCAACGGTGCGGGAAAGACCACGCTGCTGCGTATCCTTGCCGGCCACGAGCAACCCGACTCGGGTCAGGTCGTGCACGGCCATGGCCTGCGCCTGGGGTACTTCGCTCAGGAGCACGACACGCTCGACCTGGCCGGAACGGTCCGCCAGAATCTGGCTGCCGTGGCGCCGGGGCTGACCGACGGCGAAGTACGGAATGTGCTGGGGTCGTTCCTGTTCAGCGGTGACGACGCGGACAAGCCTGCCGCCGTACTGTCCGGTGGTGAGAAGACCCGGCTGGCGTTGGCCGGGCTCGTGCACTCCGGGGCGAACGTGCTGCTCCTGGACGAGCCGACCAACAACCTGGATCCGGCTTCGCGGGACGAAGTACTGGGTGCTGTCAGCAACTATCCGGGCGCGTTGGTGATGGTGACCCACGACGAGGGCGCTATCGAGGCTCTGCAGCCGGACCGGGTACTGATTCTGCCGGACGCGGTCGAGGATCTGTGGACGGACGACTATCTGTCGCTGGTCTCGCTCGCCTGAGGTGAGCCGCGGCCCCTGCCTGGTGGTGGATTCCGGCAGGGGCCGCGGGTTCTCGGGTCAGCGCAGGCCGAGTTCCGTGCTCACCCACGCGAGGCGGTCGTCCTTGGCGGGCTGGTCGAGGAAGTGGTCGGCCGTCTCGTAGAGGCTCACCTTGGCCGACGGCTTGGCGGCGCTGAAGGCGGCCCGGACCTCGGGGGTCACGAATCTGTCCCGCCCGGCCCACTGGAAGTAGACGTCGTGGGCTTTGCCGACGTTGTCGACCGGGTCGAGGCCCGCGAAAACCTTGCGGTAGGCAACAGCTTGGTCGGCCGGAAGTCCGAGCCAGAAGGTGTCGAACCAGTTGGCCCAGGTCGCGTCACCGGCCATGAAGACCAGGGCGTGCGCCCGCTTGCCGAGCAGCGACGCATACATCGCGCCGTAGTCGTGGCCGATCACCGCTGTCCGCTGCGCATCGACACCGTCCTGCCGAAGCAACGTCCCGTACGCCGCTTCGACCGCCTTGAGTTGGTTCGTCACTTTGGTGCGGTCGGTCTGGTCGCCCACCGGGTCGCCCTCCCACGGGAAGGTGAGCTGGGGGAGGACGGCGACGGCACCCCGGCCGGCGAGCGCGATCGCCTCGGAGAGGAACTCGGTCCGGTTCTGCGTCGACGCCGGTGGCTCGAACCAGTGCAGATAAAGGGCTCCGGCGAGGTGCTTGTGGTGCTTCGCCGGCCGGACGAGGTACGCCGTGACCGGTGCCTGGCCGGCGACCGGGATCTGGATGTCGGTCACCACTACGGCCTCCGGGGCTCGCTTGCTCTGCGCCGCGCTCGACGCGCCGGCCGCCGTGACGCCGAGGATCAGTGCCCCGGCGACCGTCGCGATCAGGAATCTCTTCATCGCCCACCCCTTGATTGCAGTCATCTACTAAAATGCTTTAACAACTGATGACGGTAGAGCCGGCTGGGCCTGCCGGTCAAGACGGGGGAGGATGTGACGGATGAGCAAAGTGCCGGCCGCCGATCCCTTGCTGGGTTTCGTGCTGGACTTCTGCAACACCTACGACCTGCTGGAGGACCCGCCGGACCGGCTGAGCATCCCGCTCTTCGACCGGGTCGCCGCCCACCACGGCCTGCCCGCCTTCGGCCTCCGCCCAGCGGACCTGGAACCGGTCCGGGAGGTGCGCAACCACCTGTACGCCGTCTTCGCCGCCGACTCGACCGAGGCCCAGGTGGACCGGCTAAACCAGCTCTTCATCACCCACCACGCCGTCGCCCGCCTGGTCCTCGACGAACCGGTCCGCATGGTGGCCACGGGCGGGAAAGGCGTTGCGCGGCTGGCGGTGCTGGCGGCGGATGCGCTGGCCCGGGTGATCGCAGACGGGTCCGCCGACCGGCTCCGAACGTGTGCGGGCGATCCGTGCCGCTGCGTGTACGTCGACCGGACCAAGGCGAACCGCCAACGCTACTGCTGCGAACTCTGCAACGACCGGATGGCCTCCGCCGCCTACCGCCGGCGCAATCGTTAGCTCAGGCGTTCCAGCAGATGCACGGTGACGGAGTCGCCGGGAGCCTTGGCCAACCGGGCCCGAAGGTCGGCTTTGACCGGGAGTTTGTGCGTGCCGTCGCCGAGCGCCATGAACGCGCTCTCGAACGGGTGGCCGTCCATCGTGCCGCGAACCTTGACCAGACCGCGGGTACCGAAGAACTCGGCGGACCCGGGGAGTTGGACGTAGGTCCAGCCGCCCTTCGCGGGGCTCTGGAGCAGGGGTGCGGTGAAGGTCTTGTCGAGCGGTCCGGCGTTGGTGTTCTTCATCGGTGTCTCCTTCGATCCCATGGTGCATTCATCGGGTACGTAGAAGCCACGGCGAGGTTTTCGACACGTCAGGTCGGGATGGGGCGGTGCGAAGTGCCGTGCGCGTCGCTGCAGTGAGCGGTCTGGTCGTCGGCCGAGGCGTGATCGACCTGGAGCGTCGAGTGGGTCAGGTGGTGTCGCTCCGCCAGCAGCGCCTCGATCTGGCCGCGGATCTGATGGCAGTCCAGGCCCTCCTGAACCATGATGTGCGCCGACGCGGCCGGCTCGCCCGACGTGATCTCCCAGACGTGCAGATCGTGGATCTCGACCACGCCCGGTACTGCGCACAGTTCCGCGCCAAGCGCTTGTGGGTCGAAGCTCGCCGGCGCCGCCTCCAGGAAGATGCGGCCCGAGTCGCGGACCAGGCCGATGCCCGCCTTGAGCATCAGAATCGCGACGACGAGCGCGGCGATCGAGTCGGCGCGAGTGAATCCGGTCAGCAGCACGACCAGACCGGCGACCGCGGTGGCGACGAAGGCGAACAGGTCGTTCAGGATGTGCTGGAAGGCGCCCTCGACGTTGAGGCTGGTGCGGTTCGCCTTGCTGATCAGCCAGGTGGCGACCAGGTTGACCGCGATACCGACGACGCCGGTGATCAGGACCAGGGCGCCCTCGACCTCGGGCGGATGGATCATCCGGGCCACCGACTCGTACAGGAAGAAGGCCGCGAGGAGCAGCAGGGTGATCCCGTTCGCCTGCGCGGACAGGATCTCGACCCGCTTGAGCCCGTAGGTGAACCCGCCGGCCGGTGGCCGGGCCGACAAGCGGATCGCGACCAGCGCGAGCGCGATCGCGGCCGCGTCGGTGAGCATGTGTGCGGCGTCGGTGATCAAGGCGAGTGATCCGGCGGCGAAACCGACGATCACCTCGGCCGCCATGAACGCGAGGATCAGCGCCAGGGCGCCGCTCAGCAACCGCCGGTCCGCAGCGGCGTCGACGCCGTGCCCGTGCCCGTGACCGGCGCCCATCAGTGCCGCTCCCGGCGACTGCCGTGCTCCGAGCGACTGCCGTGCTCCGGGTGACTGCTGCGCTCGGCGTGGCTGCGTTCCGGGTGGATGGCATCGGTGTGCTCGGTGTGCGCGACTGCCAGGTCGACGAGCATCCGGACGTGCGCGTCGTCGAGCCGGTAGTACGCCATCCGGCCGTCGCGGCGGACCGAGACGACGCGGTGTGCGCGCAGGAGCCGGAGGGCGTGCGAGGTGGCGGACTCGCTCATCCCGGTCACCGCGGCGAGATCGCAGACGCACAGTTCGCCGTCGAGGAGCGCGACCAACAGCTTCAACCGCCGCGGGTCGCCGAGCAGCCCGAACACGTCCGACGTGTCGACCACGTCCTGCTCCGAAGGCATCCTGGCATTGACGGCAGCCACCCGCTCGGGATCGACCAGCCGCACGGTGCAGCCGTCGATCACCGCAGCGGCTTGCACATCTGCAGAACTCTTCATACGTCCACCCTAGCCGATCGCCGCGCACTCGGGCGAGCGGTGGAGATCTACTCCATTACGGACTGTAACGGTGTGCGGGTTGATGCGATGTAAGAGGCAGGGGGTCGCCATGACCATTGCTGCGCCTGTCCAAGCCGAGGTCGAGCCGCCACCGGTGCCTGCGCCCGAGCCGGCCAACCTGCGGACGATCGGCGGCTTTCTCGCCGTCCTGCTACTGCTCTGGCTGGCGATGAACGAGCTCAGCCTGTTGTCGGCCGGGTTCCTGGCCACGGACGGAACGTCGTGGTCGTTCAACGGGATGTCCGGCCCGCAGGACGGTCCCCGGATCGCGGACTGGAACAGCATCCTGACCGCCGACCAGTTGCCGTACTGGAAGGAGTTGCTGCGCGACTACCTCGTTCTCGACTGCCTGTTCATCGCTACCTACACGATCGCGCTGTACCGCGTAGTCGCCGGCCGCCCCAAGCTGTGGAAGGCCCTCTTCGCTCTGCCGGCGCTCGATCTGCTCGAGAACCTCGTCACCGCCGTACTGCGAAGCAAGCGCTGCGCCGGCCTCGACTGCGTGCCCGACGGACTGGTCCACGGGCTGACCTGGCTCACAGCCTTGAAGTGGCTGGCGATCGTGGCTCTCGTCGTCCTGGGCCTGATCAAGCTCGAGGACCAGACGCTGCGGCGGATGCGGCGAGCCCTTTATATCCAGCGGTTCAGTCTGCTCGCGTTCCTGCCGATCGCGGCCATGAGCATCGTGCCGGGCAGCAATGTCCTCGACCAACTGCCCGACGTACAACGCCGTTGGCTGGATGAAGGCCCGGGCCTCGGTCATGCCGCGGCGGCGGCTGTCGTCTACCTCGTGCTCTTGATGCCGACGATCTTCGTGCTCGGGAGACTTCGCAGCGACTGGGCTCTCCGGCGGGTGCGCGGTCAAGGTCTGTGGCCGTTCTACGACGGGCCCGGGCAGACGAACGAACGCCACTACGACCCCAAGCTCTGGCTGATCGGGCCGGTTCTGCTGCCGATCCTTGCCCTGGTGACCTGGCTGACGGGCGGCGGCACCGTGTTCTTGGTGCGGCTGGCGATCTTCTGTGCCATTCCGCTGGTGGTGGTGGGTCTTTCCCGCTGGCGCCGGGACAAGCCTGGACGGCATCCGCGGCCCTTGCGCGACGTCTATCCGGAGTACCCGAAGGACGTGATGGCCGCCGGGGACGCGATCGCCGTTGCCTCGCTGTCACTCGCGGGACTGGGGATGATCCGCGCCTTCTCCGCGGTGACGGCGCTCGACCTTGTCGACCTGGTTCCGCCGCCGCACGTGCGTCCGCTGATCGCGCTGCTGGTCGGTGCCGTCCTGGCGGTCGGGCCCTGGTTCGCGGCCGGCCCGGTCCTGGGGAAGATTGCCGACTGGGACAGCGCGAGTGGGGTCCGCGGATCGATCGGCCGTTTCCTGACGCCCGGTAAGAACACTCAACAGGACTCCGGGATCAACATCGTCCCGCTTGTCTGGGTGCGGATGGGGCTGCTGTTGATCTCGGTGGCCACTTTCCTCCTGCTGGCCTGGAAACCTCGCCAGCTCGGAGACTTCCTCGGGGTGCTCGCGGCCGCGATTCTCGCCCTCAGCGTCCTGGTCACGATGGTCGGCGTCATGGTGGTCTACGCGCAGGACCGCCAGCCGCCCGACCTCTTCCAGTCCGGGCCCGAGTGGCTGCGAACGAGGTCGACTCCGATCATCACGGTGCTCGTCGTCGGGCTGGTGCTGACCGGGCTGGCGGGTGGGAAGAACGACATCCATCCGGTCACCGCCCGTGGGGTCGTTCCGCCGCGGCCGACGATGCAGCAGGCGTTCGACGCCTGGCTGAAGCAGGATGCCGGGTGCAGCGTCCAGCTCACCGGGCATCCTGGGCTCTCGGTCCGGCCGATGTTGATGATCGCGGCCGAAGGTGGCGGCATCCGCGCGGCGTACTGGACGGCGGCGGCGCTGGGGCGCATCAGTGCCGCGGGCAACGGATGCGGCGGCCACTCCGCACTGTTCTCGGCGGGCGCGAGTGGCGGCGCACTCGGGTTGAGTCTGGGCAGGTTCACCACCGATCCGGCGGCCGCGGTCAAGTCCATCACCGGGCATCAGGCGCTGAGTGCCGCGATGATCTCGTTGCTGACCGGCGATCTGCTGGCCACCGGTACCGGCCTGCGGTTCGACGCCGATTCGCCGTACCGTGATCCGAAGCGTCAGCCACTGGACCGGGCCGGGCTGATGGAGACCTCCTGGGAAGACGTCCTGCCCGGCCTTCGGACGCCGTTCCTCGCCGCCGACGCCGGTACGGCTGCCGACGACGGCGCCGGGGCCGTGACCGGTCAGCTCGTCCTCAACTCGACGGTCGTTCGCGACGGCTGCATCGCGCTGGTGAGTCAGGTGGATCTCTCCGCAGGAGCCCGATCAGCGAACGGTACGCCGGTCTGTGGCTCCGAGGGAGCCGGTGCGCACAACTACGACTTCTTCGGCTTCTACGGCCGGCACAGTGACGATGCCGCGAAGGACTGTGTCGGCGACCTTCCCGCGTTGTCCGGCACGATGCTGGCGAACCGCTTCCCGTACGTGACGCCCTCCGGTACTGCGGCGCGCTGCCGCGGACTGGATCCGGCTCAGCTGGTCGACGGTGGGTACACCGACAACACCGGCCTGGGCACCATCGTCGACCTTGCGCCGCAGTGGAACAGGCTGGTCAAGGACCACAACGATCAGGTCGCCCGAGGTGGCGCCGGCGAGTTCGTCGTACCGATGGTCGTGTACGTCGAGAACGGGACGGGTCCTGACTTCAGCACCGGTCGCAAGGAATCCCTGCACGACAGCCGGGTGCCGCCCGGTACAGGTCGGGTGTGGCCGTCCGACTCGTTCCTGCTGCCAAGGGGAGCGGTGCCGCTCGTTCCTGAGGTGATCGTGCCGCTGATCACGAAGCTCGTTACGGCGAAGGGGGACGGCACCAGGAGTCCTGAGTTGCTTTCGGAGGTCGCGCGCAGGTTGCAGCCGGATTCGCTGTGCACGTCGTCGACGCTCTGCGATCAGCTCCGGTCGCAGACACTGCTGCCGAACAACGTGTTCGTGGTGCATCAGAGCAAGCAGCCGTCATTGTCCGCGCCGCTCGGCTGGGTGTTGTCCGAAAGCAGTCAGAGCGACCTGAACGGTGACCTGGCGATGCAGGCAGAGAAGGGCTGTCCGGCCCCCTGTGCCGCGTACCCGACCCTGCACGATCTCGTCGACATCCTCAGGCCACCGCCGCCGAAGTCCTAGCGAAAAACTGCTGCCAACCCGGGCCAACGCGCGGTCCTCGCGTAGACCGGCACGACGTCGAGTGGGACCTCGCGAGTCACCTGGCCGTTGCCGACTGGTTCGCCCGTCCAGACATCGGTCCAGTCGCCCGCTGGCAGGTACGTCGTCCAGGTGATCGCGCCGGGCTCGAGGACCGGGTTGACGAGCAGGTCGTCGCCGAGGAGGTACTGGTGTGGGTGATTCCAGACCTCGGGGTCGTCTGCGTGGTCGAAGAAGAGTGGACGCATCAGCGGTCGGTCGGTGCTGATCGTCCTGGCGGTCTGCTCGGTCAGGTACGGCACGAGGCGTTCCCGGAGCTCGGCGTACGTGCGGAACAGGGGGACCACTCGCTCGTCTCCGGTGGTCTCGGCGACGTGCCACGGAGTACGGTCACGCAGCGGGAGCTGGTGGTGGTTGAACTCCGAGTGGTACTGCATGATCGGCATGAAGACCGACGCGGCGGCGGCTCGCAGGTACAGTTCGGCGTCGGGCACAGGGCCGGAGAAGCCGGCCAGATCCCAACCCCAGTAGACGATTCCACACGACGCCGCGGTCAGGCCGGCGATCACCGACGAGCGGAACGCAGCCCAGGTGGAGTCCTCGTCGCCGGCCCAGAAGATACCGTGGGCCTGCGATCCGGTGAACCCCGAGCGCGAGAACGTCACCGGCGCCTTGCCGGCCGATCGGAGCAGGTCGCCGAAGGTACGGGCGTAGTGCACCGGGAACAAGTTGTTGCCCTCAGCACCGAGTCGGCCGTCGGCGTACCGGAGGTCGTGGCCCCACGCGTGTTCGCCGCCGTCGGTCTTGAAACCGTCGACGTCGAGGTCCTCGACCAGGTAGCGGCGCTTCTCGGTCCACCAGTCGCGCGTGCGCTGGACCGAGAGGTCGGGCATGAGCGCCTTCGGGAACCACCAGCCGCGGTTGTGGTACGGCGTACCGTCGGACTCCAGGACCGCGTGGCCGTCGCGCACCATCGCCTCGGCGTCGGCCGCGACCTGGCCGGTGCTGAACTCCGTCTTCTGCAACGGGATCTGCCAGAGGATGACCTTGATGCCGCGGGCGTGCAGCTCGTCGATCATCGCCTTCGGATCGGGCCACGCGCCGTCCGATCGGTACTCGAAGTCGGACGCCTTGTGAGCACTTCCGTCGGCGGTGACCTCGTAGCGGGCGTCGCGCCAGATGGTGATGCCCTCCTCGTCGCTCCAGGCCTCGATCACCACCGCGCCGACCGGGATCGCCAGGTCGCGATGCGCGTCCATCCGCGCCATCACCAGCTCTTGGGTGTTCCACTCGTTGCCTGAAGCCCACAACCGGAAGACCCAGTCGGGCAGTTCCTCGGCCCGGCCGACCTCGTCCAGGAACTGCTTCAGCACCGCGGTCGGATCGCCTTCGTAGATCGCCAGATCGACCACCGGCTCGTCGCCCAGCTCCACCTCGACCACCAGCTCGCGGTCGTCCGAGGAGTACCACGTACGCCGAGAGGTCCGAACGTGGAAACCCCACCCTTCCCCGTTCTCACCCACCACGTGCGCGAAGGGCATCGGCAGATACGTCCGCCCGTAGACACCCTGCGACTTGTACTGCTCGAACACCACCGCATCCAGCTGCTTCCCCCGCTGGTCCAGTACGTCGTACCGCTCACCGAACCCGACCAGCCGATCCCCACTCGCCAGCCCCAACCTGAACCGCGCCCGATGCACCCCACGCTCAGACACCAACCACTCGACCTGCTCAACCCGATCCCCACCACCGCGCACCTCACCACCGCTGGCCACCCACTCTGCGGGCGCCACCTCGAACCACTCGCTGAACTCGACCGCAGTTTCTTCGGCGCGCTCGCCGCCCGCGTCCGCGCTGTCGCGTTCTGCGCGGAAGCGGTAGCGGGTGAGAGTGGTGACTGGTGGCGTATCCACCGACCACGCGTCCTCAGCTCCCAGGGCGTTGGCTTGGGCTTCGCTGAGGTGGCCCTCGCCGCCGGCCAGGGCTGCAGCGTCGGCGGTGTTCGCCTTGGCTGGTTCGAGTTCCAGCTCGACGTCGCCCCATTCGCAGATCACGCGGGTTACGTCTGGGGCGACTACGCCCAGGCGGACCGGCGTACCGGTCAACGGCAGGACCGGGACACGTTGGTCGGGGGAGGTGGCGTAGGGGTGTTCTATGCCGTGCGGGCGGTGGGTGATCATCAAGAGTCCTTCGAAGTGATGCCGAGTTCGTCGGCGAGGATCAGGTACATCCCGTGCGACCAGAGCAACGGCGTCGCCACCGTGCCCCAGCGGGCGATCCACTCGTCGCGGGATCCCGGGTGCAGGAGGTGATGCGGCACCTGCTCGGGGAGGTCGCCGTGCTCGTCGGCCTGGTCGGCGATCCAGCGAAGGTGCCGCAGCGCTCCCGCCGTATCACCGGCGACGGCCAGGTTCCAGCCGAGCAGCGCGGACAGCAGGATCCACTGACCACCGCCGTAGAACACATCTGCGGTGAACCGATGCACCCCGCCGTCGAAGTCGAGATCCTTCGCCACGGCAGCACGCGTCATCGCCGCGAGATCGTCGTCGGGAGCAACCAACCCGAACGGTACGACGCAGGCCGGTAGCGACCCGTCAACCGCCGAACTCCCGAGCCACTTCACCAGATGCCCGTCCACGATCCCCTCCGCTGTCACCAGCGAACGGATGTCGGCGGCAACCTTCAACGCCGCCGCCGACCAAGGCGCCGACCGCAGCGCCTCACAGGTGCCCACGGCAACCAATCCGCCGTGGATCGCCCCCAGGGTGGAGACATGCCGATGCTCGACATGCTCCTCCCACCAGTCGTAACAAGGCCGGTCCCAGAACGCCACCAGGTAGTCGACAGCGACGTCGATCCCCTCCCGCCACCGCGACAGGTCCAGCCCGTGCCGCGACGCGTGCGTGACCACCGACCACAGCCACATCCCGTAGCCGTCGGTCTGGAAGTCCCACCACGGATCGGATCCGTCGTTCCCGTCGAAGGTGAACCGGGTCGGCAGCATCGCCTCGTTCGGCGGCACCTCGCCGCGACCGAGCGCCGCACGCAGCGAGTCCACCTGCGCGCGGCGACGACGCAGTACGTCGTTCACCCAGTCGTGGAAGCGGCCGGCCGAGACCAGATCGCCGTACCGGGAGATGCCCTCGGCAGTGAACGAACCGTCGCGCAGCCAGGCATACCCCCGGTAGGCCGAGAAGGTCGGCGCGGCGGGATAGGCGCCGCCCGCGTCCTGGCGCTCGGTGATCACGGCGTGGCTGTGCTCGGCCAAGGAGCGCAGGCGACTGAGTTCGGACAGGTCCAGGGCGGCGATCATCGGTTCCTTCACTTCTTCAGCAGGCCGTTGACCTTGGTCTGGGCATCCGCGAGCGCCTTCTCTACCGGCTTGCGGCCGGCAGCGGCGGAGGTGAGTTCCTGGGTGACCAGGTCCTGCATCTCCTGCTGGCGCTCGATCACCGGCGGCAGGACGGTGTCCTCGAGCGCGGTGAAGACAGCCTTGCGGTTGGCCGGCTTCTTCTGGTCCAGGTACGGCGCGAGCTTCGCCTCGTCGGCGACCGGCGGCAGCTCCCACGAGGTGGCCAGCCGGGTCTTGGTGGTGTCGTCGGACGACGCCAGGAAGGTGACCCACTTCTGCGCGGCCTCGGCGTTCTTGGAGGCGGCCGACACGACCAGGCCGTTCACGAACATCGCCGACGCCTTCTTGGTGTTGCCGGGCTCGACCACGACGTCCCAGTCGAACGGTGCGTCGGCCATCGCGGAGAACATCCAGATCCCGGTGTGCCACATCGCGAGCTTGCCGGACTTGAACAACTTCGAGTCGAAGTCCGGCGTACCGGCTCCGTCCGCCTCGGTCGGCATCGTCTTGCCGACCTTGTCGATCAGGAACTTGGCCGCCTCGGCACCCTGCGGCGAGTTGAAGGTCGCCTCGGTCCGGTCGGCGTTCAGGAACTCGCCGCCGTTCTGCGCGAGCACCTTGTAGAACTCGTTGTACGACACGGGCTGGTAGTCGCCCCAGGTCTTGGTCGCCTTGTTGGTCAGCTTGAGCCCGGCGGCCTGCTCGTCCTTCCACGTCCAGTCAGCGGTCGGCTCGGCGACCCCGGCCTTCTTGAAGAGCGCCTTGTTGTAGAAGAGCACGACATTGGAGAACGACTCCGGTACGCCGTACTGCTTGCCGCCGTCGTTGAACGCGTCCACCAGGGACTTCTTGTACGCCGCGGTGTCCACGTTCTTCAGTTCGGCCAGCGAGCCGTTCTTCGCGTACGTCACGAAGTTCTCGTAGTTCAGCTCGAACGCGTCGGCCGCGGTGCCACCAGCCACCGAGGTCTGCAGCTTCGTGAAGTAGTCCGCGTACGGCACCGTCTCGACCTGGACGGTGATGTTCGGGTTGGCCGTCTGGAAGGCGTTGACGATCGCCGTCAGGTCCTTCTCGTGGCCGTCGTTGGAGGAGAAGTTCATGTAGCGGACGACGCTCTTGCCTTCGGGCGCGGCGGCCTCCTTGGTCGCCGAGCCCTGCCCGCAGGCGGTCAGGGTCAGTGCGAGCGCTGCGGTCAGGCCGAGGCCCACGGTCTTGAGATGACGCATGGCGGTTTCCTTCACTCTCTCTTACTTGATGCCTGTGTGGGCGACACCGGCGATGATGTGGCGCTGCGCGAGCAGGTACACGATGGCGATCGGCACGATCGAGACGACGGAGCCCGCCATCACGACGTCCCACTGGGTGGTGAACTGGCCCTGCAACGTGGACAGGCCCAGCGGAAGAGTCATGAACTCCGGCGACCGGATCACGACCAGCGGCCACAGGAAGCTGTTCCAGCTGCCCATGAACGCGAACACGGCGACGGTGGCCAGTGCCGGCCGGATCAGCGGCAGCACGATGGTGGTGAAGATCCGCAGGTGCCCGGCGCCGTCGATGGTGGCGGCCTCGTCGAGCTCCATCGGGACGCCGATCACGGCCTGGCGGAGCAGGAACACACCGAAGGCCGAGGCGATCGTGGGTGCCAGCAACGCGAAGTACGTGTCCTGCAGGTTCAAAGTCTTCATCTCGATGAACAGCGGGACGACGAGCACCTGCAGCGGCACCATCAAGGTGGCGAGGTAGAACCCGAAGATCACGTTCTTAAACGGGAAGTGCAACCGCGCGAAGCCGTACGCCGCCATCGAGCCGGTGACAAGTTGCAGCACCGTGGAGACCAGCGCGACGCCGAGCGAGTTCAGGATGATCCGCCAGATCGGCATCGCGTCCAGCAGGGTGCGATAGGCGTTCAGGGTCGGGTTGTCGACGAACACTGTCGGGCCGTCGGCCAGTGACCCTTCCGGCGTGATCGAGGTGATCACGGTCCACAGGAACGGGAAGAGCATGATCGCGGCGCCGACCAGCACAGCGGCGTACAGGGCGATCTTCGCGGTGAGAGACCTGGTGTCACGCATAGTGCACCCACCGGCGCTGGCCGCGGATCTGGAAGACGGTGATGATCAGGATCACCGCGAAGAGAATCCAGGACAGCGCGGACGCCTCGCCCGCGCGGCCGTAGCGGAAGGTGAGGTCGTAGATCTGGCCGACCACGACCTGGCTCGAGCCGGCTGGGCCACCGGCTGTCATCACATACACCTGGTCGAAGACCTGGAAGCCGTTGATCAACGAGATCACCACCACGAAGAAGGTCGAGGGCGACAGCAGCGGCAACGTGATCCGCCAGAACCGCTGCCAGGCATTGGATCCGTCCACCTTCGCCGCTTCGTGGACGTCGGTCGGGATGGACTGCAGGCCCGCGAGCAGGATCACCATCACGAATCCGAGGTCCTTCCAGGCCGACGAGAGGATCACCGCCGGCAGCGCCCAGTGCGGGTCGGTCCACCAGCCCGGCTGGGGGAGCCCGAGGCCGCCGAGGATCTGGTTGACCAAACCGTTCGTTGGATTGAGCAACCATTTCCAGACCAGCGCGACAACGACCCAGCTGGTGACGACCGGAAGGAAGTAGGTCGCTCTCAGGAACGAACGCCCCTTCAGCTTCTGGTTGAGCGCGAGCGCGAGCAGCAGTCCACCGGCGTACACGATCGGCAGATAGCCGACGACGTAGATCAACGTGTGCAAGAACACCCGCCGCGTCATCTCGTCCCCGAGCAGATTGGTGTAGTTCCTGAACCCGACCCACTCCATCGGCGAGATCAGATTCCACTTGTGCAAACTCACCCACAAACTGGACACCATCGGCACCAACGTGAAGACGAACAACGGAATCGCACTGGGCAGCAGGAAGAACGCCACCCACCCGGCCCTCTTCAGCCGCTGAGATCCCGTACTACGACGCACGCTGCCTACGGGGTTGCCACTGCCTCCGCGCCTCCGGCTGGTGGTGGCTGAGGTCAGGGAAGGCGATCGAGTAGGGGTGTCGGCGCTCGGTTGCTGAGGTGTCTGAGCGTCGCTTGCAGCGTCCAGCGGGTGCTCGGCTGCTGCGCCGCCCTTGTCCGTGAGCCGCGAGTCGGCGGTGCCGCCTCGGCGGTTCATCCGGCGCCCAGTCGTGCGCGGACCAGGCGGCTTTGTTCGCCGCCGTTGCCGGCTGAGTCGAAGGGACTGGACAGGACCAGGGAGGCGGCGCCGCGGGCCCACTGGATCTCCGTCCACGGCTCCACCACGACGGATACCGCTTTGCGGGCCGGAAGCAACGATCGCCGGAACGACGGCTCGAAGCCGGTCTCCCAGAACTCCCATCCGTCCACTCCCTCACCCATCAACACCACCACCTCGGGATCGACCGTGTGGATGACTCCCGCCAGCGCCCGCCCGAGCATCGAGCCCGCATCTCCGAACACCTCCTGCGCGCTCACCTCGCCGCTAGTTGCCGCGCGCAACAGAGTCGCCATCGTTCCCCGCGGACCGACCGCGCCTCGACTCCGAGCGGTACGGAGCAACCCGGCCGCGCCGATGTGCGCCTCCAAGCACCCGGTGGACCCGCAGGTACAAGGCGGCTCTTCCGCAGCGGACGGCCAGACGGGGATGTGGCCGATCTCGCCCGCGCCGCCGTTGGCGCCCCGATAGATCCCGCCGTCGACAACGATGCCGCAGCCGATACCGCGACCGATGGTGACCACCAGGTACGACGAATGGTCGCGCCCGATGCCGTAGAGACGCTCAGCCGCAGCAAGGGTGTTGACGTCGTTGTCGACCAGAACCGGCGTACCGATAGCGGCCCGCAGTACGGGCCCAACCCGTGCGGCCTGCCAACCGAGAGTCGGCGCATCGACCACCCCGGACGCCTGCGAGTCAACAGCCCCCGGTACGCCGACGCCGACGCCGAGCAGCGTGTCGTCGAGCTCGGCAACCTGCTTGGCAAGAATCTGCCCGAGCCGCTCCAACGCATCCCCGGCACCCGGGTCGTACTCGATCTCCGTGGACGACCGAACGGTCCCATCGAGCTCGACCGTCACCACCGCGACATGATCAGCCGTCACCTTCGCCCCGAGCGCCACGCCCGCATCCCGCACCAACCCGAGCAACCGCGACGGCCGGCCGCCCTTCGACGGCACCGACTCCAGTTCCTCGATGAGCCCGCGAGCGATCAGGTCCTTGGTCACCTGCGTCACGGTCGCCGGGCTCAACCCGAGCGCACGGGCGATATCCGTCCGCGCCGTCGGCCCTTGCGTCCCGAGCAACCCGACGATGCCCGACGGCACCAGGTCACCCCGGGGGATGGGACCTTGCAGGTTGACCACAGCAACGCTCCCGACTTAGTTCGGCACTAAATTTAGCCAAAAACTAAGCCGACCGAGAACGGCTGTCAAGACCTCGAACTCAGGCGACGTGTGCGGCAGGCGGCTCGGCGAGGGCGAAGAGGCGGTCGAATACCGCGACCCGGTCGAACTGCAACGCGTACGCCCGGGCGCGTGACTCGGCGGCGGCCCGCTGCTCGGAGGTCCAGTCGCACACGACCTCGTCGAGCACGGTCCGCAGCATGGCCGGGTCACGCTGCGGCACCAGCAGGGCGGTGTCGCCGACCGCCTCGGGTACGCCGCCGGTCGCGCAGGTGATGATCGGCCCGCCGCCGGCCAGAGCTTTCTCGACCAACGCGATCCCGAACGTCTCGACGAACTCAGGCTGCTCGCGGGTCGGCAGCACGAACGCCGCGCTCCCGGCCATCAGGGCCGGCTTCTCACCGTCGTCCACGTCGGTCAGCACCCGCACCCGCTCGCCAAGGCCCGCTGCAGCTACCCGCGCCACCACCTCGTCTTCCTGAGGCCCACGCCCGGCCAGGACCAGTTGGACCCGCTCGGCTGACCGCGACCCGGCGTACGCCTCGATCAGGTCGTCGACGCCCTTCGCCGAGGCGATCCGTGACAGGAACAGCACGTACCCGTCCCGCAGAAGGCCACGTCGCGCAAGAGTTTCGGCGATCCGCTCGTCGGTGAGCGACAGGTAGGACCAGGAATCGACCGCGGGGTAGGAGATCGCAATGCGCTCGCGGCAACGCTGGGCGAACGTCGTACCGTGCATGCCGTCGAGGGTGGCCGCCGAGGCGACGATCAGGTCCCTGGTGTACTCCGACACCGCCACGCAGTGGTCGGCCGCCAGGTAGACCGACAGGATGTGCGCCGCTGCTCCGAACCGGCCGGTGCTCACGCACTCGCGCACCACGTTGGTGATGTCGGACCCCACCGCCTCGGCGATCGTAGTAACTCGTGCAGGGCCGAGCTGGCGCGCCACCTGGACGGCCTCCTGTACGGCGATGGCGTGCGGGCTCAGGTACAGCGACATCGCCACCGTCGGCACGCCGTCGGTGAACAACTCGACCAGCCGCCCGATCAACCCGGACAGGTAACGCCCGTCCGGAACCCGATAGTCACCGACGGGCCCGGGCCGCTCCACGGTGATACCAGGGCTGTACGGCAGCACGCGGTCGAGTGGTTTCAACGGCAGCCCGGCCGCCTCCAGCGCCTCCAGCGGCCAGGTCACGATCCGTACGTCGTCGAACCCCCGGGTGAGTGCTACCTCGGCGAGACATCGGGCCTCACCGGAGTGCCCGCAGATCACCGGGTCGGCGCGGACGACCAGGACCAGACGGCGGGTCGGTGCGGACGGGAGGGTCGTGTCGTCGGTGATGCTCATGCCTCACCTCCAGTGGCGGGCAGCGGGTCGGATGTGGAGGGTGGCCTGATCCGGGTGCCCCAACCGGAGGGCCGAGGGCCGAGCTCGATGTGCAGGTTGCGGATCCGCCGAAGTTCCCGGCCGGAGATCCAGGGCCGGTCGAGGGTCTTGCCGTTCACCGCGACGGATCGGACGTAGGAGACCGGTCCACCTGCCTCGACCGGCTCGAGTCCCGTCGTGGTGATCAAAAGGTCGCCGTCCGGCAGTTGGATCGTGGACTCCGCCACAGCCGGAGCGCTCAGCAGGAACAGGTTCTGCCCGGCCACGGGGAACAGCCCGAGCGTCGCCCATACGTACCAGGCGGACAGCCCGCCGGAGTCGTCGTTGCCTGGCAACCCGCCCCGGCCGGTGCCGAACTGGTTGGCGACGACGGCATGGACCACCTCTGCGGTTCGGTCCGGCCGGCCCGCGTAGTGGTAGGACCACGGCGCCTCGTAGTCCGGCTCGTTGTTCAGTCCCTCGAACCGGCACAGCTCGTACCCGGCGTTCATCTCGGCCACGCTCGGCGCCACCCCCGGCTGGGTGACAGGTGCGGCGTCGTACCCGAAGAACCGGTCGAGCAGCCCCACGAACGCCTCGTCGCCGCCGGCGAGCGCGATCCGGGCGCGCATGTCGTGCAGCAGCCGGAAGGAGTAGTTCCACCGGCCGCCCTCGTAGAACGTCGAGTCGCGCAGCAGACCGGTGTCCGGGTCGTACGCCGCCTGCCAGCCTCGGGCGAGGTCGCGCATCTGCTGGGCCAGCGTCCGGTCGCGCACCTTGCGGGCGATCGCGGCCGTGCAGTGGTAGGCGTACGCCAGGTCGAGGGTGTGGCTGATCGGGTGCGCGACGCCGTGCACCAGGTAGTCCTCGCCGTACGTCCGGCGAAGGTCCATCTCCAGGTGCACCATGGCCCAGTCCCAGTCGATCCCCGGCACATCCAGTTGGCAGAGGTCGGCCAGGAAGGTGTGCGCGAGCGCGCTGCCCTGCCGGGAGAACCGGTCGGCGCCCTTGGCCATCCGGTAGCCGATCGGCAGGTTGCCCTCCTGCTCGCAGATCGACAGCATCGAGTTGGCCAGCGCGACCGAGCGCTGCGGGAACAGCGTGGTCATCAGCGGAAGCTGGGTGCGGTAGATGTCCCACATGGTGCAGATGTCGAAGGCGTAGGGGCCGCTGGTCGTCCACGGGCTCTCGTCCGGGGCGAAGCACGGCTTGACCAGCGAGTGGTAGAGCGCAGTATCGAAAACCGTTGCCTGGTCATCGGATCCGGCCTTGATCTGGACTTTGCCGAGGTGTTCGCGCCAGGTGGCTGCAGTGGTGACGCGCCGCTCGGCGAAGGTGGCCTGGCTGCGGCCGACGTCCGCGTGCAGGTTGTCGCGGGCAGCCTCGCACCCGCGCAAGGAAAACCCCAGCCGTACTTCGATGGTCTGCTCTCCCCGTGAGGGACCCATGAACATCAGCCCGAACGGCCGCAAGGTCGTCGGCCGGATGTAATCGAAGTCGAGCCGGGTGCCGCCGGGCATCAGACGCCGGTCGTACCACAGCAGTTGCCGCCAGCCCGGCGCATCGACCTCCAAGTGCACGGCCAGCGGCACACCCTCGACGTGAATCTCCCCTTGAGCCACCCCCGGCTCCAGCATCGCCAGATGCGCCTTCAACGGCACGGTCCGGCCATGCGGGATGGCCAGCCCACCGGTCGAGGCGTCGATCACGATCCGCGCGGCGTCATGCGCCGGAAAGGTGTACCGATGAACGGCCGACTTCGGCCCCACCGTCACCTCACAACGCACCCCCGAACTCAACGTCGCCGCGTAGTACCCAGGCTCGGCCACCTCGTCCAACAAATCCCACGTAGTACCCAGCTCATCAAGCGGCCCCAGCATCGGCGTGACCCGAAAGTAGTTGTAATACTTGCGAATCGCTCCAGTACCAGACTGCTGGAAGTGCGTGAACCCCGAAGCGACCGGCCGGTCATACAGCAGCCCCGGCACCCCCTCGGTATTGAAGTCGTACAACCCGTACCCCGTCGGATAGGCCCCCGAGTACGCACACGCCGACACCATCCCAAACGGATGCACGGCCCCCGGATGGGTGTTACCCACCTGCGGCTTCGGCCACCACCAGGTCGACGCCAGCCCCTGCGGCGCAGGCAACTCGGTGGCGCCGCTCCCGATGAACGGGTCGACGTACTCGTACATCGGCTCACCGCCTCACGCGGCTCAATGAGCTCCCACCGTAAGGACCCCAGGTTTCCCCCACATGAGCCACAGAAGGCGCCCAGGTTACGACAACCCCACCCACCCCGGATCGTCCGTCCCGCTGGCATCGGCGGGCCTGTTCAGTCCGGACAGACCCGCCGCTGCAAACGCTTCAGGGCCGCAGCTTCCCAAAGACCAACCGACTGAGGAGAGCAACCAAAACGAAGGCGATGAGCCCTGCCAAGGCGATCACCGAGACGACGCAAGCGATGTTCGTGGCCAGGGTCAGCTTGGCGTCCGACTTCTCGAAGCCTTCGGTCAGGATCGCGAGAGCGGCGAGCATACCGAAACCGATGCTTGCGGAAATCATCACGATCAGGTGATGCCCGCCAAGGGTGGTCGTCGATGTGAGCCGCGACGATTGGTCCAGCCAGGGACCGAAGGTGTGCATATAGACGACTGCCATCAGATCGCAGGCCATCAGGAGCCACATCCTGATGCCTGAGCGAGAGCTACTGCCCGTGGATTTCAAGATCGTCACCCTCCTACTTGCACGGAGGACCAGCGATGCCGCGGTAGATCGGCATGGGCTGGACTTCGACAACTCGCCACGTCGGTTGCGTCGCTCATCGGGCGCCCGCTGCGGTTCGACGAACCGACAAAGTCGGGGCAGGACTCCATGAGCGCTTCGCATGGGCTGAGTGGGGTCCTGTCGTCTCCTTCACTACTGCTACTGGTATGTCTGGCTATACCCGAAGCCGCGTAGCTTCACACATAGTTCAGTAGAATTCAGTTGATATCGGTACAGCGGAGCGCGCATACAAGCGTGAGTTGGACCGGCTCCCGAAAGTTCGCTACTGTGCGCTGGACGCTCCTCACGGACTGCACCCAACTAGAGGGATGGTTCGGCCCATTGGAGTCAAGTGGTCCGCCTGTCTACGTCGCTTTGGGTGTTTTCGGGTGTATACAAAAGGTGTACGGTGTCGACCACATCAGTGGCGGGTAGCAACAAATCCGGGAGTGATCTTGGCTGCTTCAGTCGAGGCTGTCCGTCTTGCCGGCAAGCTCCGTGACCTCCGCGAATCGCATGAGCCGCGGCTGACTCAGGCGATGTTGGCGGACGCCCTGAGCGCTGAGAAGCCGGTAGCAGTCGCAACAATCAGTTCGTGGGAGTCGTTGACCACCCCGAAGCTGCCGCCGGCGGAGCGACTCCACTCATATGCGTTGTTCTTCTGTACGGATAGGTCGAGCGCAGATCCTCCCCATCTCGTGCAGGAGAACGAACTCTCAACGCATGAGCAAACGCGCTTTGAAGGCCTCCATAAGGAGCTCCTCGAACTACGCGACGCAGCCCAGGGTGGTTCGCGCGGTTCCTCGCTGAGCGGCTCGGCCACGTGGAAGTTCGATGACGGACCGGTCACGATCATTTGCCCGGAGGCGCCGCGTGTGGATTGGCCTCCACTAGCGAACGACAAGGATCCCAACTACACGAGGATGTATCGGTACGCCGACCTTGACTCTTTGATCGAGTTATGGGGGCACATCCGCGCTGTCAACCCCGATCTGACCGTGAGGCATTGGTTACCTTCGGAGATAACGGCCGATCACCTGTCCGGTCATGTTGTCGTGCTCGGCGGCATCGCTTGGAACGGGTTGACGAGACGGCTGCTAAAAACATTCCGCGAGTTGCCAGTATCCCAGGTTGAAGTTGATGACCTGGATTCAGGGGAGATCTTCAGATCCAGCGGAGCTGGTGGCCGGGACTTCCGTCCGCTGTGGGAAGAATCGGAAGATGGCCGGGTGCTGGTCGAGGATGTCGCGCTCCTGGCACGCCTGCGTAATCCGTTCAATCACAGCCGAACCGTCACCATTTGCAACGGCATCCACAGTCGCGGAGTGCTGGGGTCCGTGCGAGTACTTACCGATCTCAATGTCCGCGAGCGCAACGAGGCCTTCCTCTCCGAACACTTTCCGGGCGGCTCATTCGCCTTGCTCATGCGAGTACCTGTTGTGGGTGGCGAGGCGCTCTCACCCGATTTGGAGATCGCCTCGAACCGACTCTACGAATGGTCTCCGAAGAAGGCGACGGCCGAGTGAGCAGTAAGACCCACCATGTGCCGTCACACGCGTCACTTCTGCGAGACGTGCCGGCTGTGTCCGTGTCGCCGGCAAGCAGTCGTCTGGACGCGATCGTGGTTCCGGCTTCGCGACCATCGTTGCAGCGCCTCATCTCGCTGTCTGCCCAGCTGTCAGTTCCGTTGGTGGTGCTGTGTAGCAAGCAGGCGCAGGCAGACAAGATCGCGGCACGAGTGGAGGAGACGTTTGGCGCGCGGGCTCTGGTCATCGACGTGCCCGACGGCTATCAGTTGCCGGGTCATCGCCACGTTACCTCCGAAGAAACCTTCCAGAAGGCCAGCGCCCATCGTTGGAGCGATCTCAGTCTCAAACGCAATATCGGACTTGTCCTGGCTCGTCTGCGGGGATGGAAGAAGATCCTCTTCGTCGACGATGACATCTACCAACTCCAACCGCGCCATGTTTGGCGGCTGGCCGGCTCACTCGACCGCCACCCGGTCGCCTCGATGGCCAGCAAGTATTTCCCGGACAACTCGGTGGTATGTCATGCGCGACGCCTGGCCGGACTAGCGCAGGACGTGTTCGTAAGCGGCGCGGTACTTGGCGTCAACACGCAGTACCCGACATTGTCGTTCTTTCCTGATATTTACAACGAGGACTGGTTCTTCTTCGCTCAGCACGCGGCCGCACGCTCGCTACCCAAGATCGGCGATGTCCGACAGGACGAGTATCAGCCGTACGCCGACCCGGAGCGGGCTGCCCGCGAGGAATGGGGTGATGTCCTTGCCGAAGGGCTCTACGCGCTGTTCAGTGGTACGCCTGGCTGGGATCTTAAGGACCAACTAAAGGCGGCGACCAGCGTCAATCATTGGAAGTTGTTCATAGCGGACCGCCGTTCCATGATTTCAGAGACTTGCAATCGCCTCTCAGCTGCGCCGTACATCAGCGATTCGACGGACTCAGATGAAATCCTTGATGCGCGGAGATCGCTGCACCGCGCCGCGACGCAACTGGACAACTTCGTTACGCCAGAGCTCTGCGTCGACTTCATCAACGGTTGGCGCGAAGACGAAGTTCGCTGGCAGGAGCTCATGCCGAGTCTCGGCTCTGTACTCACCGAACGCGAGGCTATGAACGAACTTGAGTTGAAGACCTACTATTCCGCCGGCTACGACGCCGGTCAGCTATCGGTCGAGTCGCTGATTGCTGCCTGGCGATCCAGCCTCAACCGTTCCTCAACGCAAAGTCGAGGTTTGGTGAGAGGCTGGCGCTCGCCGGTGGATTCGAAGCCTAGTCGTTCGTAGGCCGCGCGGGCGTCGTCGTTGCCGTCGAGGATCCATGCCATCAATATGCGAACGCCTGGTTCGATAGCGGCTAGGTACTGAAGCATGGTGCGCAGTACGCCGGTTCTGCGGTGGTCTGGGTCGACCCAGACCGACTCGAGATGTCGTTCGTCCGTTGGTCGGTCGTCGACCCGGATGCAGTGCAGGATGCCGATGACCTGATCGCCGCTTCGAGTGACGATCCAGGCACCTTCGCGAGAGTACGTGCGCCATTCCGCCTCGCCCCAAGATGGTTCACCTGTCGCCAGGAATGCGGCTGGGGAGTCCTTGAGGGCGCGCAGTCGAACCTCCTGGAGGATTTTCCAATCGTCTCCAGCAAGTACTTCGACGTGCAAAGTCGACCTCCCCCGGCGCGTCTCGGCAGTACTGCTGAGACGGTTTCAGTATTGGCTCTCCAGGCAGCACCGGCAATCGCGCGCTGAGTGTCGGGCGGAGGTCGGCGAGTGGGTCGGTCGTTTGTTTGGGGCGTGAGGTGTTGACCAGGCTGCGGTGCCGGGGTTAGCGTCCGGGGGACTTCCTTCGGTGACCTTAGTAAGGGGTGGGGATGCAGCCGGTGCGGGTGGGGAGCAAGGAGTTGATCCGGGAGATCAACTCTTCGCTGGTGCTCGGTGAGCTCCGGGGTGGGTTGGTTTCGCGGACCGAGTTGGCGAAGCGGACCGGGTTGAGTCTGCCTACCGTGTCCGAGATCGTCGGGGAGTTGCTCGGTAGCGGGGTGATCGAGGAGAGGGAGACGGCGAGTTCCGGTGGCGGTAGGCGGCCGGTGTTGCTCGGGCTCAAGGCCGATGCCGGGTTCGTGATCGGCATCAAGCTCACCGAGACCCGGGTGATCGCGGTACTGACCGATCTCAATGCCGGGATCGTCGAGCGGGCCACCGAGACCGTCACCACGAACGACGTCGGCACCGTCGTACGGTCTGTTGCCAGGGTCGTCCGCAAGCTCACCGGCAAGAGATCCGTGTACGGCGTGGGCGTCGGCGTGGCCGGCGTGATCGACCGGGCCGGCGGGGTGGTCCGGCACGGGACGTACTCCGACTGGCACGACGTGGAGCTCGCGACGTTGCTGGAGAAGAAGCTCGGCCTGCCGGTGGTGGTGGACAACGACGTCAACACCCTGGTGGCCAACGAGCAGTGGTTCGGGGCCGGGCGGGGTGTGTCCGACGTCGCGGTGGTCAGTATCGGCCGCGGTATCGGACTCGGCATGGTTCTGGACGGCAGGCTGTACCGCGGTGCCGGTGGTGGCGCGGGCGAGTTCGGCCATACCAAAGTCGTTGCTGACGGCCCCTTGTGTGACTGTGGTGGCAGCGGGTGCCTGGAAGCGCTGATCGGTGAGCCGGCGATCTGCGCGCAGGCAGGTACGGCAACCATCGAGGAAGCGATCGACAAAGCCCGCCAGGGCGACGAAACGACGACAACGATCTTCGACCAAGTCGGCCGCACCCTGGGGACGGCCGTCGGCAACCTGGTGAATCTGCTCAATCCGAAGCTGATCGTCCTCGCCGGGGAGGGGACCCGCGCCGCAGACCTGTTCCTGCCCGGCTTCGACGACGCGGTGCGCAGCACTGTCTTCGACGGACTCCAGCGCGACCTGGAGATCGTCGTGGACGACTGGGACGACGAGGCCTGGGCGCAAGGCGCCGCGGGTCTCTTCCTGGGCGAGCTGTTCCAGCCGAACCTGCGACCGGACGAGGCCGGCAGGCCCTCTCTCACCGCCAGATCGGCGAGCTGACACCCGCCCCTGACAACCCATCCCGACCCGGCCCACCCGAGGCCGGCGCGACCCAGCAGTTCCACCCATCCCGGCCCGGCCCGCCCGAGGCCGGCGCGACCAGCAACTCCACCCGGCCGGCTTGCCCAGCCGCCGGTGACACACCACACCCACGTCCGGTCGGCGACCGGAGAGAAGTGAGGCCGTAGATGAGGCATGCCGTCACGCCGCGAAGGCGGTGGACCGCTGCGATCCTGGTGCTCGCAGCGCTGATCTTCCAATTCACACCGGCCCCCGCCTGGGCCGGCACGCTGACCGGCGTCTTCCACGCGCCGTACGGCGCCGACGAGTTGTACAACACCACCGCCACCGAGCGTGCGCCGCGCGACCCGATGGCCGGTGAGGCGGTGCAGATCAAGGCCACCACGTGGCCGATCTCGCCCGGCCAAACGGTCTGGATCACCTGGACGAAGAACGGCGTGAACCAGACGCCGATCGGGGCGTCCTTCGACTACAACAGTGGTAACAACACGTACTGGAAGGTCGGTCTCGGCACGTTCGCGCGCGGCGACCAGATCACCTACACGGTGAACGCCGACGTGGACGGCGCGAACCAGAAGACCACCGGTCCGTTCTCGTTCGCGGTGACGTCGTACTCCGGTACGGGCAACGTCTCCGGTTTCGTCAACAACGGTACCAGCGTCGACGTGACGACCGGCGACACCGCGGGCAGCTTCACGCCGAAGGTGCGCTTCGCGTTCCCCGCGATCGACCGGTTCCACGTCCAGGTCGCGCCGACCGGGAGCGGCCTCAACATCACCGGCTCCTCGGCGTACACGGTGACCGACAGCGCCGGCACCCTCCAGATCGCCACCACCAAGGTGGTCCTCAAGATCCAGAAGTCGCCTTATCGGGTGGCCGTCTACAAGGGTGACGGTACGACGCTGATCGCCCGGCAGTACGACCCGGCCACCTTCCGCAACACCGGTTGGGCCAGTGACGGCAGTACGACGGTCACCAAGGTCGAGGACCATTGGCTGTCCCCGACCACCGAGCGCTTCGAGGGCCTCGGCGAGCGGTACGACGCGTTGAACCAGCGCGGCAAGGACGTCAGCAACTACGTCTACAACCAGTACCAGGACCAGGGCCCGACCGCGCGCACCTATCTCAGCGTCCCATTCGTGACGAACTCGGCAGGCTACGGCATCTACGTCCCGAGCACGCGGTACTCCGTGTTCAACCTCGGCACGCACTTCAGCGACATGGCGGGCTTCACCGTCGACACGGGCGGCGCGCTCAACTCGACCGTCGACTACTACTTCTTCACCGGCACGCGGGCCGAGATCCTCGACCAGTACACCGCGACCACCGCACGGCCCAAGCTGCCGCCGAAGTGGTCGTTCGGGCTCTGGGGTTCCGCGAACGAGTGGAACACCCAGGCGGAGGTCAACGCCGAACTCGCCAACATGACGTCCAACCAGATCCCGCACACCGCGATGGTGCTCGAGCAGTGGAGTGACGAGGCCACCTTCTACCTGTGGCACGGCGCGACGTACACACCGAAGCCGGGCAGCCAGGCGCTCACCTACGCCGACCTGACCTTCCCGGCCGGCGGCGAATGGACCGATCCGAAGGCGATGGTGACGGCCGCGCACAACCAGGGCGTGAAGATGGTGCTCTGGCAGATCCCGGTCCTGAAACAGGACTTCGACACCAACCCGTCGACGCCGCCGCAGCAGCACATCAACGACCGCGACTATGCCGTTGCCCAGGGCTACGTTCTCGGCGATGGCGCCGGCGGCCCGTATCGGATCCCGGCGGGGCAGTGGTTCGGCAACAGCACGGTGCCGGACTTCACGAAGACCGCGGCGACGAACTGGTGGATGAGCAAGCGGTCGTACCTGTTCGACGACATCGGCATCGACGGCCTCAAGACGGACGGCAGCGAGGCGGTCTTCGGCCGGAACGTGACGAGTGGCTCCGGCCGCAAGGGCGACGAACTGCACAACGGCTACCCGAACGAGTACACCCGGGCCTACAACGACTTCGTCACCACCAAGAAGGGTGCCCAGGGCACCTTGTTCAGCCGCGGCGGTACGTCGGGCGCACAGGCGAACTCGATCTTCTGGGCCGGTGACCAGTCCTCCACCTTCGACGCCTTCCAGCAGGCCGTCCGGGCCGGCCAGAGCGCCGGGGCCAGTGGCATCCCGTTCTGGTCGTGGGATCTCGCGGGCTTCACCGGGACGTTCCCGAGCAGCGAGCTCTACCTCCGAGCGGCCGCGCAGGCGACCTTCGCGCCGATCATGCAGTACCACTCGGAGAAGTCGAACCCGGCGGTCTCCGAAGCCCGTACGCCGTGGAACGTGCAGGCACGCTCGGGCGACGCGACCGTGGTGCCGAAGTTCCGCAAGTTCGCCAACACCCGGATGAACCTGATTCCCTACCTCTACACGGAAGCCAAGAACGCTTCCACCACAGGCCTTCCGATGATGCAGGCGATGAGCATCGCCTACCCGAACGACGCGACCGCGGCCGCGCAGGACCAGCAGTACATGTTCGGCCGTCAGTTGCTGGTGGCCCCTATCACCACGCAGGGTGCGACCAGCAAGAACGTCTACCTGCCGGCCGGGGAGTGGTACGACTTCTGGAACGGTGGCCGCGCCCAAGGCGCCGGGACCAAGGTCTACAACGCCGACACCGGCACCATCCCCGTCTACGCCAAGGCCGGCGCGATCGTCCCGCTCAACCTGAACGCGAACTACGAACTGGGCGGCAACATCGGCAACAGCGTCGACAACTACACGAACCTCGCGTTCCGGATCTACCCGTCAGGTACGACGAGCTACGGGTATTTCGAGGACTCGGCGAACCAGACCCGCACGGTCACCTCGACCGAGAACTTCGCCGGTCACCAGGTCACTGTCAGCGTCCCACCGCTGGCCACCAAGAGCACGTTGCAGGTCGCCTCGTCGAAGCCGACGAGCGTGACGAAGGACGGTACGACGATGACCGCGCACGCCACTCTCGCCGCTCTGCAGAGCGCGACCGAGGGTTGGTACTGGGATCCGGTCCAGCAGCTCACGCTCGTCAAGACCGCGTCGAGCGCCAGCGCGCGGAGCGTAGTACTGAACGGCGTGGACAAGGCCGGCTACGAGGCCGAGTTCGGCACGAACACGGGTACGACGACGAACACCGACCACCCGGGCTACACGGGAACGGGTTTCGTGGACGGCTTCGAGACGTCGGGTGACCTCGTGTCGGTCGACACGAACGCCGATGTCACCGGCAGCCACGTGATCAAGCTCCGCTACTCCAACGGCGCGGCAACCACCGCGACCCGCACGATCCAGGTCGACGGCGTGTCTGTCGGCTCGGTCAATCTCCCGAGCACAGGCAACTGGGACACCTGGGGGACGGCAACGCTGACCACCAGCCTCACCGCCGGGAAACGCGTGGTCAAAGTGTTGTACGGCAGCGGTGGAATCAACCTCGACAACGTGACGGTGGCCCGACCATGAAGCGATTAGCAGCCTTCCTCTTACTGATTCCGTTGTTGGTTGTTCTGCCGACTCAAACTGCACAGGCCGCAGTGCAAAGAGTGCAGTTCACTGCCGGGGGCAACTATCTGGTGGTGGAGTTCCTCGACGACGATCTCGTGCATTTCGAGCTGGGAGCGGGAGCTGGGCCGGGCAGCGGCTCGCCGATCTTCAGCACCGATCAGATCGGCAAGACGAACTACACCGGACCGACCACCTTCAACCAGACCGGGAACACGTTGACGACGGCCGGGCTCAAGGTCGACGTCAACGCGACCACCCTTTGCGCGACCGTCACCGACATCACCCGTTCACCGCAACTGTTGCTCAACACAACCTGTCCCCGAAACCTCAGCCAAGCTTGGAAAGGGCTGAGCTTCACCAAGTCGTCCATGCAGAACGCGTACGGGCTCGGCGAGCAGTTCTTCATGGGTGGCAGTGCCGACGGCGACTGGGTGGGCCGGCAGCGCACGAGTGGCGCCTACGGCAACGCGATGCTCTACGACACGGACAACGGTCCGGTCGGCAACGCGCAGATCCCGGTCCTGTTTGCGGTCGGCGCGAACACCACCAACTACGGCATGTTCGTCGACCAGGTCTACAAGCAGGACTGGAACCTGACCGGCGATCCCTGGACGATGGACACGTACGGCGACCAGCTGCGGTGGTACGTGATGTCAGGCCCCGATCTGCCCGACCTGCGCAAGGACTATCTCGAGCTGACCGGTCGCCCGCCGGTGCCACCGAAGAAGGCGTTCGGGTTGTGGATGTCGGAGTACGGCTACGACAACTGGAACGAGATCGACACGACGCTCAGCGGACTGCGGGCGAACAAGTTCCCGACCGACGGCGTGATGCTGGACGTGAACTGGTTCGGCGGCGTCACGGCCGGCTCCGACAACACCCGGATGGGCACCCTGGACTGGGATCCGGTCAACTTCCCCAATGCGGCCGCCAAGCTGGCGACGTACAAGAACACCAACGGTGTCGGCGTGATGACGATCGAGGAGTCGTACGTCGGGAAGAACCTGCCCGAGCACACCGACATGGCGTCCGGCGGCTACCTGATCAGGGCGGGTTGCTCGAGTTGCAGCCCGTCGTACCTGACGGGGAACGACTGGTGGGGCCGCGGCGGCATGATCGACTGGACCCAGCCGGCCGCTAGCGCGCACTGGCACACGACCCAGCGGCAGCCGCTGATCAACGACGGCGTGATGGGTCACTGGCTCGACCTCGGCGAGCCGGAGATGTACGACTCCAATGACTGGACGTCAGGAGTCTTGGCCGGCAAGCACGCGCACTCCGATTACCACAACCTCTACAACCTCGAGTGGGCGAAGGGGATCGCGAAGGGCTATACGGACAACGCGGTGCAGCAGCGGCCGTTCATGCTCGCGCGGTCCGCGGCCGGTGGCATCCAGCGCACCGGTACGGCGATGTGGTCCGGCGACATCGGGTCGAAGCTGACCGCCCTCGCCGACCAGCAGAACGTCCAGATGCAGATGTCGATGTCCGGAATCGACTACTTCGGCTCCGACATCGGCGGCTTCCGCCGGGAGATGCTCAATTCGGACCTGAACGAGCTCTACACCCAGTGGTTCGCGAACTCGTCCTGGTTCGACGTACCGATCCGGCCGCACACCGAGAACCTCTGCAACTGCGCGGAGACCTCGCCGGACTCGATCGGCGACGTGCCGAGCAACCTGGCGAACCTGCGGCAGCGCTACGAGCTCACGCCGTACTACTACTCCCTGGCCCACAAGGCCTACACGACCGGCGAACCGCTGATGCCGCCGCTGGTCTACCAGTACCAGAACGACCCGAACGTGCGGGAGACCGGTCACGAGAAGCTGATCGGCAAGGACCTGCTCGTCGGCGTCGCGGCCGGCGCGAACCAGCGCAAGCGGGACGTCTACCTGCCGGCCGGGACCTGGTACGACTACTACACCAACACCAAGACGGTCAGCACCGGGCAGAACCTGACCGACGTACCGCTGTGGCGCAACGGCAAGTTCCAGCTGCCGGCCTATGCAAGAGCGGGCGCGATCATCCCGAAGATGTACGTCGACGACCAGACCATGAACGTGATGGGCAAGCGCGCCGACGGTACGACGCGCAACGAGCTGGTGGCCCGGGTGTACTCCGACCCGACCGCGTCGTCGTTCACGCTCGCCGAGGACGACGGCTCCACCATCGGCTACCAGACCGGCTCCAAGCGGACCACCGACCTGACCCAGTCGCGATCAGGCAGTACTGCGACCGTCGGCATCGCGGCCGCGTCGGGCACCTACACCGGAGCACCGAGCAGCCGCTCGAACGTGGTCGAACTCGTGGCCGACACCCAGGCGTCGGCCGTGACGCTCAACGGGTCGGCGCTCACGCAGTACGCGAACAAGGCAGCCTTCGACGCGGCCGCCAGCGGCTGGTACAACGCCGGCGGCAACCTCGTCGTCGCCAAGTCGGCCTCGCTCGCAGTCAGTACGGCGAAGTCGTTCGTCTTCACCCTCGGCCAGGCGGTCGTCTCGAAGACGTTCAGCTGCAGCAACGGGACCACCACGACCGGCCAGTCCGTGTACGTCGTGGGCAACGTGCCGCAACTCGGGGCCTGGTCGGTCGCGAGCGCGGTGAAGCTGGCGCCGACCAGCTACCCGACCTGGACCGGCACGATCAGCAACCTGCCGCCGAACATCTCGGTGGAATGGAAGTGCATCAAGCGGCAGGAGGCGAACTACCCGGCGACGGCAGACCTTTGGGGGCCGGACCCGAACATCACCTTCACCACGCCGGCGACAGGCAGTGGTGGAACTACTACTGGCGGGTTCTGACTTCTCTCACCGATCACGCGGGCTGTGGCACAGCGATGCCAGTGTCACAGCCCGCGACGGCGTCTGAGACCCTGGTAACGGCCTTCCATGTCCTGAGTAAGGACTTAGTGAAGATTGGCTGCTGTCGGCTCTGCCGAGGTGGATCCGCGCGGTCTCGGCCGTAAATTCGGAGAGGTGTCAGTCGAAGTCAGGAGTGAGCGAAGTGCAACGGGGCAGTCAGGCCGTGCCGTCGGCATGCCTGCAGAGATCGGCGTCGGCGCCGTCATGACGACGCTGAACAAGATTCTGGCGATCGCCGGGGTGGCACTGCTGCTCGGCGGCCTGGCACTGGGTTTCCGCTCGGTCTCCGCTGATTCGACCAACTGCGGCTCGGTCTTCCAGCCCGCCCGCGGCATCACCCCGATGGCCTGCGACGGGCGGCTGAACAACTCGGCCACCCTGGTCACGGTGCTGATGGTCGTCGGCGGCCTGGCCGTGGCGGCCGCCATCACGCTGAAGGTCGTGCGCGACCGCGTCCACGCCTGAGCGTCGGCCACCCGGCCCGCGGATGATCAGGGCCGGATGATCAGGGCCGGATGATCAGCTTGCCGGTGGTGCGCCGGGCCAGCAGGTCCTCGTGCGCGTGGCGGGACTGGTCGAGCGCGTACTCACCGCCGAGGATCGGGCTGATCGTGCCGTTCGCGGTGAGGCGGAGCAACTCGGCCAGCGGTTCGGCATAGCCGCCCGGATACTCCAGCGCCGGCACCAGCCAGAACGCCGCCACCGACTGGTTGCCTTCGGCAAGCGCCCCGATGTCGACCAGCGGCCGCCCTTCGCGGGCGGCGTTCCCGTACGACACCAGCCGGCCGAATCCGGCCAGCACCTCCAGACCGGCCAGCAGGATCTTGCCGCCGGTGGCGTCGAGGATGACGTCGACCGGGCGGCCGTCGTTGGCGGCGAGCACCTGCTCGGCGTACGAGTCGAGTGAACTGTTCACGGCGACGTCCGCGCCGAGGTTGATCGCGAGTTCGCGCTTGTCCGGCCGTGAGGCGACCGCGATCACCCGGCCCGCGCCGAAGAACTTGGCCAGCTGGATCGCGAGCGTCCCGACGCCGCCGGCGGCCGCGTTCACGACGACCGTCTCGCCGGGCGCCAGGCGGGCGGAATTGCGCAGGACATGCCAAGCGGTCAGCCCCTGCACCAGCAGCGCGAGCGCTTGGCCGTCGCTGACCTCGTCCGGTACTTCGACCGCGCGGGCCGCCGGGATCACGGCCTCCTCGGCATAGCCGCCACCGGAGAAGATCGGCGCGAGCAGGCGCCGGCCGTCGGCGCCTCGGCCGACCACCTCGACCCCGGGGACGAACGGAAGCAGCGAGCCGCCGCGATACGACCCGTCGGTGCGATGGGTGTCGGCGTAGTTCACGCCGGCCGCGCTGACCTCCACCAGGAGCTCGTCCGGGGCGGGGACCGGCGTGGGGAGCTCGGTGAGGGCGAGGACCTCTGGTCCGCCGTACCGGCTGACCTGGATGGCGCGCATGGCTGGTTCCGTTCCGTCGACGACTGGTCCGGCAAAGGTAGTAACGGCCTGAACCCGCCGGACAGTTGTCGTCGTCGATGGAAATTCGTGGTCCATGAGAGCCGCTCATGGAAGAGCGCTAGCCTGGTGAGGTGCTGGACGATCTCACCGCGGCCGAGCTGCGCATTCTGGATGCCGTCGATGCGGAAGGCAGCTTTTCCGCCGCCGCGGCCAGACTGGGGCTGACGCAGTCCGCCGTCTCACACTCGGTCCGGGGCACGGAGCGGAAGGTCGGCGCGGTCCTGTTCGACCGGGGCCGGCATGGAGCCCGGCCGACCGCCGCCGGGCTGAGTGCGATCAAGCACGGCCGCGGTGTCCTGCGGCTGATGACCGTGCTCCAGCAGGACGTGCGGGCCGCTTCGGGCGAGCAACTGACCGATCGCCTGCGGATCGCGGCCTTCCGCAGCGCGGCCGCCCAACTGTTGCCACCGGCCCTCACCAGGCTGCGGGCACGCCACCCACAACTCGCGTACGACGTGTCGATCGTGCGCGACGTCGGCGGCGGTACCGCGAACGAGGTGGTGGCCGGCCGGGCCGACATCGCCATCGTCAACCTGCCGCACCGGCTGCCCGCCGAGGCCGGCCTGGTCGGCGGCACGCTGCTGGACGAGCCGTACGTGCTGATCCATCCGTCCGGTCACCCGGATCCGCGCTCGCTGCCGGTGATCGACTGGACGGAGAACTGCTCGGCCGCGACCAAGGACTGGTTCGCCACCCAAGAATGGTTGCCAACGGCCACGATCAACGTCGCCGACGACAGCGTGCTGCTGTCGATGGTGGCGCACGGCCTGGGGATGGCGGTCGTGCCGCGCTCGACCGCGGCGGATCGCCCGGCGGACGTCGTACTGGCCGAGCTCGGGGCCGACGCGCCCCGGCGTACGGTCGGCTATGTCGCCGCGCCCGAGCTGGCGCGCAGTACGGCGGTCCGGGAACTGGTCCGCGAACTGCGGTCATTATCGTGAGGCCATGAGTTTCACCGGGTTCCCGACCGCCGCGCTCGACTTCTACGACGACCTGGAGATGGACAACACCAAGACGTTCTGGACCGAGCACAAGCATGTCTACGAGGAGTCGGTGAAGGCGCCGATGGCCGCGTTGCTCGCCGAACTGGAGGCGGAGTTCGGGACGGCCAAACTCTTCCGGCCCTATCGCGACGTCCGGTTCGCCAAGGACAAGACGCCGTACAAGACACACCAGGGCGCGTTCATCGACCTCGGCCCGTCGACCGGCTGGTACGTGCAGGTGTCGGCGCCCGGCGTCCGGGTGGGGGCCGGCTTCTACGAGGCCTCGGCCGACCGGCTGGCACGCATCCGGGCCGCGATCGACGACGACCGGCGCGGCAAGGAACTCGAGAAGCTGCTCGGCAAGCTGCAGAAGGCCGGCTGGACGTTGGGTGGAGAGAAACTGAAGACGAGCCCGCGCGGCTGGGACGCCGACCACCCGAGAATCGAACTCCTCCGGCACAAATCGATCACCCTGGGCAAGTCGTACGGGTTCGAGCCGATCATCCACAGCGCCGACCTGGTCGACCAGATCCGCCACGACTGGCGAGCCACCCGCCCATTCCTGGACTGGCTCACCACCAACGGCTGACCAGTCCTCGCCGAGCGGGCACGGACGTCAGTCGTCGAAGTCCTTGAGGATCCGGTGCAGGTGGTCGCGGGTCTTGTTCGGCGGGGGAGCAGCGACGCAGAGGGCTTCCATGGTCGCGGTGTACTGGTCGAGGTCCTCGAGCTTGTCCAGGTAGAGCGCGCTGGTGAGGTGCTCGATGTAGACGATGTCCGGCAGGTCCTGCTCCGGGAAACGGAGAATGCTGTACGCACCGCCGGTGGCCGCGTGGCCGCCGGACTCGAACGGCATCACCTGGAGCGTCACGTTCGGCATGTGGGTTGCTTCGAGCAGCGCCTCGAGCTGGATCCGCATCGCCTTCACGCCGCCGATGGGACGGCGCAGGACGGACTCGTCGACGACCGCCCAGAGCCGGACCGGGGTCGGCGTACGGTGCAGCACCTCCTGGCGGCTGACCCGCAGCGCGACCCGGCGCTCGACCTCTTCGGCCGGGATCAGCCCGCGACCGAGCTGGACGACTGCCCGCACGTACTCCGGGGTCTGCAGCAGGCCGGGGACGAACTGCAGCTCGTAGGTACGAATCAGTTGCGCGGCCGCTTCGAGGCCGAGATAGGAGTGGAACCAGCTCGGCAGTACGTCGCCGAAGCGGTGCCACCAGCCCGGGTTGTTCGCGTCCCGGGCGAGGGCCATCAGCCGCTCGCGCTCCTCGCCGTCGTCCAGGCCGTACAGCGTGAGCAGGTCGCCGACGTCGCGTTCCTTGAACCCGACCCGGCCGAGCTCCATCCGGCTGACCTTGGACTCCGATGAGCGGATCTCCCAGCCGGCGTCCGACCGGCTGATACCGGCCGCCTCCCGCATCCGGCGGAGATGCGCTCCGAGAATGATTCGCAGCGCTGTCGGTCCGCTCTGCGCGCCCGACTCAGTCACGCTCACCTCCGACGACACCCCAGCTGCCCCGTAGCGGACGGTCTGCCCACCCCGACCAAATCATCGCACGTCCTCGCACCGAACTGTCGAAGTTCTTACACAAGAGTCGCCTCGAGTGGCCGCACTCTGGGTTCCGGTCACAGAGCGTCATCGTAGCCGGTTGCGGCATCGATGCCAGTTTTCGGACATGTTCTGACAAAGTTCGGCCGTTTCGGCCCTGATCTCCGGCCCGGCGAGGGGCCTGGAAGGCCGATCCACGCCTGAAAACGGCCTCAAAACGGTCACAACTGAAAAACGTGCGGATGCACGTGCATTGGGCGCTTGCATTCGTACTGTGCGACCGCCATGATTGCTTCATGCACAGAAGGTGAGCTGAATCTCGCAACCAGTGACATCGCGTGATTCGGCAGGCCGGTCCACTGATCGTCGGCGGAGACGCCGGCACGACTGGTTGGGGAACCCGAGTCGATGAGCAACCACGACATCGAGGCCGTCGAGAGCGGCGCCGACACCAGCGGTGGCCGGGCGCCCGACGAGCTGACCGAGCGGGAGATCCAGGAACTCGTCGCGCGCTGCCCCGAGCAGCAGCGATGGGCCTTCGAAGGCTGGCTTCGCGGCGTCCGTCAACTCGACGGGGATCCGATCGTGAGCCTGGGATGAACAGCGACCGAGCAGGAGGCTGGAAGATGGTGCGGATCTGGTTGGGTGATCACCTGATCGCCGAGTACGTCGCGGAGCCCGACCGGGCGTCGCGGTACCAGCGAGTCATGACGCCCAAGTTCACCGGACTGCGAATCACTGTGGACGGCGCGGCGACCACCGGCGCCTCCGAACTTCCGAGCGAGCAGCTCTGGCCGCTCACCGTGCAGTGAAGCAGTAGCCACTTCCTCCTCGACGAGCGACGGCCACTTCGGTGGCCGCCCCGCGGCCAGCCACCGCCGCGGTGAACAAGAAGGCCGATCTTCGCTGAAGATCGGCCTTCTTGTCTTGCTGCCCGCAGCTGTTCTGCTGTCTCCACTTGCTCGGCCGGGGCTGCAGGGCCGCCCAGAACATCAGAGGCCCCCTCACCACTCGCCTGGGGAAGGGGCCTCTTGCTTGTGCTGGTCTGGATCAGACGAGATCGTCGAACTCCCCGTCGTGGACTCCGCCGAGGAATGCCTCGATCTCAGCCTTGGTGAACACCAGCGCCGGTCCGGACGTGAAACGCGAGTTCCGCATCGCCACGCCACCATCCGCCAGCTTCGCCACCTCTACGCAGTTGCCGTTGGGGCCGCTGCGCTGACTCTTCCGCCAGGTCAGCTCGCTCGTCGCGTCCCCGGGCATGCCGTTGTAGATAGCAGTCATCAGCTGCACCTTCCGTACGTCTTTGGCATATGCACGTGCATTTGGGCTTGCATTTGCATCGTACACGTTCAAGGCCTCTGTGTCCGATCGATTACCCACCGTGCAAATCGCGTCGCGCGGCTTGGGCGCGGCGGTAGCTCACGGTGAGTGGAAACGCCTCCATACCGCGCAAAAAGCCTCCCGAACGAGGAGGAGGATCGAGTGCCGGGGAGAAGTGAAAAGTGGGCTCTTTGGTTGAGGGATCAGGTAGGTGGGCGGGGGACCTGGAATCCTTGCCAGAAACACTCCCGGGACGGGTGATCCAGCCTTCCACTGGTATGGATATGCACTAGGCTGAGCGCGACGATTCCCCTCCACACGAAGGCTCCGCCGATGGCGACTCCCGACGGCCCGGACGCGACTCCCGGCTTCGACACCTCCCAGCCGACCATCGCGCGCGTGTACGACGCGTTGCTCGGTGGCAAGGACAACTTCGCCGCCGACCGCGAGGGTGCGGCGACCTACCTGAAGTACGTGCCGGACGCCGGTCGCTGCGCGATCGAGAACCGGGCTGCCCTGGTCAAGGGCGTTCAGTACCTCGCGCGCACGGCGGGCATCGACCAGTTCCTCGACATCGGCAGCGGCCTGCCGACGCAGAAGAACACGCACCAGGCGGCGCAGGAGGTCAACCCGAGGGCGAAGGTCGTGTACGTCGACGTCGACCCGATCGTGCTCGCGCACGGCCGCGCGCTGCTGGCCACCGACGACAGCACGATCGTCGTGACCGCGGATCTGCGCGACCCGCAGGGCATCCTGGACAACAAGGAGATCACCGACCACCTGGACTTCACCCGTCCGATCGCGTTGATGATCGTCGGCATCCACATGCACTTCCACGACGACGAGAAGCCGGACGAGTGGGTCCGCACGCTGATGAACGCGCTGCCCTCCGGCAGCTACTTGTTCATCACGGACTTCGTCGACACCGGTGAGCCGCTGCAGAAGGCGATGGAGCAGGCCGGCCTGGAGAGCCTGGGCAACGGCTGGATCCGGACGCCGGAGCGGATCGAGCAGCACTTCCTCGGCCTGCCGCTGGTGCCGCCCGGCCTGGACTTCCTGGCTCGCTGGTTCCCGGAGGACCCGGATGCCGAAGTGCCGGCCGCCGAAGATCTCCAGCCGTACCAGCGCATTCTGATGGCAGGGATCGCCAAGAAGAACTGACCTACAGCAGCAATCAGAAGGCGCGCGACCAGCAGCTGGTCGCGCGCCTTCTGCGTGTCCGCGGCCGCCGACCGTCGATCGGGGTGTGCCGATTGTGACGCTGCGTGCCGGGTACCGGCACAATGGGGCTGACAGCTTCTATCGATGGGGACCCTGTGCACTACCGGATGATCAGGACGGTGCCCGCCGACGCGGTCGCCATCGTGCGGGCGTACCCGCCGATGGTGATCTGCTTCGCCGCGGCCCTCGCCGGTACCGCGGTCGTCTTCGACGTCTTCTACCTGGTCGCCAGTCCGGGCCTGACTTTGGCGATGGTCTACACCGTTCCCGTCCTGGCAGGCCTGATCGCAGGCCTGGTCGCGGCGTCGGACGAAGTCGGGCTGGAGCGGAAGGTGCTCGGCTGGACGACGGCCGCGACGATCTCCGTGGCGATCACCAATGTCGTCGTGGTCGCGATGATCGCCGCGATGCGCCGGACGGGTCCGTCGAACTGGGCGGCCGGTTTCCATTCGATCCTGCTGGCAGGCTGCAGCGTGTTGTCCGTTGCTGTCACCATCGTTGTCATCGGCAACCTGATTCCGCAACTCGGGATCGAGCTCAGGACCAAGCTGCCGAAGAAGAAGGTCAAGGTCTACGTTCCTCCGGCGCCGATCGCGGCGCCGAAGCCGCGGGTCAGCAAGGAGGCGGCTGCCCGCGCCAAGCCGGCGCGGGTCGAGCCCGAGCCCGAGCCCGAGCCGGTCGAAGAGTCGTACGCCGAGCCGGCGTACGTCCCACCGCCGCCGAAGGTGGTCGACCTCGACGAACCACGCGAGGTCGTCCTACGCTCCGAGGGCACCGGCCACGCCGACCGCCTGGTGCCCCGCCCACGCCGCACGCCGTCCGTCCCCCCATCCCGCCGCCCCCACCGCCCCCGCCGACGCCCAGAGCGCTGAGCAGGCACGGGATGCGGCCTCGAGGGCTGGGTGGAGGTGGGGGTCAGAGGGGGGCGAGGTGCCAGGGGCCGGTGCCGGGGGTGTGTTGCCAGGCTTGGATCAGGGTGGCGTTGGTGCTGATGGCAACGAATACCAGTTTGCCGGCGGAGTCGAGGTAGACGGCGGGGTCGGCGGCAAGGCTTGGCGGCTGGCTGGTTGTGGCGTCGCGGATGATCGTCGAGTGCCAGGGGTCCGAGCCCGGGGTCTGCTGCCAGCCGTGCAGGAGGCGGCCGTCCGTCGTACGGATGAAGTAGGTGAGTTTGGCACCGTTGTCGAGGGAGATAACCGGCTCACCGGCGAGCTGGACGGTCTCGACGCCGTCGGTGTCGGTGGTCGGCTGGATGGTGGTCGACTGCCAGGTGTCCGCGCCCGCCGTGGTCTGCCAGCCGTGGAAGAGCTTCCCGTCGACCGTGCGGGCGAAGTAGACGAGCTTTCCGGAGACATCCACGGCGACAGACGGGTCACCGGCCAGCGGCGAGGTTGCGATGGTGGCGGTCTTCCAAGGACCTGTACCCGGTGCCGCCTGGCGGCCGTAGAGCAGGTTGCCGTCGGCCTTGCGGGTCAGGAAGGCGATGCGGCCGAGGCTGTCCTGGGCAACGACCGGCCGCGAGGTGATGCTGAGCTGCTGGTTGGAGACCGAATCGGGGATGATGGTGGCGTGCCACAGCGAGCTGCCGGGTGTGTCCTGCCAGCCGTGGAAGAGCCGACCGTCGGTGGTCCGGGCGAAGTACGTGAGCTTGCCCCGGGCATCGATCGAGGCGGCGGGATCGCCGGTCAGGTGGACGGTCTCGACGCCGTCGAGGTCGGTCGTCGGCTCGATCGTTCCCGAGACCCACTGCGCGGCGCCGGGGCTGGTCTCGTAGCCGGCCCGGAGCTTGCCGTCAGGGGTGATGGCGAAGTAGTACGCGCGGCCGACCGCGTCGAGGGTGGTGGTGATCCGGCTGTCGACGGCGACGCTGCCCGGCGGTTCGATCACCGTCGACTGCCAGGTCTGCGTCGCCGGTGCGGTCTGTGCGGTGAGCTGGACGGATCCGTCCGCGGTGGCAGCGAACGAGATCAGCCGCCCGACCACATCCTGGCCGACCCACGAGCCGGGACTCGCCGTCGCACCGGCGACCTTGTTGTAGCGGTACGGCGTGAAGGTCTTCAGGTACGAGTTGGTCCAGGTCCGCTCTTCGGCGATGTGCCCGTAGTCGTACTCCTCGCGCACCGTCGGCCGGGTCCGCGCGACGTCGGCCCAGCGGACGAACAGAGCGACGTGGTTGACGCCGCCCGAAGTACGGTGCAAGGCGTCGCCCGGCTGCAGGTCGTCGTACGCGATCGCGTGCATGACGCTCGGCAGTGAAGCCGTGGTGAGCGAGCTGCCGAGGTGCCAGGCCATCGAGAGGAAGCCGGAGCAGTCCCGGCGATAACTGCCGAACTCGTTCACGTGCGGGCTGGCGTTGTCCTGGCTGTACGGCACCTGGTCGCGGATCCAGGAGGCGGATCGCAGCAGCATCTCCTGTCGCGAGATCGCCCCGTTCGCGACGCTCGCCGGCTGCATCGTCGTCTGGCTCGTCTCCGTGGCCGCTGTTGCCGGCAAGGCCATGCCGCCGAGCAGGGTGAGAACGGCGGAAGTCAGTACTACGAGCTTGCGGAGCCTCACCGGGCTGTCTCCTGTCGTCCGTGACCTGGGCACCCTGATCCTGGCCCGCGCCGGGCATCCGCCCAACCTGTTCGATCAGAGTGCAAACTGGGTCGAGGGAGGTGCCGGTGAAGCTGGTCTGGGACTTGGTCGTGGTGGGCGCGGGACCGGCCGGTGCGGCAACGGCTCTCGGCGCGCTGACCGAGGATCCTTCACTGTCGGTGCTCCTGCTCGACCGCGACGACTTCCCGCGCGACAAGGCCTGCGGCGACGGCATCGCGCCCCACGTGCTCGACCTGCTCGAGTCGGTCGGCGTCACCGGCCTGCTGGACGACCGTACGCCGGTACGCCGTCTCGCCTTGCGCCGTGGAGATCTCGAGGTCGCCCGGGACATGGCCCGGCCTGCCTGGGTCGTACCGCGCAAGGTCTTCGACCAGCGCCTCGTGGAAACGGCGCAAGCGGCCGGGGCCCACCTGGTACGCCACCGCGTCAGGACGATCGACGTACGCCGTGACGCCGTCCAGGTTGACCACCTCCAAGGCTCGGTCGTGGTCGGCGCGGACGGCGCGAATTCCGTCGTACGCCGGACCGTCGGCGACCCGAAGAGCCAGACCGGACCCGTGGCGCTGGCGATTCGGGGCTATGCGCCCACTCCGCCCAAGCGGGCGGCTCGGCAGGAGATCGTGTTCGGCCTCGGCCGCCAGCCGTCGTACGCGTGGTCCTTCGACCGCGGCGACGGCTACTCCAATGTCGGCTACGGCGAACAACTGCTGCCGAGTCGCCCGCGTCCGACGCGACGTGACCTGCTCGACCGGCTGGAGGAACTGCTTCCTGGAGCGAGCGAAGGCGGAACCGACTGGAGAGGGCATCACCTTCCGCTGTCCTCCTGGTCGTGGCGTCCTCGCAGTGGGCGCGTGCTGCTCGCGGGAGACGCGGCCGGGCTGATCAACCCGATGACTGGTGAAGGCATCTACTACGCCGTCGCCACCGGCCTACTCGCCGGCCGGGCTGCTGCGGGTGCCCTGCGATCGGGCGACGCGGGTACGGCGTACCGGCGTACGGCTGGACGTTTGCTCGCACGGCACTTGCGGCACACCGCGTTGACCGCGCTGCTGTGCAGGTCGGGACATGTGCTGGACCGTGGGATCCGCGCGTCGGCGGCGAGTCAGGCGGTCTTCGACGATCTCGTGGAGATCGGTCTGGCCAACGGGCACATCACACCGCGGCTGGTACGCGCGCTGCTCTAGCCAGCGCCCTCCGTTGAGCCGCAGTCAACCGGGCTGGCTTCGCGATGATCCCGTAGGTGTCGTCGGCGCGATGCTCGATGACGACCGGGTCGGTGAAGTAGGCGTAGGTTTCGGCGGTTGCGAGGGCTTCGTCGACGCGGGGGCGGGGCCAGGAGAGCGCAGTGCTCAGTTGGGACGCGGTGAGTGGTGCACCGGCGTGTACCAGAGCAGCGAGGACGGTCATGACGTCTTCCGCGGCGAGGGCGGTGGGGCCGCCGCTCATGTCGTTGCTGAGCTGGGCGAAGAAGTGCCCCATCTTGTCCAGCCGGGAGCCGGCCGGGGTGTCCGGGCCGAAGAGCTTGACACCGTACTGCGCGGCTTCGGCCCAGCTCGCGTTCGTCCGGGCGCTCGTCATCCAGGCTCGGAGCCAGACGTCGTCCTCGATCACGTAGTACTCGTGCCGCAGGCCCGGTTCGCGGCGTCGCTCGACCATCTCGACCCGTTCCAGGTAGGCGATCGCCTTCGAGACCGAGGCAGGGCTGACCCGGAGTTGGCGGACCAGGTCGGCGGCGGTCAGGCTGCGCGAATCGGTGGTGTACAGCCTGGCCAGGACGCGCGCGACCATCCGGGGGAGACCGGCTTCGACCATCAAGCCGGCGAACTGCTCGGCGTACTCGCGGACCGCGTCGGGGTCACGCCCGTAGGCGTCGGGCTCGATCGGTTGCTCGCGCGGTGGCGGTTTCGGCCTGCGGGCGCGGCTCTCGGTGGCGTAGTGCGCGTGGTCGGCGCGATAGCCGGCCGGCCCTCCGTTGCGGGCGACCTCGCGGCTGATGGTCGACGTCGGCCGGTCCAGTTGGCGGGCGATCTCGGCATAGCCGAGGCTGTCCGCGAGGCCGGCCGCGATCGCCTGGCGATCGGTGTGCCGCAGCCTGCCCCCTGGCATCCGTCCTCCCGATGCATTCGTCGTCTGGTCATTGCAACGGCACTGGAGCCGCCTTTGCGTTCACCGTCATTTCCGTTGCAACAATAGCCGAATCCAGCACCGAAAGTCGTCCTCAAGCACTTGACGATCGTTGCCGGAAGATGAAACGCAACGTAGTTTCCCGGTCAGAACCGAGGGAGCTGAGGATGACGAACGAGGTTGTGCTGGCCGTCGACGGACTGCGGATGCGGTACGGCGCGACGGACGTGCTGCGGGACGTGACGTTCCAGGCGAGACAGGGGGAGACGCTGGTGCTGCTCGGCCCGAACGGGGCGGGCAAGACCACGACGATCGAGATTCTCGAGGGTTTCCGGAGCCGATCCGCCGGCGACGTGTCGGTGCTGGGTTGCGACCCGGCGGCCGGTGACGAGCGATGGCGGTCGCGGCTCGGCGTCGTACTGCAGTCGTGGCGTGACCACGGCAACTGGCGGGTGCAGGAACTCCTCGCGCATCTGGGCACGTACTACGCGCCGTACGCGACCGCCGAGGTGCCGCGACCGTGGGACGCGGCCGAGTTGATCGAGACCGTCGGCCTGAGCGGGCAGGCCCGGCAGAAGATCAAGACGTTGTCCGGTGGTCAGCGGCGCCGGCTCGATGTGGCGATCGGGATCGTCGGACGTCCCGAGGTGCTGTTCCTGGACGAGCCGACGGTGGGCTTCGATCCCGCCGCGCGGTACGAGTTTCATCAACTCCTGCAAGGACTTGGCAGGCGGACGACGGTGCTGCTCACCACCCACGATCTGGACGAGGCGGGGAAGTTGGCCGATCGGATCCTGGTCCTGGCCGGTGGGCGGATCATCGCAGCCGGTACGCCGACCGAGCTGACCCGGCAGATCGCGGGCACCGACGAGTCGCATCCGGCTTCGCTCGAGGACGCCTATCTCCAGCTCATCCGTGCGGCGGCGCTGTGAGCGCGCGGAGGGTGGCGGTTCGCAGCGGACTGGCGCAAGGGTGGATCGAGTTGCGGCAGTCGTTCACGAATCCGGCCGAGTTGGTCAGTCATTTCCTCTGGCCGGTGCTGCTGCTGATCGCGCTGTTCTTCTTGCGGGACAGGACTTTCGGCGGGTTTCAGCTCGGCGTTCTGGTGCTGCCGAGCATGGTCGGGATGAATGCCGCGATGGGCATGGTCAGCATGAGTCAGCTGCTCACGGCCGACCGCGAGGACGGGACCCTGCTGCGGGCCAAGGCCACGCCGAACGGGATGCTCGGGTACCTCGTCGGCAAGGTCGTCTCGGTAGCGGCCGGCTTGGTGGTGGATCTGGCGATCCTGCTGATTCCCGGACTGCTCCTGGTCGACGGGCTGACGGTCGGCGGTTCGTGGATCGCCTTGTTCTGGGTGCTTCTGCTCGGTCTGGTGGCGACGCTGCCACTCGGTGCGGTGCTGGGGTCGGTCTTCACCACGACCCGGGCACAAGGATTGATCCAGCTGCCGGTGCTCGGACTGATCGCGATCTCGGGCATCTTCTATCCGATCACCGCATTGCCGGGCTGGGTGCAGGCGATCGCGCAGGTGTTTCCCATCTATTGGCTGGGCCTGGGGATGCGGTCGGCGTTCCTGGCGGATTCCTTTGCGAGCGTGGAGATCGGCGACTCGTGGCGTCACCTGGCAACGGTCGGTGTCCTGGGCGCCTGGGCAGTCTTCGGGTTGCTGGTGGCACCCGTCGTACTGCGGCGGATGGCGCGGCGCGAGTCCGGGTCGGCCGTGGCGGGCCGGCGGGAGCGGGCGCTGCGGCGAGTCGGGTGACTTCTGGGCGATTCCTTTTGGCGGGCTGCTCGGTCTGTCAGTCGACAGCTCCACGACGAAGGGATCGTTCGATGAAGTTCAGTGTGTTTCTGCCGACCGGGTTCGCTGGGGATCTGGCCGGGTTCACCGAGCCGGCGGCCGCGGCCGATCTACTGCTCGAGCTGGCGGTGACGGCGGAGGAGAGCGGGTACCACGGGGTCTGGATGCCGGACCACTTCCAGACGATCCCGCCGTCGGCGTCGTACGTGTTCGAGTCGTGGTCGTTGCTCGCGGCACTGACCGGTCGGACGAGCCGGATCAGGATCGGCCAGCTGGTCAGCGGGAACGGGTACCGCAATCCCGCTCTGCAGGCCAAGATCGCCTCGACGGTCGACGTCCTGTCCAAGGGCCGGTTGACGTTCGGGATCGGGGCGGGCTGGTACGAGCGGGACTACGAGGCGTTCGGCTATCCGTTCCTGCCCGCGCCGGAGCGACTGCAGCAGCTCCGGGAGGCCGTCGAGGTGATCAAGTCGTTGTGGACGAAGGACCTGACGACGTACGACGGCAAGTACTACCGGCTGGTCGATGCGGTGAACCAGCCGCGCGGCATCCAGCAGCCGATCCCGGTGATGATCGCGGGCGGCGGCGAGAAGGTGACGCTGAAGATCGCCGCGCAGTACGCCGACCTGTGCAACGTGATGGTGTCTCCGGCGGATGCGGAACGGAAGTTCGCGATCCTGCGGGACCACGCGACCGCGGCCGGCCGGGACGTCGGCGAGATCACCCGGACGGTGACGACCAGTTGCCTGATCACCGACACCGACGAAGAGGCCGCCGCGCAACTGCATCCGGGGATGGGTGCCTTCTACCCGGGCGACTTCGCCTCCTACCTGCTCTACGGCTCGCTCGACACGGTGCGCCGGCGGATCGAGGCCTACCGGGCGGCCGGCGTCCAGGAGTTGATCGTCGGCTTCCACAACTCCACCGATCCGGAGGCCATCCGGCTGTTCGCCAAGGAGTTCGTCAGCTGATCGGGCCCAGGGCGGGCGGCAGGCCGAAGAGCGCGAAGGCGTTGGAGTCGATGAAGGAGGTGACGGCGGCGATCTTGCCGGCCCGCACGGTGAGCACTTCGATGGACCACGGCAGATGGTCGCTGTCCGCCGAGGCGCCGAGATAGGACGCGATCGCGGGTTGTCCGTTCGCCGTGATCGGCAGGTGTTGCCAGCTCGGGCACCTGGTCAGCGGGATCGCGACGGCGAAGTCGGTGACGGCGGCGATCCCGTCGTACCAGTGACGCAGTGGCGGCATCGACCAGGTGACGTCCTCGGTGAGCAGGGCGATGAGCGAGTCGGCATCGCCCTGCTCGAGGGCGGTCGAGTACTGCTTGACGATGTCGCGCACCCGCGCGTCGCCGAGCTCGCGCAGGTTCTGCTGCCGGCTGCCGTCCGGGACCTTGTCGGCGACGATCCGCCGGGCGCGTTGCAGCGCACTGTTCACCGAGGCGACCGAGGTGTCCATCATCTCGGCGATCTCGGCGGCGCTGAAGTCCAGTACTTCGAACAGCAGCAGGGCCGCCCGCTGGTTGCCCGGGAGGTGTTGCAAGGCCGCCACGAAGGCGAGCTGGACCGACTCGCGTTGCTCGTAACTGTCGCCCGGCTGATCGGCGTACGGTCCGAGCCAGCTGATCTCGGTCAGCGGCGGATTGTCCAGTACGGCGCGGTCGCTGGACGGCCCGAGATCCATCGGCAGCGCCCGCCGGCCGCGTTGCTCGGCCAGATCGAGGCAGGTGCGAGTGGCGACCGTGTACAGCCACGAACGGACCGAACTCCGCCCTTCGAACCTCGCCAGCCCGCGCCAGGCCCGCAACAACGCGTCCTGGAGCGCATCGTCGGCGTCGTACGAGGAACCGAGCATCCGATAGCAGTGCGCGTGCAACTCCCGCCGCAACGGCCCGACCAGCCGGTCGAACGCCGCGTCGTCCCCGGCCCGCGCCAACTCCAGATCAGCTGTCACTCCGGACCTCCGCTACTGGCGGACGTGGTCGACCCAATCGGGCGGCACCGTTCCGCCAGGCACGGGCTGGGTGACCGGGTGGCTGTCCGGAGCGGCCAGCTCGGGACCATCGACGAACTGCTCGGTCGTGTAGTTCCAGAACCAGTCCTCACCCGGCTCGAACGACCGAATGATCGGATGCCCCGCCTCGGCCGCGTGCTTGCTCGCGTGCTGCTCGGGGGAGCTGTCACAGCACCCGACGTGCCCACACTCGGCACACCGCCGCAGATGGAACCACCAGCCGCCCCCGTCCAGGCATTCCACGCACCCGTTCCCGGACGGACCAACCTCCGGCCGGATCCCGGCGATCTCGGTCATCCACACTCCTCTCACCACACCCCAGAGCCCGCCGTAGAGCGGCTCCCTTGCATTCCACCACCCTGACACAAGCACCCGGGTGCGGCACCCGCGCACCCACCTCGACGCCTAGTGCAGGCTGGGAGTGGCCTGGTAGGTGCGCCAGCTGCCGAAGGTCGTGATCTCCCGGCTCGGATCGGCCGCATCGGCGGTGCAGACGAAGCCGAGCACCTGCCGGCCGTCGATGAGTTCCACCGGACCGATCGCCAGCGGAGCCAGGACCGTCGCGAGGAATCCGGTCAGTTCGGCGCTGGGCAAGGCCCAGACCTCGACTTCGACGCCTGGTCCATCACCCGGCGTGAGAGTGCGGGTCACGCCGGGGCGAGGTACGGGGCCGTCCACCAAGAACATCCTGTAGTCGCGAGCCATGCGGCTCTCGAAGGCCAGCCTGGCGCCGCGGAGTACGAGGTCGTGGTTGAGCGGCTGACCGGACAGGTGAGCACCCGCCACCGCGAGGAGTACCTCGTCGGCAGCCGGGGCCTGCGACGACACCGGCTCACCACACCAGGCAGCGGCCAGGTCGATGACCAGCTCGTCGTGCCCGGCGGGCGCCAGCAGCTGTACGCCGAACGGCAGGCCGTCGTCGCGAGCGGGACCGGGGAAGGCGACGGCGCACAGGTCGAGCAGGTTGACCATGTTCGTGAACCTGCCCATCCGGCTGTTCACGCCGACCGGATCGGCCGCCACCTCCGCCAGGGTCGGATGCGACTCGGTCACCGGCAGCAGCAACGCGTCGATCCGGGTCCACAACGGCTCCGCCCGCCGGGTCAGCGAGGCCAGCCGGTCGAACCCTGCGAACGTCTCCGCCGCGGTCAGCTCGGCGCCGCGTCGTACGATCGATCGGACCGTCGGGTCCACCGCCGGGTCGTCGTCCAGCTTGTCGCCGAAGGCGAGCCAGCGTTCGGCCAGCCATGGCCCGGAGTACAGCAGGTCGGCGGTTTCGAGCAGCACGCTCACGTCGACCGGTACGACGACGCCGAGCTCGGCCGCCCGGTCGACCGCCTCCGCCCAGGCGCGCTCGTGCAATGGGTCCATTCCGAGTGGACGATCCGGTACGCCGATCAGCGGGGTTCCGGTCGACGCGGCCGGCCGGGGCAACTTGCGCGAGTACGGATCGGCCGGGTCGTAGACCGCCATCACCTCGAAGGCCCGGCGAGCGGTGGAGACCGTGCGGGCAAAGACCGACACGCAGTCGAGCGACCGGCAAGCCGGAATGACCCCGGACGTGGAGACCAGCCCCTTGCTCGGTTTGATCCCGACGATCCCGTTGAAGGCGGCCGGGACCCGCCCGCTGCCCGCGGTGTCCGTCCCCAGCGCGAAATCGACCTCGCCCGACGCGACCGCGACGGCACTGCCCGCACTCGAACCGCCGGAGATGTGCTGCTCGGAGAAGACCGAGTGGCAGGCCCCGTACGGCGAACGCGTGCCGACCAGCCCGGTCGCGTACTGGTCCAGGTTGGTCTTGCCAAGCGCTACCGCGCCCGCCTCGATCAGCCGCTCGACCACGAAGGCGTTGGCAACGGCAGGTGTCGTACTGCGCGGGTCGGCGGCCGTGGTCGGTACGCCGGCCAGGTCGATGTTGTCCTTGATCGCCATCGTCAACCCGTGCAGGGGACCGGGCTTCGGCCGGGCCGGCGGAACCCGAGTGATCCAGACCGTCATGCTCCCCACCTCGCCCGCTCGGCGTCGAAAGCGGCGCGCCTCTTGGCGCGAAGGGTGACGATGTCCATCGGTGCCTCCTGCTCGATGCGGCGGACGTCGGCGATCGAGAACGTCGCGGGTCTCACGTCCAGGTCTGCTCCGGCCTTGATCTGTTCCCGTTGGTCGGCGAGTTCCTGCGGACTGACGGGGGTGAAGCGGATCCGGTCGAACTGCCTGAGCAACCAGGGCTGCTCGTCGTTGTCCGAGATCCGCCAGACCGGCACGGTCCTGCCGACGAGTTGGTAGCCGCCGGGCCCTTCCATGCCGTAGATGCACAGGTAGATCCCGCCGATTCCGACCGCGTTCTGCGGCGTCCAGGTCCGGGCCGGGTTGTACTTCGTGGTGACGAGCCGGTGGCGTGGGTCGAGCGGTACGGCCACCGGTGCGCCGAGATACACATCGCCCAGGCCGACCACGAGATAGGTGGCCGCGGCAACGATGTCGAACACCTCGGCGCGATCGTCCAGGTCGTTCACGCGGCGGATGAACTCGACGTTGTCCGGGCACCAGGGCGCGTCCGGGCGGACCGAGGTCTGGTAGCGCCGCATCGCCTCGTGAGCGAGCGGATGGTCGAACGCGATCGGCAGGATCACCTCGCGGGCCGGCAGGATCACCGCCGCCGGATCCGCGAGTTCGCCGGCCAGCCTCGCCAGTTGCTTCGCCAGTTCGTCCAGACCGATGCGGGCGGAGTCGATGGCCACCAGCACCGACCGGACCCCCTCGACGATCTCGACGACGCCGTCGGGTCGGTCGGCGCGCAACGCCTCGGCCAGGAGGTGAACCCAGACCCGGACAGTCAGGTCGAGTTCGGTGGGTCCCGCTTCCACCAGCAGATGCCGGTCGCCGGACCGCCTGATCGTGTACGCCGGTACGGAACCCGCCCCACCTTCTTGGTGAAGAACTTCCGGTCGCTCCGAGCCGCACCCGACGGGGGTCACCCGTGGTGGATCCTGGCGAAGGTCGGCCAACCACGTACGGCGTACGCGCATGGCCTCTGCCGCGTCGTCAGGTGATACCGGCTGGAGCTGGACGGCGTCGCCTGGCCGGAGTTGGCCGAGCATCCAGCGATCGGCCTGGATCACCACCGCCGGTACGACGAACCCGCCGAGCGACGGGCCGTCCTTGCCGACGATCACCGGGGTGTCGCCCGAGAGCATGATGCCGCCGACCGGGTAGGCGGAGTCGTGCAGGTTCGAGGGGTGCAAGCCGGCCTCACCGCCGTCGTCGCGGGCCCAGCCTGGCGTGGGGCCGACCAGGCGGACGCCCGTGCGATCGGAGCGATGGTCGACCAGCCAGCTCGTGGTGAGGAACTCCTCGACGCCCTCGTCGGTGAGGTGGTCGGGCGCGCCGTGGGGCCCGGGGATGACGCGCAGGGTCCAGTTGCCGGTCAGCACGGGGAGCGTGATCGGTGCCGGCGTAAGGAGATTCTCCTTCCTGGCAAGGGGAATCTCGTCACCGTCCTGGAGTGCCCGACCTTCTTGGCCGCCGAAGCCGCCGAGGGTGAAGGTCGAGCGGCTGCCGAGCACGCGGGGAACGTCCAGGCCGCCCTCGATCGCGACGTACCCGCGCATGCCGGGACCGTCGAGCGGGCCGACGTCGAGCGTTGCGCCGGCCGGGAGCTTGGCGACCTTGCCTGCCCTCAGCCGTCGTCCGTCGATGGTGGCCTGCGTTGCCGCACCGCCTACGCAGACCAACCGGTCTTCGTCGGCCGTGAGGGTCGGCCCGGTCACGACGCATTCCAGGCCGGCTGCGTTGTCCGGGTTGCCTACGGCCGCGGTCAGGAGGGCGAAGGTGAGTTCGTCGACAGCGCCCGAAGGCGGAACGCCGACATCCCAGAGACCTTGGCGACCAGCGAGGTCCTGGATCGTGGTCTGCATTCCCGGCCGGACGACGGTGAGTCGAGCCATCAGCGCCACCAGCCGAGGAGCTGTACGGGAGTCGGATTCCAGCCGTTGCAGGGGTTGTTCAGCTGGGGGCAGTTGCTGATCAGGACGAGGAGGTCGCGAGACGCCGTGAGTTCGACGTACTTGCCCCGGGCCGAGAGGCCGTCGGCAAAGGTCAGGTTGCCGCCCGGATCGACGGGGACGTTCATGAAGAAGTTGAGGTTGTGGCCGAGGTGGCGTTGGCCGATGCCGGCTTGCGCGCCGTACCGGAGGAAGGTCTGGCGACAGGCGTGCTGGTGACGCGTCGCCTCGCCGTACCGGATGACGTTGCTCTCCTGCGAGCAGGCGCCGCCGATCGTGTCGTGCCGTCCGCAGGTGTCGCCGGTGATGACCGCGAGCTCGTCGAGGCGGGTCGAGAGGAGGCGGGATCCGGTGGTGAGGAAGACCGCTCGTTGTTCACGGATGGTGTCGAACGCGGAGTACCGGTTGTCGAGATCATGGGCGTCGTAGAGCAAGGTGTCGACGGCCTGGTTGCCGTGCAGGTCGACGATGCGGAGCCGGCCGCCTGCCGGTACGGCGATCAGGGCACCATCGCCTGCTGCGACGGTCGTGTCCAGGGTGGTCTCGAGGACGGTCGTCATACCAGCGTCCTCCTCGACATCTCGAGAGCGCGGGCCGCCTCGTCCCGTTGGGGTCGATGAACTTCTGTCGCCGCTGTCACCTCGACCCGGACGGAGGCGGGGTCGTGGTGGGAGAGCGGGTGTGGGGCAGTCGAGATGACGACGAGGACGTCTTGCTCGGTGCGGAGATCGACGGTGTCGCCTGCTGCCGCGTGGCCGGGGCTGTAGGCCAGCCTTGTGTCGTCGGCGATGGCGACCTTCGAGAAGAAGTTGATACTGGCGTGCAGGTCGGCCTCACCCAGGCCGTGCTTCGCCAGTTCGGTGAAGAGGAGTTGGTCCTGCCGGAAACCGGTGAGGCAGTCGTGCCAGTCGAGCGTGGATGCGGTGACGGACGCGAGCGCCAGGCCGCGATCCGACATCAGGACCATCGGCGGTCGGATGCACGCCGACATCTGCGCCTTCAACGTGTCGGGGACGTTGAGACGGTCGAGGTGGTCCGGGCCGAACAACAGCATGGTCGCGTTCGCGTCGGGGCCTAGGGCGGTCAATCTGATCAGGCGTCCCGCGCGGACGGGGAACGACCAGGCCGTGCCGCCGGGGAGCTCGTGCTGGTAGCTCATGCGTTCACCTCTGCCACCTGGCGGGGCCGGCCGATGGCCGCGTGGTACGGCGTGCGCTGGTACCGATAAGCCAGGACGCCGCCGACAGCGGTGACTGCCAGCGTGATCAGCGGGAGGTAGTGCAGGTACCAGCCGTCGCCGGCCGGGTCGTACACAGCTGCTCGCGGCCAGCCGAGGTTGATCGCCATCGCTACTCCGTAGACCACCGCGACGCCGTTGACCAGCAGACCGAATCGGCCCAGGGAGAAGAGTTTGCGGCCGTCCTCGTCGACACCGTCCGGCAGCGGATCGCCCTTGAGGCGCTGGACGAACAACGGCACGGTGACCAGCAGATAAGCGATGTAGAGCAGCGTGATGCAGACGCTCGCGAGGCCGAGGAAGAGGCCGGCGTTCCCGACGTTGACCACGAGGCAGAGGGCAGCCCCGACACCTGGTACGACGGTCGCCAGTACCGGCGTACCGGTTCGTGCCGAGACGCGGCGGAGTGGACCGGAGAACGGCAGGACGTTGTCGCGGGCCATCGAGAAGATCATCCGTGCTGCCGCCGTCTGGATCGCCAGCGTACAAACGCAAACTGCGAAGGCGACGTCGAGCAGGAGCAGCTTGCCAGTAGTGGTTCCGAGGCTGCTGGTGAGCACATACGGCAGACCGCCGAGCGCGAGTTTGCCGTCGGTGACCGAGGGCGCGGCCATCAGTGCGGCGACGATGAGGAACGCACCGCCGATGCCCGAGGCAACGACCGCGCGGATGATCGTGCGCGGCGTGGTGGCCCGAGGCTTGTGCGTCTCCTCGGCGAGTTCGCCCGCGCTGTCGAAGCCGACGAGGACGTACGCCGCCATCAAGGCGGAGATCAGCAGCGGTACGACGTACCCGGTGGTGTGGTCCAGGTTGGTCGTGTGCAGCACCACCGAAGGGCCGCGCTTGGAGTGAGTGACGAGCAGGACGACGAGCAGGACCACGCCGATGAGCTCGCAAGTGACGCCGACGGAGTTGACGATCGCGGTAACCCGGACGCTGACCGCGTTGAGCGTGGTCGTCACCACGAGCAGAAGGCAGCCCAGCAGTACTGCGTTGGCCGCACCGTCGCGGGACGCCAGCGAGGGATCGGTGCCGATCAGCTGGAAACCTGTCCAAACCGCCGGAAGGACCACCTGCAAGGCGATCGCGGCGGCGGCGACCGTGATGATCTGTGCGATCACCATCGTCCAGCCCGCGAACCATCCCACCACGGCGCCACCGAGTCGTCGGGACCACTGGTAGATCGCGCCCGACAGCGGGTAGCGGGCGGAGAGTTCCGCGAAACAGAGGGCCACCGTCAACTGGCCGGCGAGAACGGCCGGCCAGGTCCAGAAGAACGCCGTACCGCCGAACCCGAAGCCCAGCCCGAACAGCTGGAAGACCGTGGTCAGGATCGAGACGAACGAGAAGCCGGCCGCGAACGACGCGTAGCGCCCGACCCGCCGATGCAGTTGCTGCTCATAGCCGAAGCCGCCGAGCTCGGCCGCGCTGACACCGTCCGGCGTACCGGCAACCGCGGTGTGATCGAGGGTTGCTGACATTCGGGCCTCCCGCATCGTCGGCCCGGAACCCACACGGCAACCCGGGCCATCAAGGCCTCCCGGGCTTTTGTCCCGCCGTGGAACGGACCCGGCGACAGCACCCGGTCCGTCTCCCCTCTCGGACCAGCCCTCCCGTCACCGGAAGCGGAACCCTAGGGGCGCCCCACCACGTCGGCGGGTCCCCCTCAGTCCAACCCCCACGTGTTTCCCGCCACCCCCTCCGCTGTAACACCTCGATGAACACAACCTCACACCACCACCCGCACCCCACCCGGCACCTGTGAGGCCCGCTTCGCGCCTCCTCCGTCGGCCGCTCGACCCACCCACCCCAGGCCGCTGCTCCTCCGTCGCAGCTCAACGTGGCGCGCCACCGCAGTCAGGCAACCGCCGCTGTGGTTTGCGACGACCGGCGAGCGAGTTTCGCTCGCCCGGTAACGATCCGGCAGGAGGCGAGCCGCGCCTGACCGCGAGCCGCGACGGAGGAGCGGCGGACCAGGGGTGGGTGGGTCGAGCTCCGACGTAGGAGGGGCGAAGCGGGTCGTAGTACGGGCTGATGGGTTGCGCGACGGGTGGGGGTGGGTTTACGGTCCCGGTTAACGTTTAAGTGAGCGTTGGTGAGCGGTTTGAGCGGGATTAGATCACTAACGGTCAGCGAATGGGAGTGAGGTCAGCGATGTCTACGGAGAGTCACGTCAGCAGGCGGCGGTTTCTGCAGCTCACCGGCGGGGCGCTGGGCGCCGCTGCGCTCGGGCCCACCTTGGCGGGGTGTGGGGACGGCGGGGCGGCGGATGGTGGGGCGAAGGCGTCGGGTGAGCTGAAGCTGCCGACGTACAAGGCGTTCGAAGGAGTGCAGCCCGATCTGCCGGGAGCCGAGTCGGGGCTCGAGCCGGGGTTCCTGCGGTTCCCGGAGGACGCGATCGCCAGTGTGCAGACGGCGCCGCTGAAGAACGCGGTGACCGCGCTGACCGAGACGTTCGCGACGCCGCCGCCGCCGATGGGCAGCAACCAGATGTGGCAGGCGCTCAACCGGGCGCTCGGCGCGGACCTGAAGCTCACCATCGGCACCGATCCGGGCTACCCGGAGAAGTTCGCGACCCTGCTGGCCAGTGACTCGCTGCCGGACCTGATGTGGCTGCCGCCGAACCAGGGCATCCCGAACGTCGGTCCGATGCTGGAAGCGAAGTTCCAGGACCTCACCAAGTACCTGTCGGGCGACGCCGTGCTGGAGTACCCGAACCTCGCCGCGCTCAAGCCCGCCTCCTGGCGGACCGCGGTGGTGAACGGCAAGATCTGGGGCGCTCCGATCCCGTCCACGCCGTTCGGCCAGGTGATGATGGGCAACCCGAAGACCTGGGCCAAGGTCGGCGGCCTGCAGTGCACGACGGCCGACGAGTTCTTCGCCAAGTGCAAGGAACTCACCAACGGCACCAACTACGCCCTCGAGCCGGCGATCATCAACATGCTGCACATGTTCGGCGAGTGGTTCGGCGCCCCGAACAGCTGGCGGGTCAACCAGGACCGGGCCCTCACCCACCTGTACGAGACCGACAACTACAAGGCTGCCGTCGAGTACGCCGCGAAGCTGTGGGCCGCCAAGGTGTTCTACCCCGACCTCAACCTCGCCGACGCCACCCCGAAGACGGTCAACGGCCAGATCGCCGCCCAGGTCGTCGTCGGACCGCGCGCGACCGCGGACTTCCGCGCCCTCGACCCGAGCTTGTTCGTCGAGACGATGATCCCGTTCGGCCACGACGGCAAGGCCAAGCCGGTCTACGACATGGGCTACGGCACCGTCGGTTTCACCCCGTTCAAGAAGACCGACGAGGGCCGGATCCGCGAACTGCTTGCCCTGATCAACTACCTCTCGGCGCCGTTCGGGACCAAGGAGTACCTGCAGAAGAACTTCGGTACGGCGGGTGAGCAGTACAACCTCGACGCCAACAAGAACCCGGTGCTCACCCAGGCCGGCAACCAGCAGGCGCCCGGCCTGGTCAGCGCGCTGCAGATCATGACCTCGCCGGAGAGCGTGATCTTCAACCCGGCGTTCCCCGAGGACACCAAGAAGGTGCACGCCACCGAGCAGAAGCTGCTCGAGCACGCGATGCGCAACCCGACCGCGGGCACGTACTCGGACACCAGCAGCAAGGTCGGCCCCAAGCTGACCGCGGCGTTCCGCGACACGATCGTCGACATCGTCACCGGACGGCAGAAGATCGGCGCGTACGACGACGCCCTCAAGCGCTGGAAGAGTGGCGGCGGCGACAAGATGCGCGGCGAGTTCGAGGCCGTGCTGCCGTCGAGCGTCCCGGTCACCCAGTCCTGAGTCCGCCGATGGAGACCAGCACGCCGATGGATGCCAAGAGCACCAGCACGACGACGGACCCGAGCACGCTGACGGCCGGCGCGACAACCGGCCCGCCGCGCGCCACCGAGCGCACGCCAGGCGCCGGCCCACGCAGTACGAGACGGGTGAAGGCCCAGTTGCCGTTCGGCGTCCGGTGGCGGCGGGACTGGCAGATGGTGCTGATGATGGTGCCCGGCGTGCTGTTCCTCATCGTCTTCTTCTATCTCCCGGTGCTCGGCAACGTCGTCGCGTTCCAGGACTTCCAGCCGTATCTCGGGATCATGCACAGCGAGTGGAACGGCCTGCAGAACTTCGTCAACCTCTACGCCAACCCGGATTTCTGGGACGCGCTGAGAAATACGATGATCCTGGCCGGCGTCCAGTTGCTGCTGTTCTTCCCGGTGCCGCTGGCGATGGCGCTGATCGTGGATTCCCTGGTGAGCAACAGGATCCGGCGCGCGTTCCAGACGATCGCCTATCTCCCGCACTTTCTCTCCTGGGTGCTGGTGATCGCGTTGTTCCAGCAGTCGCTGGGTGGCGCGGGGTTCGTCAACAACCTGCTCCGGCAGGCCGGCCTCGATCCGATCCCGTTCATGACGAACCCCGACACGTTCCCGTTGCTGGTCGTCGGACAGCTGATCTGGAAGGACGCCGGCTGGGCGATGATCATCTTCCTCGCCGCGCTGTCCGCCGTCGACGTCTCCCTGTACGAGGCGGCCGCCGCCGACGGTGCCGGCCGGTGGCGCCGGCTCTGGCACATCACCCTGCCTTCGATGCGGACCGTCATCGTCCTGCTGCTGATCCTGCGGATCGGCGACATCCTCAGCGTCGGCTTCGAACAGTTCATCCTGCAACGCGACTCGGTCGGCCCGGGCGCGGCCGAGGTCCTCGACACTTTCACGTACTACGCGGGCGTGGTCGGCGGCGACTGGAGCAGCGGAGCGGCGGCCGGGTTGGCCAAGGGCGTCGTCGGGGCCCTGTTGCTGTGGGGCGCGAACTCGATCGCCCATCGCCTCGGTGAACCGGGCATCTTCCAGAAGCGGAGTGGATCATGACGAGCCAGGTTTTCCGGCCGGCGGCCCGGCCGATCTGGAAGGAGCGGCCGGCACCGGCGTACCAGTCGATCAAGGCGCTCGTGCTCGGTGGTTTCGCGATCGCGATCATCGTCCCGATCCTGGTGGTGGTGTCGACGTCGCTGGCCAGCGACCAGGACATCATCGAGGCGGGCGGCTATGTGCTCTGGCCGAAGCATCCGACGGTGAAGGCGTACGAGACGCTGTTCTCCGGTGGGCTGATGGGCCGGGCGATCATGGTCAGCGTCTTCGTCACGCTGGTCGGCACCGCGCTGGCCCTGGTCACCACGATCTCGCTGGCCTACGCGACCTCGCGGCCGGTGCTGTTCGGCCGGCCGGTGCTGCTGCTGGTGCTGTTCACGTTGTTGTTTGCCCCGGGCATCATTCCGATGTTCCTGATCGTCAAGCAACTGGGGCTGATCGACAGCTTGTGGTCGCTGATCCTGCCCGGGGCGCTCGGAGCCTTCAACTTCGTGGTGATGCGGACGTTCTTCATGAACGTGCCGCAGGAATTGCTGGAGAGCGCCCGGATCGACGGTGCCAGTGACTTCACCATCCTGCGCCGGATCGTGATGCCGCTGTCGAAGGCGGTCATCGCGGTGGTCGGGCTGTTCTACGCCGTCGGGTTCTGGAACGCGTTCTTCAACGCGCTGCTGTATCTCAACGACACGTCGAAGTGGCCGGTCCAGGTGATCCTGCGGACGTACGTGCTGCAGGGCAAGTCGCTGTCGGCCGATCAGCTCGGAGTGACCCCGCCGCCGCAGCCGCAGTCGCTGCAGATGGCGGTCGTAGTGGTGGCGCTGGTGCCGATCGCGATGGTCTATCCCTTCCTGCAGCGCCACTTCACCAAGGGAGTCATCACCGGCGCCGTCAAGGGCTGAGTTTCACCACCTCTGAGAGAATCGACGTCATGTCCACGGGGATGACCGACAAGCCGACCCTCCGGACGGTCGCCGCGGCCGCGGGAGTGTCGATCGCGACCGTCTCCTACGTGCTGTCCGGGCACCCGCGCAGCCAGGCGATCTCCGAGACGACCGCGCGCCGGGTCCGGGACACCGCGAACCGGCTCGGGTATCGCCGCAACGACGCGGCCCGGGCGATCCGGACCGGCAAGTCCGACCTCGTCCTGCTGTCGCTCAGCGTGCTCGCCGATCCGTGGGCCCAGGCGGTGGCGGCCGAGATCAGCGCCGCGGTGACGCCGTTGGGCAAGACCGCGCTGATCGTCGCCGACGGTGACTGGCGCACGGTGTTGTCGAACCGGACGCCGGACGTGATCTTCATCGACCACGTGCCCGCCGACCCGGACCTGGTCGCCGATCTGGAGGCGTTCGCGGCGCGCGGCGTACAGATCGTCGCCTTCAGTGAGGTCCTCGAGCCGCGCGGTTTCGACGTGATCCGGTCCGGCGCCGAACCGCGCTGCCATCTGGCCGTCGAGCACCTGCTGAAGCGGTACACCAGGATCGGCGCGCTCACCTCGAAGACCGAGGGATCACCCCGCTTCGACGCCTACCGGAACACGATGGCCGCGGCCGGCCTGCCGCTGGGACCGGTGGCGACGTTCGAGCCGCATCCGGAGGGTGCCTACCGCGCCGCGCGGGCGCTGCTGACCGAAGCCGACCGGCCGACCGCGCTCTACTGCACGACGGACTTCGCGGCGATCGCCGCGATCCGGGTGGCCCACCGCCTGCACCTCGACGTACCGGGCGACCTGGCCGTCATCGGCGTCGGCAACACCCCCGAGGGCGAGCGCTACGACCCCTCCCTGTCGACCGTCGGCCCGGTCGGTTTCAACGAGGCTCTCAGCCAGATCATGGTCGACCGCCTGACCACTCGCGAAGGTGCCCCCGGCAAGGTCTTCGACTTCCCCTGGCAGTTGATCGTCCGCGACTCCACCTCACCAGCCTCGGGCGCGCCAAGCCTGCAGTGACGGCGCTTCGGCCCCGACCGTCGTGGAGTCGCCATGCCCAGGATGGATGCCGACGGCAACGTCGTACGCCGTGAGCAGGTGCTCGACCGACGTCATGATCGTGTCGAAGTCCGACAACGGCCAGCCGGTCAATCCCGGACCACCAGGGAACAACGTGTCCCCGGTGAGCAGGTGACCAGGCATCGCCAGCGTCACCCCGTCCGGCGTGTGCCCGGGGGTGTGCACCACCCGCACTACGAGTCCACCGACGACCAACTCCTGGCCGTCGGCGAGTTCCCCGTCGATCCGGCCGTCCCAGAGTCGTCGTCCGGGATCCAGGTCGAGCAGACCGGTGGGCAGCAGCTCGCCGGTCGCCGTACCGGCATCCCAATGCCCTTGTTTTCGGGCCTGTTCGAGCTCGTGTGCCCACACCTCGGTCGCTGCCGGATGGGCGAGAACCGGCGCGTCCACAAGCTCCGCGAGCAACGGCAGCGCGAGAACGTGATCCCAGTGCGCATGCGTCAGCACGATGCCCTGGATCCGGAGATCCTGTACTTCGGCGGCGAGCCGCTCCGGATCATCGCCCGGGTCCACCAGCAACGCGTCCCGGCTGTCCGGCGCGCGGACCACCCAGGTGTTGGTTTCGAGCGCGCCGGCGACACACCGCCGCAGTACGACGCGGTCGGTCATCCTTGGGCCGCACGCCGGAGGAGATCTTCGAAGATCTCCGGCTGATCGCTGTCGACTACCGGGTAACCGGCCGCCCACGGACCTTCCCAATGCACGGTGATGCCCGGATTGTGCTCCGACGAACCGTCGGCCAGGAACAGGTGAGGACTGCCCTTCACCTCTTCACCTTGACTGATCGCGAAGTCGTCCATCACGGCACGCCGGTAGGTGCCGTTGTCCAGGTCCTCGGTCAGCCGGGCGCGGTCGAGGTCGAGACCGCTCGCGATTTCCAGGATCGCGCCGCGATGGCTGATCGACTTGCTCTCCAGCCAGAACCCGACCCGCAGCGCCCGGTCGAGCAGTTCACTCGCGCGCAGACTCTGCGCCTTGGCAGCAAGAACAGCCTCGGCAGCCAGCAGAACCGTGTGGGGATAGAGGTCGTCTGCCTGGGCCCAGACCCGGAAGCCGGCCTCGGGAGCGATCTGACCGAGCCCGACCGCCTCGGTGTCGGTACCGCGTCGCGGGTGCGGCCCGTCGAACAACTCGAGCGGGAACACGTGGTGGTCGAAGCCGACCACCTCTTCCAGGCCCAGCTTCGCCCGCGTCTCCCAGAGCCGGTGGATCGCGACATGCGCGAACGGGCAGAGCAGATCCGACCAGACCTGGATCGTCCGGGCCGCGACGGCCGGCCGCTGGATGCTGTTCATCCGTGCTCCTGGTGCTCGGTACCGGCCGGATTCGTCCGGAATCGCCGCGGAGAAAGCAGTACGGCGGTACGCCGCTCGTTCGCCATCACCCGGTCGTACTCGTCGAGGTCGTCGTGTTGTCCGCCCGCGGCGAGGTAGATGTCGCGCAGCAGCTTCCGCAGGCCGTCCGCGTCGAGCCCTTCCAGTGGGTCGTCCGGTCCGGCGAGAGCGATCTCACCTTCGACCGAGACCCACTCCCACCCGGCCCGGAAGACCAAGGTGGCTTGCGGATGCCTCCGCAGGTACCGCGTCTTCGCTGTGTTGCCCCGGGCAACAAACGCCACCACCTCGGCACCGGTGACGGGGTGCCGGACGATCCCGCTGTTCACCACGCTGACGGCAGGCTCGCCCGACTCCCGCAACGTCACCAGGACCGCGAGCCAACTGTCCGCGGCTCCGTACTTCCGAACCAGCCCGAGCCCATCGCTCGTCTCCAACGCCATCGCGCCCCTCCACATCGTCAATCGGACCACGGTCCGGTTGACGATGTTACGGACCGCGGTCCGCTATGGCAAGGCCTGCGTCACGGCGGCTGCAGAGGCGCGCCTCAGCCGATGGCTTTGACGAGGGCATCGTTGAAGGCGGGCAGGTCGTCCGGTTTGCGGCTGGTGATGAGGTTGCCGTCGGTCACGAGTTCCTGGTCGACCCAGGTCGCGCCGGCGTTGCGCAGGTCCGTCTGCAGGCTCGGCCAGGACGTGACCGTCTTGCCTTGCACGACGTCGGCCTCGATCAAGGTCCATGGCGCGTGACAGATGGCCGCCACCGGCTTGCCCGAGTCCACGAACGTCTTCACGAAGCTCACCGCGGCATCATCGGTGCGAAGTGCGTCCGGGTTGGCCACGCCGCCAGGAAGCACCAGCGCTGCGAAGTCGTCGACCGACGCGTCGCCGACGGCCTGGTCCACCGGCCGCTTCTCGGCCGCGGTCAGGTGGTCGAAGGTCTGCACCTCGCCGGTCTTCGGGCTGAGCAGCACCGGCTGGTGACCGGCCTTCGAGACAGCCTCCCAGGGCTCGGTGAGTTCCACCCGCTCGATCCCTTCGGCGGCCACCAGGAACGCGACCTTCTTGCTGTCTGCCATATCCGTTCACCCTCTCGCTGTGTGATGTCGCGCCCCCTGTACCCGGTCCTCACGATTTGAAGAGGGCGCTGTACGCATTCAGGGCGAGTTGGCCACCGAGGTGGGCGTAGAGGACGTTCGACGTCCGCGGGATGTCGCCCGAGCTGACCAGGTCGATCAGGCCGGCCATCGATTTGCCTTCGTAGACCGGGTCGAGGATGACGCCTTCGAGGCTGCCGGTGAGCCGGATCGCGTCGAGCGTCGAGGCGACCGGGATCCCGTAGTACTCGCCGGCCCAGCCTCCCAGCACGGTGATCTCGTCGTCGCGGAGGTCACGCCCGAGGCCGATCAGTTCCGCCGTACCGCGGGCGATCCGCTCGACCTGGGCGCGGGTCTGCTCGATCTTGGCCGACGCGTCGATCCCGATCACCCGGCGCGGCCGGTCCTGACCCGCGAACCCGGCAATCATGCCGGCGTGGGTCGAACCGGTGACGGAGCAGACCACGACCGTGTCGAAGAAGATGCCGAGCTCGGCCTCCTGCCGCTGCACCTCGTCGGCCCAGTTGGCGAAGCCGAGACCGCCCAGGCGGTGGTCGGAGGCGCCGGCCGGGATCGCGTACGGAACACCGCCGGCCGAGCGGATCTCCTCCAGCGCGTTCTCCCAGCTCTCCTTGAAGCCGATGCCGAAACCGGCGTCGACCAGTTCGACCTGGGCGCCCATGATCCGCGACAGCAGGATGTTGCCGACGCGATCGTTGACCGGGTCGGGCCAGTCCACCCAGCTCTCCTGGACCAGCCGCGCCTTGAGTCCGAGTGACGCCGCGACCGCGGCGACCTGGCGGGTGTGGTTGGACTGCACCCCGCCGATCGTGACGAGGTGGGTGGCGCCTCGGGCGAGCGCATCGGGCATTAGGTACTCGAGCTTGCGGGTCTTGTTGCCGCCGAACGCGAGGCCCGAGTTGCAGTCCTCGCGCTTCGCCCAGATCGCCGCGCCGCCGAGGTGCGCGGAGAGGCGCTTGAGCGGGTGGACCGGGCTCGGACCGAAGGTCAGTGGGTACCGCGGGAAGTCGCTCAAGCTCATTGGTCGCGCTCCGATTCCATGGCCAGCAAGGGTTCCAGGGTCTGCCAGTTCTCCCGGGCCGCGAGTCCGGCGGCGGCCGCGTCGCCGGCCGCTGCCAGGGTGATGATCCGCTCGTGCATCGCTACCGACGACCGGCCGGACAGCGACGAGAACTGGACGCGCTCGATCCGGCGCAGCATCGGCGTGACCTGCTCCAGTACTGCGCGCAGCATCGGGTTCGCGCTGGCGACGACGGCGACGTCGTGGAAGTCGTCGTCGGCTTTGAGTGCGGCGTCGACGTCGTTGGCCCGCAACGCCTTGGCGAACCGGTCGTTCGCCTCGCGCATCGCCGAGAGTTCGTGATCCGACATGAGCGGAACGGCTTCCCGTACTGCGAGTTCGTGCATCGCCGCTGCTACGAGTTGGGCCGATCGCGTCTGTCGGAGATCCAGGGGGCTCACGATGGTGAACCTGCCGGGCTTGGTCTGCACCAGCCCGGACTGTTCGAGCCGGGCGAGCGCCTCGCGGATCGGCGTACGGCTGATGCCGAGCCAGGCGACGAGTTCGGGATCGCTCAATCGCTCGCCTGGCGCCAGCGTGCCGTCGACGATCGCGTCCCGGATCGCCCGGTAGGCGTCGTCGCGCAGCAGGGACCGGGCAACGAGGCCCTGGGTCTGGGGGATTGGCATGCAATATATTGCACACGAAATGTGACCGGCGTCAATCGCAGAACAGGACGGATAGCGTCTGGAACCCGCTTTACGATGGCGCTCATGGAAGCTCAGTACGGACCGCATCGGTTCTCCGGCGGCGGCGACGAGACCACGGCCTACCAGGGGGCGACCTTCGAGGTCGCGGATCTGCGCGGCGCGAGGTTGCGGGACTGCGATCTGAGCGGGGTCAAGATCATCGACTCCACGCTGGTCGATGTCGACATCTCCGGCTACGTGAGCAGCCTGGTCGTCAACGGCGTCGACGTGACCGCCTTCGTGGAGTCCGAGCTGGACCGGCTTCATCCCGAGCGGGTCCAGCTCCGCTCGATCGGTTCAGCCGACGACTTCCGCGCCATGTGGACCACCATCGAGCAACTCTGGGCAGAGACCACGGCTCGCGCCGACCGACTACCGGCTCCGGCGCGGCAGCCTGTGGATAACCCGGCTGGAGCGGCGGAAGAAGCATTAGACTTTGCAAGGAAGGACAGAGGGCAGCACCAGCGGGTCGACGGCGAGTGGTCGTTCGCCGAGACACTGCGGCACCTCATCTTCATCACCGACGCGTGGGCGAGCCGGACGATCCTCGATCAGGAGCGGCCCTACCATCCGATCGGCATCACCCAGAGCTGGTATCGCACCGAGGACGCGAAGGCCCTCGGTATCGACCCCGACGCGAACCCGAAGTACGAGGAAGTGCTGGGAGTACGGGCCGACCGGATGGCCGTGGTTCGCCGGATCGTCGACGAACTCAGCGATGCCGAGCTGGGGCGGGTCTGCGCGCGGACGCCGGCCCCCGGTTATCCCGAGGAGGATCGGCCCGTGAGCGAATGCCTGTGGGTCGTGATGGAGGAAGAGATCGAGCACCACCGCTACGCAACCCGGGACCTGAGCACGCTGGAATCCCGGTGACGCGGACGGGCCGCCGGTAGTTGCCGGCGGCCCGTATTTGGCAGGGGTGACTACTGGATGTCGTCGTCCTGGCCGTCCAGGGAGTCGAGGCGGTCCTTCGCCATGTCGCCGCCCTGGTCGATCTTGTCGCCGTACTTGCCGCCGGTCTTCTCGTCCAGCGCATCGCCGGCCTTGTCCACGCCTTCGCCGATCTTGTCGCCCTGGCTGTCGACTGCGTCGGCGGCCTTGTCCTTGAAACTGTCGAAAGCACTCATCTCGCCGAACTTCCTTCCCGTTGGCGCCCCGTTGGAACCGTCTGGGGTGTAGCCGAGACGCTCCTGATGTTCACTCTGCGTGCCAGGTGCCCATCGATCCGGTTGCCAAACGCAAGAACCTCAGGAAGCCGTCCGGGCGAAGATCACGGTCGTCGCGCCGCTGTCCTCGACGCGGCTGCCGGTTCGTTCGAATCCGCACTTCTCGGCCACCCGGATCGACGCCGCGTTTCCTTCGTCCGCCTCCAGGATCAGCCGGCTGAGTCGCAGTTGGCCCAAGGCCCAGCCGCTCACCAGTTCGACCGCCCGTGGCGCGATGCCCTGACCGCGATGGGCGGGGAAGACGCTGTACGCGATCGTCGCCACCTCGTCGTCGCGGAACTGCAGGTTCACGATGCCGATCGGTTCGTCGGAATCGGCGGCCGCGATCACCATCGGTGCCGCTTGCCCGGTCCGCCATGCCTCGGCGTTCCGGTCCAGGCTGGTCCGCCGAGCCTCGGCGTCCATCGGTGGATCCGTCAACCACCGCAGGCTTTCCGGATCGTGACTGGCCGCCGCGATCGCCGCCAGGTCGGACTCGCGTCGCAGCCTCACCGCCACCGCCCCGTCCGTCAACGGTTCACCCGGCGGCTCGATCGGCCCGGATCGTCCCATGCTCTGCTCCTTCCGCGTTCTCGAACACCACATCAGAGCACGCGGAAGGAGCAGGCGGTCCAGGATCAGGGTTTGTAGACGGCGGCGCTGTTGTAGAGCTTGTTGGTGAAGGACGAGATGTAGGTGTGGCTGTCGGTGCCGCCGAGGTCGTAGGTGAGGAACACGCCGTACCCCTCGTTCACCGTGCGGGTCGCCAGGCTCGCCGCGGTCGACGTGCTGGTCGCGTTGATCTGGATGGCGGCAGGGGAGAGCTTGGACTTGTCGCTCGGACCGCGCGGTACGGACCAGGTGCCGTAGTACGGGTTCCAGGCGTAGTCGAAGGTGTTGGCGATGCTCTGGCCGTTGTAGGCCAGCCGCTCGGCCGACGGGCCGATGTCGTACAGGGTGATCAGCTTGGTCGGCAGCTTCTGGCGCAACGCCGAGACCAGGTAGAAGAACGAGCTGTCGTTCGGCTGGCCGGTGCCGTTGTTGCCGTACTCCGCGTACTCGTCGTCGAAGTCGATCCCGTCCAGCCCGTACTGCGTGACCGCGTCCGCCAGCTCCTGGGCGAACGCCTCGGCCGCCTGCTGGGACGGGAAGTTGGCGAACCCGGCACCCTGGTGGTTGCCCAGCACGGACAGCAGCACCTTGATGCCCTTGGCCTGCAGCGGCCGGACCTCGGTCGCGACGTTGTCGAGGACGCGCTGGACGTTCTCGTTGAAGGACAGGTAGGCCTTCGTGCCGTCGTAGTTGATGTTGGCGGCGAAGATGACCCCGATGTCGAACACCTGGGCGCCGCCGTTGGCGAGTGTGTACTTGCCGACGTTCACCATGCTGTTGTTGTTGACCTCGACGTAGGCGACCGAGATCGGGCCGGACTTCGCCGCGTGCCGGCACGCGGGCCGCGCCGCGGCGGCCGGGCCGGCCGAGGTCACTCCGGTCGCTGCGGCGGCGGTGCCGGCCGCGAGCAGGGACAACAAGGTCCTGCGCCGCATGAGCTCTTGACTCATTCTCAACTCCTCTTCGGGCGGGCGGGAGAGCGCTATACCGGTTAACCATCCGTGACCCGCCCAAGAGGCTGCCTGTGGGTCAGGGAGATAAACCGGTATAGCTCCCAGATCATCGAACGGCTCGCACCCTGTGTCAAGACGTGACCACGCCCGGTCAGCTCAGCAAGTTGTACCCCGGCAGCCGGGTCAGGCCGCGACCTCGTAAGTGAGCAGGACGAGGCCGTCGCCGACACTGCGGGATCCGGTGAGCCGCAGGTCCCGCACTTTGCCGGCCGAGGCGAGCGGCCGGTCGCCGGCACCGGCGATACACGGGTAGACCATCAACCGGAGTTCGTCCACCAGGCCGTGTTCCATCAGCGTGGGGACGAGTCGGCCGCTGGCGTAGACCACGATGTCCCCGTCCAGCGCCTCCTTCAGTTTCGAGACCTCGGTCACCACCTCTCCGCGCAGTACGGTCGAGTTGGCCCACTCGAGGTCCTCCAGGGTCGAGGACACGACGTACTTCGGCAGGCTTCGCAACCTGTCCGCCCAGTCGCCGGTCCGCGAGCCCCAGCCCCGCGCCATGAAGTACTCGTAGCTGCGTCGGCCCATCAGCAGGGCCGCGGCACTCTGCGCCTCCTCGAACTCGGACAAGGCCCAGGCCTCGCGATCCCCGGCGCCGATGGTGTTGAACCAGCCGCCGCGCTCGAAGCCGTCGTCCCCGGTCGGGTCCTGTACGACGCCGTCGACCGTGATGGTCTCGCTGATGACGATCCTGCCCATCTCGGGTCCTCCCATGGTTGTGTGTGACTGTCACCGATACAGACACCGGCTGCGTGGGACAGGGGCCGCCCCTTTCCGGCCTCGCGCGGTGTCCGTACGCGTGATGGGGTTTGCCGAGAGGAAGGTGGGCGACGTGGCGACCGACCTGATTTCCAGGGCGCGCGCGGGCGACGGGGAGGCGTTCCGGCGGCTGACCGAGCCGTACCGCCGCGAGTTGCAAGTGCATTGCTACCGGATGCTCGGTTCGCTGCAGGACGCCGAGGACACCTTGCAGGACACGTTGCTCGCGGCCTGGCGCGGCTTCGGCGGGTACGAGCAGCGCGCCTCGCTGCGGACTTGGCTCTACCGGATCGCCACCAATCAGTGCCTCAATACGCGCCGGTCAGCCGCGCGCCGCCCCGCCAAGGCGTGGGACGTGCCGAACGTCGAACCGCCCGAACCGACCCGTCTGGGTGAGGTCGTCTGGCTGGAGCCGATCCCGGACCTCCTGCTCGAAGGCCCGGAGGCCCGCTTCGAGCAGACCGAGTCCATCTCGCTGGCCTTCGTGACGGCCCTCCAGACGTTGCCACCACGCCAGGTCGCCGTACTGATCCTGCGGGACGTCCTGGAATTCCCCGCGGCCGAGGTGGCCGGGATGCTGGACACGACCGTCGAGTCGGTCAAGAGCGCTCTCAAACGGGCGCGGGCGGGGCTGCGGCAGGTCCACGGTCGCGAACGGCCGCCCGCTGCCGGTTCGGCCGCTGAGAACGCGATCGTGGCGAGGTTCGTCCGGGCGTGGGAGTCAGCCGATCTGGACGCGCTGCTGACGCTGCTGACCGACGACATCACGCTGGCGATGCCGCCGATTCCCTTCGAGTACGAGGGGCAGGACGTCGTACGCCGGTTCTGCGCCGGCATCTTCGGGGCCGGCCGGAGGTTCGAGCTCGTGCCGACGCGGGCGAACGGTCAGCCTGCGTTCGGGGCGTACCTGCGCGGCGCCGACGGCGTCAGCCACGGCACCGGGCTCTACGTGCTCAGCCTGGCCGGCGACCGGATCAGTGCCATGACCCGCTTCGAGAACGGCGTCCTCGACGCGTTCGGGTTGCCGCGGTCGCTGCCGAGCCGGTGACAAGCGGCGTGATTCTGGGCGGATCGCACATATCCGGCGGATTCGTGGGCACTAGGGGTGCCTAGCGAAGGGAGGTTCCCGATGGGAGCCGGAGACAAGATGAAGAATGCTGCCGACAAGCTCAAGGGTGACGCCAAGGAGAAGGTCGGCGACGCCACGGACAACGAAGACCTGCAGGCCGAGGGCCGGGTCGAGGAAAGCAAGGCCGACCTCAAGCAGGCCACCGAGAAGGCCAAGGACGCCTTCAAGGGATGACACGCGTGTAACCAGGACTCCTTGGGTACTCGGACCGCACGACTATCGGACCGGACCCAAGGAGTCGCTGATGTTACGGACGCTGGCGCTCGTCGCCGCAGTCCTGGCCGTTCTGGCCGGCTGTGGCGATCCGGATCAGAAGATGCTGACCGAGGGCGCACGCGCGGCCCGCGACGCTGCCTCTGAAGTCGGAACCGCGCGACTGGCCGCCGAGTCCGTGCTCGACCACAAACTCTGGAACGCCCCGGCGACGCAGGTCGTCTCCGACGCCGAGAAGTCGATCGGCAAGGTCGCCACCACGTTCGACGCCCTGCAGCCCAAGACCGGTCGTTCGCGCGCGACCTACGACTCGTACTCGAAGGCGCTCTCGACCGCTGAGGACGAGATCACCGATCTGCGGATCGCGCTGACCAACAACGATCTCGGCACCGTGGCCGACCAGGTCACCCAGCTGCAGACGCTCGGCCAGCAGTTGCACCGGCTCGGGGAGCAGGCGAAATGAAGAAGTTGCTCGCCGTCACGCTCGGCATCCTGACGGCGATCGGCGGCTTCGTCGACATCGGGGACCTGGTCACCAACGCGCTGGTCGGCGCCCGGTTCGGGATGCGGCTGGCCTGGGTGGTGGTGGTCGGCGTGATCGGCATCTGCCTGTACGCCGAGATGTCGGGCCGGGTGGTCGCGATGTCGGGACGGCCGGTGTTCGACCTGATTCGCGAGCGGCTCGGCCGGCGTACCGGCTTGTTCGCCCTCACCGCGTCGTTCCTGGTCACGCTGCTGACCCTGATCGCCGAGATCGGTGGCGTGGCGCTGGCCTTCGAACTGGCCAGCGGGGTGAACTACCTGCTCTGGATGCCGCTGGCCGCGATCGCCGTGTGGCTGGTGATCTGGCGGGTCAAGTTCTCCCACCTGGAGAAGGTCTTCGGCCTGCTGGGTCTGTTGCTCATCGTCTTCGCCGTGGCGCTGTGGAAGCTCGGCCCGAACTGGGGCCAACTGGCACACCAGGTCACTCATCCGGTGCCGACCGGTCACGAAACCTGGCTGACCTACGCGTACTACGCGATCGCGTTGTTCGGTGCCGCGATGACGCCGTACGAGGTGTTCTTCTTCTCCTCCGGCGGGGTCGAGGAGAAGTGGGGCCGCAAGGATCTCGGCGTCGAGCGCGCGAACGTCTACCTCGGCTTCCCGCTGGGCGGCCTGCTGTCGCTGGCGATCGCCGGCTGTACTGCGGTGCTCTTCCTGCCGGCCGGGATCAAGGTCGAGACCCTCGGCCAGGTCACCCTTCCGACAGCCGTTGCCTTGGGCAAACTCGGGCTGGCGATCGTGCTGGTCGGCGTGTTCGCGGCCACCTTCGGCGCGGCCCTGGAGACGGCGCTGTCGTGCGGTTACACGATCGCGCAGTACTTCGGGTGGCAGTGGGGCAAGTTCGTCCGGCCGCGGCAGGCCTCCCGGTTCCACCTGATCATCATCATCTGCCTGGTGCTGTCGATCCTGGTCCTGCTGACCGCGGTGGATCCGGTGAAGGTGACGGAGTACTCGGTGGTCTTCGCGGCGATGGCCCTGCCGCTGACCTATCTGCCGATCCTGATCATCGCCAACGATCCCGACTACATGGGCGAGGCGACCAACGGCCGGGTGCTGAACTTCCTGGCCCTGATCTATCTAGGACTGTTGCTGTTGGCATCGATCGCGGCGATACCACTGATGATCATCACGAAGGCGGGGCAATGAGATGACCGGGAAGATCCTGCACGCGCAGCTGCACCTGATGGACCGGCAGCTGATCGACTACCGCAGCGGCGCCCTGCTCGGCAAGGTCGACGACGTGGAGCTGGACCTCAGTTCCGAGATACCGACTGTCGCCGCGCTGATCTCCGGGCACCAGCGGATCCCGGCGGCCGATATCGCCGAGATCGACAGTGCCGTGAAGATCACGCCGTACCAGTTGAACCTGACCAAGGGGGACGACTGGGTCGAGCAGCATCTGATCGGCAAGATTCCGGGAGCCGGCGATGAGACTGAGTGAGCTGCTCGGAGTACGGGTCGTCGGTGCCCACGGCAACAACATCGGCACGGTGGCGGATGTCCGGCTGGTGCAGGACGGCCCGCTGCAGCAGTCGAAACAGGCGGCGCTGCGGGTCGACGGGCTGATCGTCGTCGAACGCCGGGTCACCAGACTCTTCGGCTACGAACGGCATGTCGGCCCGGCCCTCCTGCGCCGGATCATCCACAGCCGCCTGGGCGCGGTTCGCTATCTGCCGTGGCAGGACATCGAGCACCTCTCGCCCGACGTCGTCCGCTGCCGCTCCGCCGAGCTACAGCTCTTCGAGGAGCTACCCGACCGCCTCGACCAGCACCCGCTCCCCAGCCACTGACCCAAGCGCTGACATCAGCCGGTTGAGGTCAGCCGGTGATGTCCGCGGCCAGCTTCTCGGCGTCCGGTTTGCTGAAGCCCGACGCGATCTGCACGTCGCCGCCGGGAATCGCTGACATCACGGTGGGTGCGCTCACCACGCGACCGCGAACCACGATCGCGAGCTGGTTCTGCGGCGGCTTCTTCTGGGCCAGGTCCGTGGTGAGATCGCCGAACAACCGGGCTCCCGCGGAGTCCAGCTTCAGATTCACGTACCAGTCGGAGTTCTGGCCGGCGACCGCCTTCACCTGGGTCACGTTGCTGCCGTCCAGCTCCACCTTGCCGAGCGAGTACCGGTTCCCCGCCGAATCGCAGGCCACCCCGGCCTGCGCGGCATCACATGTGCCCGGCTCGGCTTTGACAACCCGCCTGAACTCCACCGATTCAGGCGCAGCCGGCCGGCTCCGCGACGCACTGTCCGCCTTGTGGTCATCACCTCTGAGAAGCACCACAGCCCCCACCGCCACGACGACCACGAGCACCAGCGCGAGCACGCCCACCAACACCAACGCCCCCCGCCCCTTCTTCGGCGGAGGCCCCGCGTACTGCGGCCCGCCGTACTGCGGCCCGCCGTACTGTGGACCCCCGTACTGCGGCGACTGCGAACTGTCACTCATCCCGCAAATCTATCGCCGCCGAGAGTCACCGCTTCCTGTCTAAGCTCGCCTCATGACGGCACCGGAGGTCTCCCTACGCCTCCTGGCGGCGTCCGATGTGGTGCGGTCGCGCGGCTCGGCCTCGACTACGGGTTCGGTCAGCTCGGCCTCGACGAGATCTGGGCCGAAGCCGTCGACGCCAATCACGCCTCGGTTCGTATCCTCAGCGCTCTCGGTATGGCCGAGATCGGCCGCGGGGAGGACGAGTTGTTCCTGGGGAGGCCGAGCTTCTACCGGCAGTTCCGTCTCGCCCGCCCGGGGTGAAAGTGGGGTGCGGTTGTCGGTGGGGGCGGTTACGGTCTGTCGGGTGCTGACTCTGCTCCGGTATGCCGTTCGGGTAGCGCCCGGGAGCACGGTGCTGACCATGGGGTTGGCCGTGCTGGGATCAGTGCTGGGGATGGCCGTCACGTTGCTCACCGGCCGGGTCGTGGGTGCTGTGCCGGACGTGATCAACGATGCGCCCGGAGCCATGTCGCTCGCCGGGTTCAGTTGGCTGCTCGCGGGGCTGTTGGTCGTGTTCGTCGTGGACAGTCTGCAGCCCGCGGTCCAGCAGGTCGCCTCGCTCACCATGGACGCGGCGGTCACGCGGGAGATCGGCATCGGGATCACGCGGCCGCTGCTTGGTCCGCGCCGGATCGCGCACCTCGAGGACACCGAAGTACTGAATGTCCAGGAGCAGGCGAAGGGCAAGGGCGGCTTCCATCTCGCGCAGGGTCTGTCGAATCTGCCCTGGTTGCTCGCCAGCCGGGTCACGCTCGTCGGCTCGGCGGTCATCGTCGGCGTGATGTTCTCCTGGCTGGTCGCGGCGCTGCTGTTCGCGGTGACGATCTTCCTCGAGTGGTTCACCGGCAAGATGGTCGAGCGGGAGATCGACGTCTGGTGGGGCAACACCGAGGAGCAGCGCCGCGCCGGCTACGTCTTCGACCTCGGGATGCGCGACGCGCCCAAAGAGCTCCGCGTCTTCGGCCTGAACAACTGGCTCGTACGCCGGTATGTGCACGAATGGAACGCGGGCCTGCGGACCGTCTGGGAGCGCCGCCACCAGAACGTGTACTGGTCCTTCCTCACCGGCGCCCTGCATCTGGCCGCGAACGGGTTCGCGATCGTGCTGGTCGGCCGTGCCGCGCTGGCCGGCGACCTCCCGCTCACCCAGGTCGCCACGACCGTGCCGGCCATCCTCGCGATCGGTGTGTCCATGAACGGGTACGGCGTGGCCCAGGTGCGCCGCGGCCTTTCGGCGTACCGGGCGATGGAGAAGCTGCCCGGCACCATCGCCGAGCGGCACCCCGAGCCGGTCGTGACGAGCCGGCACCGGGTCGAGACCATGCCGGCGCGCGAGATCCGCTTCGAGAAGGTGAGTTTCCGGTACCCCGGTTCCGGCCACGAGGTGCTCCGGGAGCTCGACCTGACGATCCATGCGCACCAGGCGCTCGCGCTGGTCGGCGTCAACGGGGCCGGCAAGTCGACCCTGGTGAAGTTGCTCGGCGGGGCATATCGACCGACCAGCGGCCGGATCACCGTCGACGGAGTGGACCTCGCCGAGCTGGACCTGGCCGCCTGGCAACGACGCGTCGCCGCGATCGTCCAGGACTTCCTGCGCTTCCCGCTGTCGGTGACCGACAACGTCGTGTTCGGCGCGGTGGAGCGCGCTGACGACAAGGCCGCGCTCGCGAAGGTCGCGCGCGAAGCGGGCATCGACGACGTCGTACGCCGGTTGCCGAGCGGCTGGGAAACCGTGCTGGACAAGACTTTCGACGGCGGTGTCGACCTTTCCGGTGGTGAGTGGCAACGAGTCGCGCTGGCGCGAGCGCTGTTCGCCGTACAGGCCGGGGCCGGTGTGCTCGTTCTCGACGAGCCCGCTGCCGCGCTGGATGTGCGGGCCGAGGCCGAGTTGGTCGAGCGCTACCTCGAGCTGACTTCGGGTGTGGCGTCGTTGATCATCTCCCACCGGTTCTCGGTGGTGCGCAACGCCGACCGGATCTGCGTGCTGGCCGGCGGGCGGATCGTGGAGGACGGGACGCACGAGCAGTTGCTGGACCAGGACGGCACGTATGCCGCGATGTTCCGGCTGCAGGCCGAGCGGTACGTGACTGCCACACTTCCGGAGGACCCGGAGGGCATCGATGCGTAGTCTGCGGATCTTCCGGCTGTGGCTGACGACGTCGTTCCGTGCAGCCCCGTTGCCGATGGCAATCTCCACCGTGCTGGTCGCGGCGCGAGCGGTCACCGCGCCGACGCAGACGTACGGTGTGAGCCGCCTGGTCGACGGTCTGGCGGCTGATCGGCCGAGCACGATCGGGTGGGGGATCGGCATCATCGTCGCCGGCCTGGCGGTCGCGTTCGTCGCCGATGTGGTCGGCTTCCCGCTCCAGACGACCGCGCAGGAACGGATGGCCGGCCGGGTGCACGCCGACCTGCTGGACGTGACGACCGGCATCCCCGGACTGGCGCATCATGAGCGGCCCGATGTCTCCGACCGGCTGGAGATCGTGCGCGAACGAGCCTGGCGGATGGGCGCCGGTTCGGAGGTGCTGCTGTGGCTGTTCGGTACGGTGACGAACACCGTGACCGTGCTCAGCCTGCTCGGCTCGGTGCACCCGTTGCTGCTGTTGTTGCCCTTGCTCGGCACAGCGCGGATCTGGTCGGCGTACCTGAGCAGTACGCGGCAGCAAAAGGCTTGGGAAGACTCGATGCCGCAGGAGCGCCTGGTCGACCGGCTCATCGAGGTGGCGAAGGATCCGCGGACCGGCCTGGAGTTGCGGGTCTTCGGACTCGGCCAGGTGTTGCTGGACAGAATCTTCTCCTTGCAGACCGAGAGATTCCGGCGCCGGGTCGACGCGGCCCGCTGGGGCGGGAAGGTCGACGGGGCGGTGCGCCTGGTGTTCGGCCTCGCGTACGCCGGTGCTGTGGTCTGGGTGGTCGCCCGGGCGCGGGCCGGAGAGCAGACGGCGGGCGACGTCGTACTGGTGTTGCTGCTGGCGTCGCAGGTCGATCAGATGACCGGTGGCATCGCGCAGAACGTGTACTGGGTGGGTGAGGTCGTGCGCAGCTTCAGCCGCTACGACTGGCTTCGGGAGTATGCGAAGGACAACTCGTGGAAAGCCGGTACTACGCCGGCGCCGGCGCGGCTCACGTCGGGGATCGAATTGCGGAACGTTGGATTCGCCTATCCCGGTGCGGATTCCGCGGTGCTCAGTGGGATCGACCTGCGTCTGCCCGCGGGCTCGGCGATCGCGCTGGTCGGTGAGAACGGCGCGGGGAAGACGACGCTGGTGAAGCTGCTCGCGCGGATGTACGACCCGACGACCGGACAGGTGCTGGTCGACGGGACCGACCTGGCCTCGATCGCACCGGATTCGTGGCGAGCACAGCTTTCGGCCGGATTCCAGGACTTCGTGAAGTTCGAACTGATCGTGCGGGAGGTCGTCGGCCTGGGCGACGTCGGCCGGATGTCGGATGAGGCTGCCGTCGGGCTCGCGGTCTCGCGGGGTGACGCGGAGTCGGTCGTCGCGGGATTGCCGCGTGGCCTGGATACCCAACTGGGTAAGAAGTTCACCGACGGCGTGGAGTTGTCCGGTGGCCAATGGCAACGACTTGCACTGGCTCGTGCCTTCATGCGCGAACGCCCCCTGCTGTTGCTGCTCGACGAGCCGACCGCAGCGCTGGATCCGGAAGCCGAGCACCGGCTCTACGAGCAGTACGCCGCGGCCGCCAAGATCGCAGCCGCCGAGACCGGTGGCATCACCGTCCTCGTCTCACACCGCTTCTCGACCGTCCGGATGGCCGACCTCATCGTCGTCATGCACCAGGGCCGCATCGAAGAGGTAGGCACCCACGAAGCCCTGCTCGCCGCCAACACCCGCTACGCCGACCTCTTCAACCTCCAGGCCCGCGCCTACCGCTGACCGGCAACTTCAGGGCCCCTTGGCGCATCTAGCAGGTGTCCAAGGGGGCACCGTGAAATCTCTTCACAGCAATCATCCTGTCCATCTCCGCCGACCTCTCCGCGCCGCATGACCACCACGGTTGCGTTGCCGGACGAGTACACCTTCCGTCCGCCTGAGCCGAACGACGCCGAGGCGATCGTCGACCTGCTCTCCGCCTACAACCTGGCGATGATCGGGTTCCCCGACTGCACGCTGGACGGCGTGACCGCCTTCCTCGCCGAGCCCGGCTTCGATCGCGGCACCGACAGTTGGCTCGTACTCGCCGGGAACGGCCTGCCGATCGGGCTGGCAGCCTCGTTCGGCCTGGGCGATCGGCAGGTGGTGCAGATCGATCTGACATCGCAAGAGCCTGCGGTGGCGGCCTGGTTGTTCGAACGGGCGACCCGCCGTGCCCGCGAGATGGGACACGAGCGCGGCCACGCCCAGGTCACCGTCGACTTCTTCATCTTTCGTGCCGACGAGCCGCTGCGTGCGTTGTTGAGCGACCGCGGCTGCGCATTCGGTACGACGTACCACCGGATGCGGATCGACCACACCGCGGACGCCACCGTTCCGGGCCTGCCCGAGGGCGTCGTGGTTCGCCGCGGGGCGTTTGACGACGCGGCACGGTGGGCGGCCCACGAGGTGGTCATCGAAAGTTTCCGCGGCCAGTTCGGTTTCGTTCCCCGGCCACACGACGAGTGGGTCGAGGCACTCGAGGCGCTTCCGACGTTCGACTGGTCCCAACTGACTGTGCTGGAGGTGGGCGGGCGGGCCGTCGCGGTCCGGCAGTGCAACGACGGGTTCGTCGAGAAGGAGAACTGTGGACACATCGCGATGCTCGGCGTGCTCGAAGAGTTCCGCGGGCGGGGACTGGCGAGGTTCCTGCTGCGCGACGCCTTCGCCCTCGATGCGGCGGCCGGGCGGGCCGGCACGATGCTGCACGTCGACACGAACAACCCGACCCCGGCGCTCGGCCTCTACCTGTCGGTCGGCATGAACCCCATCCTCGTCATTGACGGGCTGCGCTGCGTTCTCACCACCGGCCGGCTTGGAAGCTGACGGAATCGGGTACCGGAGGGTCAGCGAGCAATACCTTAGGAGGTACTGCGATGAGTTCGACGAATCCGATGCCGCCTGTCCCGCCGGTGGTTCCGGTGCCTGACCCGGACAATCCGGATCCCGGCAACCCCGACACCGCCACCCCGGACATCGGCATCAGGCCGGGGGACGACAGCCCGTTGCAGCAGCCGGTGCCCGAGCCCGAGCCTGATCCGGACGAGGACCCCAACGAGCAGCTACCGCGCGACTGAGCATGTCCACCACGGCCGAGCCGAACCCGATCGAACCCCTCGGCACGCCCGGGGAACCGGCGCCGACCGGTCCGGATCCGGTGCACCCACTGGGCACACCGGATCCGGACGAGCTACCGGAACTCGACGACGAACCAGTGCCCGGCGACGAGCCAGCGTCTGAGGGCGGGTCAGGCGTCGTCTAGCTGGTTCAGCACCGACGTGTCCGCCTTGACCCAGACACCCCGGACTTCGGCGATCTTGCCGTCGTCGAGGTGGTAGACGGCGAACTCCTGGGTCTCGAGTTTCCGGCCGTCCCGCAGTACGCCCGTGTCGTTGAACCGGGCGGCCAGCCGATCGCCGTCCACGAGCAGCTCGAGCACCTGCCAGCGATAGTCCACGAACGGCGCGACCATCGCGCGCAGCCCGGCGGCGTACTGATCGAGCCCGGCAGGTTCGTCGTTGATCCGCACGTCCTGATGGACGAACTCATCCAGTTCGTCGAACCGGTGGGCGTTGCAGCGCTCCATGTACCGGCGATAGAAGTCTTCCGCCGTCTCGTGGTCCACGACCTCTCCTCCCTTTGCCGGACAAGTACCCAAAGCCACCGCGGTCAGATAGTTCAAGCCATAGATAAAGAGGTGAACTATGTCTAGGCTGTCGGCCGCAAGCGCTTTCCCCGCGCCTTGAAGGAGGCATCGTGAGGCGATCCATCTCCGCGGCGGTTCTCGTCGCCGCCGCGGCAGGCAGTGTGCTCGCGGCGACCGCAGGCCTGCCCGCGACAGCCGGCCGGCCAGTCGCAGCCAGGCCCGAGCCATCAGTCAGCCGACCAGATCACAGCCCGGATCACGTCCCGAGCCACAGCCCAGATCACGGGGCTGTCGTCACCGGTACGTATTTCAGCGGCGCTGCACAGGCCTGGCAGCCGCTGCCGGCCACCCGGATGGGACGAGACGAGGGCGGCGCTGGTGACGCCGACGTCGTCATCGACCCGAGCACGCTCCGCCAGCGCTACTCGGGCATCGGCTTCTCGCTCGACGAGACCAGTGTCTCCAACCTCTGGAAGCTGACCCCGGCCGAGCGCGACCGCGCGATCAAGCTCCTCGTCGACCCCAGGACCGGCGCCGGCTTCGACCGCTTCCGGCTGACCATCGGCAGCCCCGACCTGATCGAGCACCTGCCGTTCTGGTCGTACGACGAACTTCCGCCGGGCGTCACCGAGGACTTCGGCCTGAAGTACTTCTCGATCAAGCGCGATCTCGACGCGCACATCGTCGACACGGTCAAGCTGATCCAGCGCTACAACCCCCGGGCGACCTTCTTCGCCTCGGCCTGGAGTGCACCGGCCTGGATGAAGACCAACAACAAGTTCACCGGCGAGGTCGCGCTGAAGCCCGGCAGCACCACGTCGTACTACCAGGTCGGCAAGTTGCGCGACGACGCCATCGACGTGTTCGCCCGGTACTACGTGAAGTACGTGCAGGCGTACGCGAAGCACGGGATCAAGGTCGACGCCCTCACCCTGCTGAACGAGCCTGGCATCGACGTGGTCTACCCCGCGATGGACATCAGCGTCGAGCAGCAGCAGAAGCTGGCGGTCGCGATCAAGCGCGAGGTCAAGCGGGCGGGCCTGCCCACGGAGCTCTACGTGCACGACTTCAACTTCTGGGATTGGCGCGACCCGAACAGCACCGAGACCAAGAACTACTACCGGATCCTCAACGACCCGAAGGCCGCCAAGGCCGCGGACGCGATCGCGTTCCACCCGTACTGGGGCGACCCGACCGTGATGCGCGACGCGTACGAGCAGACCGGCAAGCCGGTGCACATGACCGAGACCAGCGACCTGAACCCGGCCACGATCCTGAACTACTTCCGGCTGGACGCCTCGTCGTACGTCATGTGGGCGCAGACCACCGATCAGGACGGCGGCACCTTGCACTGGACTCCTGCGCGGGACAACAACATCGACTGGGAAGAGGTCGGCCGCACCACCAAGTGGCCGAACCGGTTGGTGAAGGTCGACACCACCACGAAGACGTTCAGTGTCCGCGACGAGTTGTACGCGATGGGCCAGTTCGCCAAGTACCTCACGCCGGACGACGTACGGGTTGAATCCAGCGCGACCACGAACGGGATCGCCAACGTCGTCTACAAGGACCGCGGCAACCATTTCGTCGCGATCCTCGGCAACAGCACCGCGACCCCGAAGACCGTGCGGGTTCTCCTCGCCGGAAAATCGTTCAGCATAACGGTTCCCGCGAACTCGTACGCCACCTACCGCTGGCAGGGCGACGTCCCCTCGGCGCACGGAAACCACGCTCCCGTACTGCGTGCCGTAGCTGATGTCGGCGCCGACCAGTACGCCACCACCCAGGTGCAACTGTCGGCGACCGACCGCGATCGCGACCGCCTCGCGTACTACGCGACCGACCTCCCGGACGGCGTCAGCCTCGATGCCACCACCGGCCTGGTGACGCTTCACCCGACGACGGCCGGAGAGCTGAGCCTGAAGTTCCGGGTCACCGATGGAGCGGCGCACGACGAGGTGACCGTGCATGTCACGGTCCGGCCGCACGGTACGCCGGTCGGCGAGAAGATCGAGGCGGAGTCGTACGTCGCCCAGCACGGCTGGACCGACGGCGGCGCGAACTTCATCGAGAGCAACGCGGCGGCCAGTGGTGGCAAGAACGTCGGCTGGACGGCGGCCGGCAACTGGTTGCAGTACCGGGTGGACGTCGCCCAGGCCGGTACCTACGACCTGGAGTTCCGGGTCGCGAACGGTACGGGCGCCGTCGCCACCGATGCGATCTCGCTGCGGGACGCCTCGGGCGCGGTACTGGCCAAGGTGTCGGTACCGGACACGGGCGGCTGGGCGGCGTACCAGTCGATCCACACGCAGGTGACGCTGCCCGCGGGCGAGCAGGTGGTCACGTTGTTCTGCGAGACCGGCGGGTTCAATGTCGACTATCTGAAGCTGAGCTAAACCAGCCTGGCGTCGTGGGCCAGGATGGCGAGTTGCACTCGGTTGTTCAGGTCGAGTTTGCTTAACGCACGCGTCAGATGGGTCTTGACGGTGGCGATGCCGAGATCGAGCTCGTCGGCGATCTCGGCATTGCTCTTGCCCTGGGCAACGGCCAGCGCGACGTCGCGCTCCCGGCCGGTCAGCACGCCCAAGGTCGTGACGGCCGCTTCCCGGCGGCCGTCACGATCGGTCGAGCTCACGTAGTCCATCAGCTGACGCGTCGATCGCGCCGACAACACCGACTCGTCGGCAGCGACCCGCAGTACGGCGTCGACGATCTCGGTGGGGGCAGCGTCCTTGAGCAGGTAGCCGGACGCACCCGCCCGCAACGCGCTGAGCAGATACTCGTCGGAGCCGAAGGTGGTCAACATGATCACGGCCGGTGGATCCGTACGCCGACGGATCGCCGCGGTGGCCGCAACGCCGTCCAGTACCGGCATCCCGATATCCATCAGCACGACGTCCGGCTGAAGATCCCGTACTGCGTCGACCGCTTCCCGCCCGTCACCGGCTTGGCCCACCAACTCCAGTTCCGGTACGCCGCCCAGCATCGCTGCCAGTCCGGCACGCACCAGCGGATCGTCGTCGACCAGCAACAGACGAACTGTCATCGTGCGTCCTTCGGCCAGGGGAGCCAGGCGGCCAGGCGGAAATCGCCGGTCCGCGTCTCGCCGTGCTCGATCCGGCCGCCCACCAGCGAAGCCCGCTCACCGAGTCCGATCAAACCGACTTGAGACCCCGCCCCACCCGAGCCTCCGTAGCCACCCGAGCCACCCGAGCCAGCCGAGCCATCGGAGTCACCCGAGCCGCGCGGGACGCGGGATCCGGGCGGGGTGAGCGGATTGATGATCTCGAGGGTGAGGCCGTCGCCGGGTTTTCCGTCTATCGCGACCCGCACCGGTTGGCCCGGAGCGTGTTTGCGGGCGTTGGTGAGGCCCTCCTGGGCGATGCGGTAGGCATGCCGGCCGACGGACTCCGGGACCGTGGCGAGGTCGATGCCGATGGCAACTTCCACGGCCAGGCCTGCCGAGCGGCAGTCGGCGACCAGGTCGTCGAACTCGGCGATACCTCGGTGGGGGCCGTCGACGGTGTGGTGGGAACGGAGTACGCCGACGATGTCCCGGAGGTCGCTGACGGCGTCGCGGGCACTGCTGCGGATGACGCCGGCTATCCGGGAGAGCTCATCGGGAGGAAGGTCCGGGCGGAACTCGACGGCGCCGGCGTGCACCGAGAGCAGTGACAGGCGGTGGCCGAGCGCGTCGTGCATCTCGCGGGCGATCCGCTCCCGTTCCTGCCTCCGGCCCTGCTCGACCCGCAACCTCTGCTCGGCCTCCGCGCGGACCGCTCGCTCGGTGAGTGACGCCATCAGTTCGCGCCGGGTCCGGACGACCATGCCCCAGGCGGTCAGACCCAGACAACCCAGCGCGGTGATGCCGACTGCGACCCAGTACGACGCCGACCCGGCCGGCGGATAGATCCAGAACTGAACGATGCCGGAGGCAACACCTGCTCCGCAGAGCGCCAGGCTGACGTCCGAGCTGCGATGGACGGCCGCGCTGAACAGCGCCAGCACGCTCGGACCACCGACCGGTGGGAAGAACACCGACAGCACGATCAGGGCGACGGCCAGACCGACCGGCCACCGGCGCCGCAGGGCCAGCGACAACGCCGATCCGATCCAGGTCGTGACGATCAGCCAACCCGGCGGGTCGAACCTGGCCGTACTCGCGACGTCGCCGAGTCCGAGCGCCCCGAGCAGGAATCCGACCCCGACGAATGCGACGTCCACGACGCGATCCCGTGGGGTCGGCCGGTCGTACCCGGGCGCGGCCCGCGAGCCGGGCGTGATCAACGCGGCAAGAATCCCCGCTTCCGACTGGCTGGCCACCCTCCCCAGGCTAACGGGTGGTCCGCGCCGGGGGCGCCCGGCGACACCGCGGCGGCATCTCGGGTCAACCTTTAGTTGTTTCGTCGATGCTCTCGGAGGACTCGCGGGGCGGGTGGAGGGGCGAGGGTGAGAGCATGTCGACCGAATCGAGCCAGAGTCAGCAGCCCCCGAAGAAGAAGCGGCACCGGATTCGCCGGGTGTTCGGCGGACTCGTCGTCCTGGTCCTCGTGCTGGGCCTGGTCTTTCTCGCCGGGACGAAGATCTGGTCCTGGCAGGACGGCCGCAAGGCGGAGATGACGACCTCCGGCCCCTACACCGCGGACCTGAAGTCGTTGACCAAGCACCCGCTGCCGAAGTGGTTCCAGGACGCCAAGTTCGGCGTGATGATCCACTGGGGCCTGTACTCCGTGCCGGGCTACGCGCCGACCGGGACGACCTTCAACAAGCTGCTGGAGACGCAGTACGACCGCGCCATGACGCGCAACCCGTACGCCGAGGACTACGCGAACGCGATGAAGGACCCGACGTCGCCGACCGCGAAGTTCCACCGGGAGCGCTACGGCGACGCGCCCTACGAGGACTTCGCCAAGACCTTCGCGGCCGGCCTCGCCAACTGGAACCCGGACCAATGGGCCGCGCAGTTCAAGGCAGCCGGTGCCTCGTACGTCGTGGTGACGGCCAAGTACGCCGATGGGTACTCGATGTGGCCCACCGCAGTACGGAATCCGCATGCGCCTGACTTCCACTCCCAGCGGGACCTGATGGGGGAGTTGGCCACCGCGGTACGCAAGCAAGGGCTGAAGTTCGGGATGTACTACTCCGGCGGAGTCGACTGGACTTTCCAGCAGAAGGTCGTGCAGACCCTCGGCGACTACTCCTACCTGCACTACGGCGAGGACTATCGCCGGTACGTGATCGACCAGGTGCACGAGCTGATCGACCGGTACAAGCCGGACATTCTCTGGAACGACATCTCCTGGCCGACCGGCTCGAAGCGGCTCTACTCGCTCATCGCGGACTACTACAACACCGTCCCCGAGGGAGTCGTCGACGACCGCTGGCGGACGGCGTCGTTCGGTAGCCAGGTGATGAGCCCGAAGCCGATGCGCTGGGGATTCGATACCTTGATGAAACCGTTGTTCAAGCTCCCTGATGTTGCCGACGGCATCAGTACGCCAGGGGACGTGCCGCACAGCGACTTCCGGACCCCGGAGTACACCGACTTCGACAGCATCCAGACCAAGTTCTGGCAGCAGGACCGCGGGATCGGCGGCTCGTTCGGCTACAACCGGGCGGAGACCGAGGCCGACTACGCCAAGACGCCCGAGCTGATCGCTTCGCTGGCCAAGGCGGCGGCGAACAATGGTGCCTTCCTGCTCAACGTCGGCCCGAGCGGCGGAGAGGGCGAGATCGTCCCGGCGCAGCTCAGTCGCCTCACCGGAGTCGGCTCCTGGCTGCGCACCAACCGCGAGGCGATGGACGGCACCCGCCCGTGGACCAGGTCCGCGACGACAACGGTCGCCGGCGACAAGGTCGTCTTCACGGCCAAAGGCACCGACCTGTACGTCGTTGTCCTCGGCAACCCGAAGGGCGACGTCGTTCTCAACGACGTCTCCTTGACCGGCAAGGCGACCAGGCTCAGAGACAACACTGCCGTCCAGTTGACCACCGGCGGCGGCAAGACGATACTGAAGGCCGCCGCCGATGGTCGCTATGGTCCCGTCTTCCGGATCACAGACGGGGCCGGTCATTAGGGCCTACCTGACCGTCACGACCTGACCGAGATCGTTGTAGCCGGTCGCGGGCTGCCAGGTGCCGACATTGGCGAAGTGGATCGAGTAGGCCGGGTTGCCCTGCAACCGCGGCGACGCGTCGGCGACGTTGAGCAGCAGGCGGTACTGGCCCGGTACGGCGGGCGCGTTCACCTGTTGCGTGAGCGTGGTCGTCGTACCGGATGCCCAGCGGCGCGGATCGACGGGGAGCGTCACCTTGAAGGTGTGCTTGGCGCTCTGGAAGATCAGTTGGACCTTGCGCGGGTTGTACGGCGCAGCCCAGCCGCTGTTGCGGATGTCGAGGCTGACCGTCATCTTGCCGTGCGGGCGGGTGCTGTCGGTGAACGTCCCCTTCACCAGTTCGAAGCGGTAGCCGAGTTGCTTCTTCGCGGTGGTGATGTTGTCGCCCCAGGTGTTCAGCACGTCCTGGTTGTAGTCGGTGTTGAGGAAGGAGAAGTGCAGCCTCGCCATCTCCTCGGACGCGGACGGCCAGTCCGACCGGGGCGAGTTCACGGCGCAGGTCTCGCCGCCTTCCGGCAGGTAATTGGTGTCCTGGGCAACGAAGTCCTTGTCGAGTTCGAGCGGGTCGCTGAGGTAGGTGCCGAAGTCGTCCGGGCTGGCCAGGAAGCAGTCGTTGTGATGCCCGATCCGCGCCACCGGCCACCCGTCGTACGCGTGCTCGGCGTCGAGTCCACCCGTGGCCCCGGTCGGGAGGCCGTACATGCGCTGTTTCATGTACGGCGTGCGCACCTGGATCATCCGGTCGCGGGGGAGCGCGCGGAGAAGCGCGTCGGTGACGGCCTTGCGATCGGCCCAGTTCTGGTCGGTGACGATGCTCGGGTCGGCCGGGTCGGAGAAGTGGTCGGTGTAGTAGCCCTCGCCCCACAACCCGATGAAGCCCTGCTGGACGAGCTCGATGGCATCGGCGTTCTCGCGCAGGATCGGCGTCAGCTGCGCGATGTGCTTGAGCACCCGGGCTACCGGCGCATCGCCGTACGGCGTGGGCGGTGGCCACCCCTCGCCGGGCAGGGCGTAGGCGAAGCGCACGATCGTCTTCACCCCGGCCGCACGGGCGGTCCTGAAGTCGGCCCGGACCTTGTCCAGGTAGGCCTTGTCGAGGACGTCCTGGCTCGCGAACTTCTCCAGGTAGAACACCCGCAGGATCTGGGTGATGTTCTCCTGGGTCCGGAAGTCACGCAGTGTGGTCAGGTCGAGCGGCACGTAGCCGCTGCCGTCCGCGTAGTAGTGCGTCTCCGTGTGGTGGTAGAAACCACGCTCCGGATTGGCGATCACGTCACTCGACGTTGTATAGGTCAGAGTGGTCTTCGATCCGTTGCTGCTGGCAACAGCAGCCTGAGTCGGCAGGACCAGCCCGAGCAGGGCGATACCCGCGAATAGCCGTTTCACAGTGGTCTCCTTGAATCAGCTGACGGTGATGGTGCGGAGGAGCGAGTTCATGCCGGTCGCCGGCTCCCAGGTGGACTGGTTGGCGAAGCGCACGGAGTACTCGGGGCGGCTGGACAGTTGCGGGTCGGGCAGGTTGAGAAGCAGGGCATAGCTGCCCGTCGGAAGGCCTGCGGGAATGGTGAGGGTCTGCGAGATGGTGGTCGTCGAACCGGCCGTCCACCGGCGCGGGTCGGTGTTGAGCGCCAGTCGCTGCACGGCTCCGGTCGACGTGTTCCGCAGTACTAGCTCGGCGCTGCGCGGGTTGTATGGCGTGGTGAAGCCGTCGTTGTGCAGGTTGATCGTCACGGGAAGGCTGCCACCTCGCGTGGCGGTGGTCGGGAATGTGCCGTTCTGCAGGGTGAAGCGATAGCCGAGTCGTTTGGTGATGTCGGCGAGGCAGCCCCCGGTGCTCCACGAGTTGAGGACGTTGGGTTCGTAGTCGGTGTTCAGGTAGGACCAGTGGAACTGCGCGAGTTCGGTCAGCGCGGTGGGACAGCTCGACCGTGGTGGGTTCGTGCCGCAGGTCTCGCCGCCCATCGGCACGTACGTCGTGTCGGACTGCAGGTAGGGATACTCGACCGAGGTGTTCTCGTAGGTGCCGAAGTCGTCCGCGCTGGCCAGGAAGCAGTCGTTGTGGTGACCGACCCTGGAGAGGGCCGATCCGTTGTAGGCCTGACCGGACGCGACCGGGCTGGTCGAGTACAGCGTCCGCTTGAGCTTCGGCGTACGGAGCTGGATCATCCGGTCCGACGGCAGCACGCTGAGGACCTTGTCGGTGACGGCCTTGCGGTTGGCCCAGTCGGTCGCGCTGATCACGCCGGCGTTGCCGAAGTTCTGGGTGTAGTACCACTCGCCCCAGGCACCGATGAAGCCTGCCTGCATGACGGCGATGACGTCCTTGTTGCTGCTCAGGTAGGGCGCCAGTTGGTCGAGGTGCGACTGCACCCGGGACAAGGACGCGTCGTCACCGCTGGTCGAAGTGGTGTAGGCGAACCGCAGTACGACCTTGAGGCCGGCTGCCCGGACGGTCGCGAGCTGCTGCTGGAGGTGATCCAGTGCCGACTGTGCGATCGCCGAGTTCTTGTACTCGGCAAGGTAGAAGATGCACATCACCAGCGAGATGCCCTGGCTGGTGCGGTAGCTCTGCAGAGTGGCGAGCGAGAAGTCGGTCTTGTCGCAGTCTCCGGTGTGGTGGTAGAGCCCGCGCTCGGGGTTGGCGAAGTTGTCGGTCGCCGGCGTGTAGGTCACCTGAGTCCCTGACCCGCCACCGCCGCTGTAGACGTGGGTGTACTTGGTGGAGGTCTCCAGCGGACTCTCCACCTGGAAGATCAGATCGGCATCATCGGGTGAAGCGGTCTCGCCGATGTCGGCGCGCGCCACCGTCCACCGAGCCACCCCGCCGGTGCCGGAGTAGGTCACTGTTTTGACCAGCGTCCAGCTCCAGCCGCCGCCGTTGTGGTGGTAGAGGTTGTTGTTCTCCAGCAGGTAGTCGGCGCCGATGCCGCCCTGCGCGAAGCCGGTTGCGGCGTTGCGATCCGTGTCGATGTAGGTCCGCGCGTACTGCGGTGCGCCGGTGAAGGTGAACTGGTACGTGACGGTGGTGGCGTCATTGGTTGCCGAGAGCCCGCTGATGGTCGCGTAGGCGGGCGAGACGACGGCGAAGGCTGTGGCCAGGCTGCCGACGACGAGGCCGGCCAGCAGTTTCAGTGGGCGGAGAGATTTCATGGCGGTGTCCTCCTGGGGCGGTGGAAGGGGTCAGCCTTTGATGCCTGAGGTGGCGATTCCTTGGATGAACTGGCGTTGCAGGACGGTGAAGACGGCGATGATCGGCAGGGAGGCGAGCAGCGATCCGGCCATCAGGACGGGGTAGTCGGTCTGGAACTGTCCCTGCAAGGAGGCGAGTCCGGCGGACAGCGTCATCTTGCCGGGATCGGTGTTCACCACCAGCGGCCAGAACAGGTCGTTCCAGGACCAGAGCAGGACCAGCAGAGCGAGTGCGACCAGTCCGGGACGGGCCAGTGGCAGCACGATCGACCAGTAGATGCGCACCGGCCCGGCGCCGTCGATCGCGGCGGCCTCCTCGAGTTCCTTGGGCAGGCCGAGGAAGAACTGCCGGAGCAGGAAGACGCCGAACGCGCTGAACAGGCCCGGAACCACCAACGCCTGCAGGGAATTGAGCCAGCCGAGCGACGAGATGATCTGGTACTGCGGAATGATGAACAACTGCGGCGGCACCATCAGGACCGAGAGCAGGATCCCGAACAGCACGTTGCGGCCGGGGAACCGCAGCCGGGCGAAAGCGTAGGCCGCCATCGAGCAGAACAGCACCTGCCCGATCGTCCGCAACCCCGCCATCAGCACGGTGTTGAGGAACTGGTGGCCGAACGGCAGGACGTCGAAGACCTTGCCGTAGTTGTCCCACCGGCCCTCCGGCAGCAGTGACGGTGGGACCTTCGTTGCGTTGCTCAACGACTTGAGCGAGGTGACGATCTGCCAGCCGAAAGGCGCCACCATCGCCAGTGCCGCGGCGATCAGGATGGTGTGCACTCCGAGGTTCTTACGCATAGTGCACCCACCTCTTCTGGAACCGGAACTGCACGGCCGTGAGAACGACGATGACGAGCAGCAGCATCATCACGATCGCCGCCGCGTAGCCACGGTCGTTGGTGACGAAGGCCCGGTCGTAGAACAACTGGACGACGGTCTCCAGACGCGGGAACGCGGGATTCGCCCGCGCGCCGGCGCCGGAGCCCGCCATCACGTAGACCAGGTCGAACAGTTGCAGCGAACCGATCACCGAGACGACCGAGACGAAGAAGGCCGTCGGCGAAAGGAGCGGCAGGGTGACGCTGATGAACTGGCGGAACGGACCGGCGCCGTCGATGGCGGCTGCTTCGTAGTACTCCTTGGGGATCGCCTGCAGGCCGGCCAGGAAGATGATCAGGTTGTAGCCGACACTGCTCCAGACGCCGACGACGACCAGTGCGTACAGGGCGGTCGCGGGATCGGCGACCCAGTTGGGTCCGTCGATCCCGATCAGGGACAGCAGGTAGTTGGTCAGCCCGTAGTCGCCGTTGTAGAGCCACCGCCACACCATCGCGATCGCCACCGGCATCGTGACGACGGGAAGGAAGAACAGTGTGCGGTAGAACCCCACGAACCGCATGCCCTTGCGGTTGAGCAGGACGGCGAAGCCGATCGCCAGCGGGATGCTGAGCAGACCGAGGCCGGTGTAGGTCAAGGTGTTCACCAGCGCCCGGCCGACCTCGGGATCACTGCTCAGGCGCCGGTAGTTGTCGAGACCGGTCCACGTGTGGCCGCCGAACGCACCCCACTCGGTGAGCGAGAAGTAGGCCGTCTGCAGGACCGGCCAGAGGTAGAAGACCGCTATCCCGAGCCCCGTGGGAGCGATGAACGCGTACCCCCACAGGGCCTCCTTCAGCCGGCCCCGCCGTCTCTGCTGACCGGCGGCGGCCGTCGGCGCCCTGGCCGGCAGGGTGTCTCGCTGAGGAGTCGTCGTCACCGTCATGTCATTCCTTGGCGAGCATGGCGTCCATGGCTTGCGCCAGCTCGGTGGCGGCCTTGTCGGTCGGGACCTCACCGGTCCACGCCTTGGTGAGGTAGGTGAGCTCGGCCTCGTTCCACGCCGCGGTGTTCTTCGACACCGGGAACGGCACCGCGTAACTCACCGAGTCGAGGAAGGTCTGGAGTTTGAGCTCGGGGTGCGCCTTGACCCACGCGGTCTGCGTGCCGTCGTACGCGGGGATCGGGCCCTTCTGGCCAAGGATCTCCGCGGCCTGCCGGGAGCCGAGGAAGCGGACGAACTCCCAGGCCTGATCGGGGTGTGCGGTCTTGGTCGAGACGACGTTCGCCACCCCGTGGATGACGGTGGCCTGCTTCTCGCCGCGGGGGAGCGGCGCGACGTCGACCTTGCCCTTGGTGTAGCTGTTCGCGGTGAACTCGGAGACGTTCCACGAACCGCCCCAGTACATCGCGATCTTGCCGGCCTCGAAGAGCTGGATCGGGGTGGTGTCGGTCATCGTCTTCAGATCGGGCGAGGACTTCTGCTCGATCAGGTCGGTCCAGAACTTCAGGCCGGCAATGGTCTTCGGGTCGCCGTACCCCGACTTCTTGCCGTCCGGCGAGATCACGTAGCCGCCGGCCTGCGCGATCGTGTCGTACTGGTACTCCTGGAAGCTGCCCAACTGGGCGGCGGTGCCGTAGACGCCCTTGGCCGGGTCGCTGAGTTTCGCCGCGGTCTCGGTGAAGTCCGCCCAGGTCCAGTCGTCCTTGGGATACGGGAGCTTCTTCGCGTCGAAGAGCACTTTGTTGTACCAGACCGCGACGGTGTCCATGTCCTTCGGCAGCCCGTACGGCTTGCCCTCGAAGGTGTACAGGTCGGTCAGGGGCTTGGGATAGACCGACAGGTCAGCGTCGCCCGGCATCGGCGCGATCACCTTGTTCGAGGCGTAGAGCTGGAAGTTCGGACCGTTCATCCAGAACACGTCCGGCGCTGCGCCACCGGTCACGGCGGCCTTGAGCTTGGTCCAGTAGTCGGCCCACGGCGTCAGCTGGACCTGGACGGTGATGTTCGGGTGGGTCTTGGTGAACTCGCCGGCCAGCGTCTCCATCACCGGCTTCTGGTTGGCGTCCCAGACGCCGTACGACAGCGTGACTTTCGCGTTCGGGTCGGTGGCGGCTGCCTTGCCGTCACCGCCGCCCGAACAGGCCGACACGGCCAGCAACGTCGCGAGCGCAACCGCGCCCAGCCTCTTCGACATCCACATCCTGGTCCTCCAGACACATCCCGGTGATTGGATTAATCATGGAGTCCAGGGAAATTATGTCAAGGGGTCGGCGCCGATCACCTCTCGCCGGCCGAACCGGAGGCCCGTCGCCCGGAGGCGCCCGCGATGCCGGCCGGCGAGAGCTCCGTGCCGTCGTACAGGCGGGACTCGACCTGTTCGAGTGCGAGCCGGACGGCGCCGAGCGCCACCCCTTCGTCGCCGAAGGTCGAGACCCTGATCTCGGGTGTCCGCAGGCACCAGCGATCCAGCTCGGCGCGCAGCGGCTGGAGGACGAGATCCGCCGACCGGGAGAAGCCACCGCCGATCACCAACAACTCCGGATCGAGGGTGAGGATGAGCGCCGAGACGCCGATCGCGATGTCGCGGGTGTAGCGCCGGACCGCGCGGACGGCCGCGCGATCGCCGTTGCGGGCGGCCAGGAAGACGTCCTCGAACTCGTCCTTGCCGCCGGCCCAGGCGCGCAACTGGTCGGGAGCCTTGAGCCAGCCGATCGCCGGCAGGGCGCCGATCTCACCGGCGGCGTTGCCGAAGCCCCGATGCAGCTTGCCGTCGATGATCAGGCCGGTACCGGTCCGTACGCCGGCCAGCAGGAACACCACGTCCTTCGCGTGCCGGGCCACGCCACGCCACGATTCGGCCAGTGCGGCCACTTTGCTGTCGTTCTCCACGCGAGCGGGCGCTCCGACCAGCTTGCGGAGATGGGCCGCGAGGTCGACGCCGGTCCACTCGGCCAGCGAGTCGGACAGCATCACCTTTCCGGTTCCGTCGACCAGGCCGGTGGTGGCAACGCCGGTCGACCAGATCTGCCCGGCGGTCACGTCGGCGCCGGTGAGTGCCGCGGCCACGCAGGTGTCCAGCGCGGCGAGGCGTTCCTTGCGGCCGAGCTGGGGCGTCACTGCGACACTGGTGGAGTGCTGGACCTCACCGTCGAGATCGGTGACCAGAGCCCGGATCGAGTGCCCGCCGATGTCGACGCCGAGCACTCGCCCCGCATCGGCGCGGAACCGGTAGCGCCGGGCGGGCCGGCCGACGGTCCCGGCGGTCGGCTCGGCCTCGGCCACCCAGCCGCGCTCGATCAGCTCCCGGGCGACGTCCTCGGTGGAGGCCCTGGACAGGCCGGTTCGCTTGGCCAGCTCGGTCAGTGTCAGCGGTTTGTCGTCGCGCAGCGCGCGCAGGACCGCCTGTGCGTTGAGCTGCCGCAGCCTCGACAGGTCGCCGCCGCTCGGCTCCTCGGTCATCGTCCCGCCCCTTGAGGTTCGTCGTCTTTGATGTCAATAATGATGGACTCCTTAATAACTCGGGGAAAGGATTCCATGACAACCGTGACTCTAGCCCTGGTCGGCGGCGGCCTGCGGGGCCAGCTCTACGCTCGCGGCGCGGTCGGCTCCGGGGCGGCCCGGGTGACCGCGATCGCCGAGCCGGATCCGGGTCGCCGATCGGCGCTCGGCACCGAGTTCGGCGTACCGCCCGAGCGTCTGTACGCCGACTGGGCCGAGCTCGCGGACGCCGGACGGCTGGCCGATGCGGCGATCATCGCGACGCAGGACCAGTTGCATCGGGCTCCCGCCGTGCGGTTGGCGGATCTCGGCTATCACCTGCTGCTGGAGAAGCCGATGGCGACGACCGAGCAGGATGCCGCCGCGATCGCGACCGCTGCGGAACGCAACGGGATCATCCTGGCGGTGTGCCATGTGCTGAGATACACGCCGTACACGCGGATGGTGAAGGAATTGCTCGGGTCCGGCCGGATCGGCCGGCTGGTGAACGTGCAGCACCTGGAACCGGTCGGCTGGTGGCATCAGGCGCATTCGTTCGTCCGCGGCCACTGGCGGCGAGCGGACACCTCGGCGCCGATGCTGCTCACCAAGGCCTGCCACGATCTCGACTGGCTGGTGCACCTGTTCGGCGCCGCGCCGGCGCGGGTCAGTTCGTTCGGTAGCCTCACCCATTTCCGGGCGTCCGAGCGACCGGCCGGGGCCGCGGCCCGATGCCTCGACTGTCCGCTGGAGCCGACCTGCCCGTATTCGGCCAAGCGTCTCTATCTCGACTGCCTGGCTGAGCCTGATCAGCATTTCTGGCCGCTCGGCGCGGTGACGGACGAGCGTACGGAAGCCGGCGTACTGGAGGCGCTCCGGACCGGGCCGTACGGCAGATGCGTGTATGCCTGTGACAACGACGTCGTCGACCATCAGGTGGTGAACCTGGAGTTCGCCGACGGCGCCACCTGCTCGTTCACGATGAGCGCGTTCACGCCGATGGAGCATCGCCGGACCAGACTCCTCGGTACGCACGGCTTCCTGGACGGCGACGGCAGCACGATCCGGCTGGTCGACTTCCGGACCGGCGCGGAAGAGCTCCTCGCCGTACCGGAAGCCGATGGCGACGGTCACGGTGGCGGCGACCAGGAACTCACGGCCACCTTCTTGCGAGCGGTCGCGTCAGACGATCCGGCCCTGCTGCCCACCGACGCTGTCACCAGCCTTGCGACGCACCGGGTCGTCTGGGCCGCCGAAGAGGCCCGGACGACCGGCACTGTCGTTTCTCTTTAGCTGCAAAGCGCGGTGTCGAGAGAGTGCGCGACTCGCTTGGCGTCGTCGATGGTGGTGGGCATGGCGGTGACCGCGATGGCCGCCTCACGGCCGTCAGTGGTGACGGCGTTGCGGGTCTCGAAGCCGAAGATGTCGCCACCGTGGGTCCAGGCGGTGCCCCCGCAGGACAGCTTGAGCTGGGCGATACCGAGGCCGTACCGCGAACCGCCGACGACGTCGAAGTCGGGTGCGTCCACGGTCGTCAGCATCTCCTTGAGTTGCGCGGGTTTCAGCAGCTTGCCGTCGATGAGAGCGGTGAAGAAGCGGTTCAGGTCCGCGGGGGTGCTGATCATCTGACCCGCGGACCAGCCGAGGGACGGATCGAGTTCGGTGACGTCGGCTTCCTTGCCGTCGGGCGTGGTCTTGTAGTAGCCGTGCGGGTGCGGACCGAGGATGCGCTGGTCGCCCAAGGCGGGCCAGTAGGTGTCGCGCAGTCCCGCACGATTGATCACCCGGCGGGTGATCTCCTCGCCGATCGGGCGGCCGGTGACCTTCTGGGCGATCAGGCCGGCCAGGATGTAGTTGGTGTTGCTGTACTCCCAGCCCTTACCGGGCGGGAAGGAAGCCTTCCTGCGCAGCGCGACGTCGACCATCTCGCGCGGTTCCCAGTAGGTGTGCTGCAGCGGCAGGAAGTCGACCAGGATGTCGTCGTAGTCCGGGATCCCGCTGGTGTGCTGCAGCACCTGCCGGACGGTGATCCGACGACCGTCGATGCCGTTGCCCCGGACCATGCCCGGAAGATACTTCTCGATCGGGGTGTCGAGGCCGATCTTTCCTTCGCCCACCAACTGCAGGACGACGGTCGAGGTGAACGGCTTGGTGTTGCTGCCGATCCGGACCCGGCCGTCGGGCGCGATCCGCGCACCCGTCGTACGGTCCGCGACGCCTGCCGTGTAGGTGCGGACGTGGCCGGATCGATCCCGGACGGTGGCGATGGCGCCGGGAAAACTGTTGCCCTGGACAAGTTTGTCCAAACTGCCCTGGACGGCGCTGTGCGGACGGCTGGTCGCGGCTTCGGCCTCTGGTGCGGCCGAGGTGAGGTTCGCCGCACCGGCAAGACCGGTGAGCGCCGCGACCGCGGTCACGGCCACCGCGAACCGCTTGCCGGACAGGCGGATGCGGTGCTTGAGATCTGGGCGGGAGGGCTCGGTCATGACTGCTCCTTGAGGGACGTTGTGGTTGGTCCCAACGCTAGGAACGGAGCGGTCGCCGAACCATCCAGCTGCCGGGCGGATCGGGCTACAGCAGGCTCTACCTTTGCCGGGCCGGATCGGGGGCTTGTACTGTGAGTCGCCGTGACCGAACTGCGCGATCCGCGACCAGCGCCACGGGTTCCTGCCTGGCTTGCTCTCCTCGTCCTGGTCGCGGCCTTGGTGGCCGCGGCGACGCTCGACGAGAGCGCGGCGTCGACTGCCGCGGCCGTGGTCGCCGTGGTGGCGGGCTGGCTGGCGGTCGCCGGGATGGCGCGGCGCTGGACGATCGGCCCGTGGGGCGCGGTGGCGGCAGGCGCGGCGGTAGCCGGGATCTTGCTGTTGCGCGATCCCGGCTACCGGCTCCCCGGCGTACTGCTGCTCGTCGTCGGCCTCGTCGGCCTTCCCATCCTGCTCGCGATCGCCCGGGTCAAGCGGTACGCCGACAGGATCCCCGAGCCCGGCCGGACCACCGACGGTTCGGAGCTGCTCGGCGGCGGTAACGTCGAGCCGGGCTCGGGTCCCTTCGACTGAGTCTCAGAACGAGATCCGGTGGGTGGAGCTGACCTGCACGGTGAGGCTCCGGGTGGTCGCGTCCCAGGACCAGTTGCGGCTGCCGCTGACCTTGGCGGGTGCCGTCGGTACGCCGAGGAACTTGACCGTCCACTCCCGTGCGCTCACCTGACCTGGGAACCGGCCTTGTGAGGGGCCGATGGTCAGCGTGTGCCTGCCATGATTCTCCGTGTAGGTGAGCCCGGTCCTCGTGCTCTGCGACTTGTTCGTCGTCGAGCCGTTGTCCTCGTAGAGCGTGAACGTTCCGTTGGCGCCGGTGGCAACGGTTGCCGTTGCCTTGGTCAACGGGTTCTGTCCGTCGTTCGCCACGTTCGCGGTGCGCGTCGTCATGATGCCGCCGGCCCGGAGGAACACCGGCATGGTGTCGAGGCCGGTCGTGATCTGCTGGGTCGTTCCACCGGCGTACGTCTTGCCGGTGAAGTAGTCCGTCCACTGGCCGGGCGGGAACCAGACGGTGGTGGTCGCCTGCGTCCCCGGCGTCGTCACCGGAGCGACCAGGAGATCGGGCCCGTAGAAGTACTCGCTGCCGGCGGCCGTGTACGCCGTCGGTTCCTCCGGATACTCCAGGTACGTCGGCCGGACCACCGGTACGCCGGTCGTCGCCGCCTGCTGGGCGAGCGTGTAGGTGTAAGGCACCAGATTCTCGCGCAGGTTGAGGAATCGGGTCGCCGACTGCGCCGCCGCAGTACCGTACTGCCAGGGGAGCCGGTCGCTGTGATTGCTGTGCAACCGGTCGATCGGCTGGAACGTGCCGAGCTGGACCCAGCGCGCGTACATGTCGTCGGGCAGCTTGGCCGTACGGCGCTGTTGCCCGCCGGACGTGTAGATCTCGCTGCCGGGCAGGCCGGTGGTGTCGTTGTGGCCGCCGATGTCGTGGCTGATCGCGGACATGCCGGTCGCCGCGGATTCGGCCGGCGTCACGCCGACCTCCATCGCCAGCGTGCCCCACGTCGACGAGGTGTCACCGGTGAAGTGCAAGGTGCTCCGCTTGTCCGCCCACGGACCGGTCGCCAGACCGATCGGGCCGCCGTAACCACCGGCCTGCAAGGACCCGTAGGCCCGGGAGATGACGAACCCGCGGCCGATCGCGGGCGCGGCGAGATCGGCGTACTGCTGGTTGATCCAGGCGTCCGGCGTGACGCCGGGCAGGCTGGAGCGAGAGCTGTCGCAACACCAGTCGAGCCACCAGAAGTCGTTGCCCTGTCGCATCATCTCGCGGTGCAGGTCGAGGTAGGCCTTGAGCTGGTCGGGGTCGCTCCAGTCGAAGACGTAGCAGTCCGTGCCGCAGCCGGATTTGGTCAGCTTCCCCTTCGCGGTGGCCTGTGCCTGGGCGAACTGTGGGTCGGAGCCCATGATGCTCGGGTGGACGTTGAGGTTGTTGTGCAGCCCCTGTGACTTCGACCAGGCGAAGAACCCGGCCGGATCGGGGAACTTCGTCCGGTCGAACTGCCAGCCGTTCCAGGTGTCCGGTGCCTTGAAGTCGGTGTCGGTGACGAGCACGTCCAGCGGTACGCCGTTGGCGCGGAACCGCGGCAGGATGGTGTCGCGGTAGTCGGCGGCGGTGCGATCGAAGTACTCGGAGTACCAGACGCCGTACGCCCACCGGGGGAGCAGTTGCGGTGGTCCGGTCAGCGTTGCCAGATCGCCGAGGCCCGCCTTGTAGTCATGGCCGAATGCGAAGACGTAGCCGTCCTGGTACGGGCTCGCGCCGTGCGCCGGTCGCTGCGTTGTCCTGCGACTCCCGGTGTCGTAGAGCGCCGAGGTCGTGTCGTCGAGGAGGTACCAGCCGTCTCGATGGAGGAGTCCCTCGGTGGTGGAGGGCGTGCCGTTGTCGCCGTTCACACCGTCCAGCCCGCGACGGTATCCGCCGAGGGCGAGGTGCGGCTGCGGAGCCGGTACGCCGATGGTGGTGACCGCGAGCGTGTCGAGGTTCACGTGGCAACTCGTCGTACCAGGGCAGCCGAGGACGACCTCGTTCGTGCCCGCCTTGAGGTCGACGGGGACCGAGGTGGTGCTCCAGGTGTCCCAGTCGGTGGTCGCGGGGAACGACGCCGTACGGGTCACGCCGGCTGCCGTGACGGCGGCGGTCCGGGTCTCGTGCTTGCCGTCGCCCCCGGTGCCGTTGGCGTAGCGGAGGGAGAGTTGATAGGTGCCGTCCGCGGGAACGCCGACGATGCGCTGGGTGAGGCTCGACCCGTCGTTGAGTTCGTCGATGAAGCCGCGTCCCGCGTACGCCGGGTGGTCGCTCGCCAGCTTGGCCGAGCCACCGGGCAGCCCGGCCTCTGCCTCGCAGCTGACCCCGAACGCGCAGTCGCCGTACGCGCGTGCGCTCGCAGGCGGATAGCCGGAGCCGGCCTTGAGTATCGCGAAGCTGTCGACGTTGACGTTCCCGGAGTCGGCGGCGGACCGGCTGAGTCGTACGACGTGATGCCCGGCACCGAGCGTGATCGGAGCCGACGCGAGCGCCCACGAATCCCAGCCGTCGGTCGGCGCGAAGGTCAGCGTGGTCGGCGCGCCGCCGTCGACGGACAGACTGAGCGTCCGTACTTCGTGTTTGCCGTCGCCGCCGGTGCCATTGGCATACCGCGTGGTCAGCGTGTAGGTGCCTGCCGTGGTGGCGCTCACGTCTGCCGAGGCTTGTGCGCCGGTCGTTTCGAACCCGGCGAGGAATCCGCCGCCGGTGTAGCCGTTGTGGTCGGTCGCGGTACCGAGGCCGTCGGCGGTGAGGTCTTCGGCTTCACAGAGCGCGCCGACCGGGCAGGTCAGGCGATGCCAGGGCGCGGCGGCGACCGCGGCGGTCCCGGCGGTTCCGGCGGTTCCGGCGTTGAGGTTGAGGCTGAGGTTGCCGGCGTCGAACGGGCCGGAGCCGAGCCGGTACGTCAGGGTTGTCGCCCGCGTCCGGATGGTCAGGACGCCGCCGGAGATCGATGAGGTGAAGGGCGTTGCAGGGAAGGCGTTGCGGCCGACGGCGTTGAAGGTCGAAGCGTCTTGGAACTGGCCGTCACCGGCGTACTCCGTCCGGATCAGCGTCGGGGAGAGCACCTGGAACCGGGCGTTGCCGGCGACGATCGTCCGGCTGTCCGCGGTGGCGGTGGCGGATGAGGCGGGCAGGGCGACTGTGCTCGCGGCGATCGCGCAGGCGGCGAGGGCGAGGGCGCAGAGCCGGCGGAAGGTGGTCGCTGTTCTCGTCCGCACGATGGAACTCCGTTCCTGGAGGAGGAAATTTACAGCGTTGTAAATCTGTCGCAGCGGAATGTGACCACACCTGAGCGGAGCGTGTCCAGAGGTCGTCGCCCCTGTTCGCCGATTGGTGGCTCGGATGTGTCACCTGAGCCGGTCGGGGCAGGTTGCCGGGCCGGGCGTGGAGTGCTCGGTATCGTTGGTGGTCCGGTGCCGGGTCGATGAGAGGTGTGGGTGAGTAAGGGCTGGTGGTGGGTGGCGATCGGGGCCGTTGTGGTCGCGGCGTGGGCTGCCCGCGGGGACGATTCACCGAAGACGCCGTCCACTCCCACGGCTGCCGCTACGCCGAGCGCCGCGTCGAAGCCGAGTGCCACACCGAAGCCTGGTGCGACATCGAAGCCGGGTGGCACGGTGAAGCCTGGTGGCACGGTGAAGCCGGGTGGTTCGTCCGAGCCGACGGTCACGCCGGAGCCGAGTGGTGAGGCTTCCGGGGACTGGTTCGTGAACTACGATCCGGCGCACTTCGCCGTCCAGGTTCGTGGGTCGGCGGCTCGGGCCGGAGTGAGCGCTCAGTTGCTGATGGCGATCCTCTACAACGAGGACTACAAGCCGCACGACCCGGAGCTCGAACGCTCGTGGCAGCACTTCAAGCCGGACGCGGCGTTCGGGATCGCCAACATGCACCGAGCCGCCTTCGAGGAGGTCAGGCGCGGCCGTTCCTTCGCCGGCCGGCGCTGGGACGAGTTGCCCGATCATCCGGACCTCGCGATCGAGGCGGCTGCCTGGCACCTGCACGACCTCGCGGCCCGGCTGCCTCGTCGTACCGGCGGGAAGTTCGGCCGGGACGAATTGCTTGCCCTCGGCTACAACACCGGCGCGCGGAACATGCGGGCCTTCGCGGCCGGCGCGAAGCCGGGCGCGCAGGCCCAGTCCTACCTCGACGAACTGCACGAGAACTGGACGAAGGCCGGGGACGCCGTCAGGAGTTGACCCTCACCGGCGCTGGGGCGAGATGGGCGCGCTCGCCTTGCGCTCCGAACAAGGTGAGCAGTTCGGCCGGCTGGTTTCCGGCACTGCTGATCGCGTGCGGCAGCCGGGTGTCGAACTCGGCCGCCTCACCGGCGTCGAGGAGCAGATCCTGGTCGCCGAGGATGAGGCGAACCTGCCCGTTGAGGACGTAGAACCACTCGTACCCTTCGTGGGTCTGGAGCTTGATCGAGCGCTTCCGGTTCGCGGGCGGATAGATCACCTTGTAGGCCTGGATTCCACCCGGCCGCCTGGTCAGTGGCACCACGGTCAGCCCGAATCGCCGGACGGGCCGCAGATGGATGCGGGGATCACCGGTCAAGGGGGCTTGGACGAGGTCGTCCAGCGGTACGGCGTGCGCGCGGGCCAGCGGTAGCAGTTGTTCCAGCGTGGGGCGGAGTTTCCCGGTCTCGAGCCGGGACAACGTGCTCGCCGTCAGACCCGTCTCGGCGGCCAGGTCGGCCAGCGTGACCCCTCGCGCCCGGCGCAGGGCTCGCAGCCGTGGTCCTACGCCGGCAAGAACGTCTTCCTCGGTGGTTGCCATGCTTCCCATGATTGCGGATCCGCAATTTTCCTTGCAAGGTCGCTCGCCCGCACTGCACGCTGGCGATCGGAGGTGACAACCTATGGTCACGAAGACTGTCGAGGCTCGGCGGGCGGACACCGGTCCGCCGCGAACCGATGGTGACGAATTGACGGTCTTGTTGGCGTTTCTCGACTACCTCAGAGGTGCGATCGTCGAGAAGGTCGTCGGAGCGCCTGAACCGCAGGTCCGGACGGCTGGAGTTGCCTCGGGCACCAATGTGCTCGGGCTGGTCAAGCACCTGACGGCTGTCGAGCGGTTCTACTTCCTGGGCGAGGACGTCCGGAGTTGGGCTGCGACGATGCGGCCGGTCCCGACCGACACGGTGGAGACCGTCGTCACGGCGTACCGCGAAGCCGTCAGCCGGTCGAACGAGGTCATCGCCGGCTACACCGACCTGACTCGGCCCGCGCCCCGGACTCCTCGGAAAGGAGAACCGCCGTCGATGAGATGGCTGCTGATCCACCTGATCGAGGAGACCGGTCGCCACGCGGGCCACGCAGACATCCTCCGCGAACAACTCGACGGCACCACCGGCCGCTAGCGGGCGATTGCCTGCTGGAGGAGGGGGACCAGGGGGACGAGCCTGTCCGGATAGGCGTCCACGAGGCCGTCGACGTGATTGCCATCCTCGATCCGGCGATAGGTGTGCAGGCTTGAACGGCCCGCGTGGCGGACCAGTTCGGCGTACACGTCGGAATCCTGGGAGATCGGCAGCAGGCTGTCGAGGGTGCCGTGGATGGTGGTCAGGGGGCGTCCGATGCGGCCGGTCAGCGCGATCCGGCGTACGGCCTGGTGGGCGGCAGGGCGACTCGCGTAGTCGTACGACGCCTCGCTGCCCGTGTACGTCGGGTCGAGCTCGGCCGCGTAGATCCGCTGGGTCAGCTTCCAGTAGACGGCGTAGTGGTAGTCCCAGAGGAAGTCCGACCGCGGATCGAAGCCCGCCGCGACCACCTGTGCCGGAGATTGTTGCTCATAGCCCCTGATTGCGGGCGGCAGGAAGGTCAGCAGGTTGGGACCGTCGGCTGTCCACAAGGTGCCTTCCAGGTCGACGCCGCGGGTGTACAGCTCGGGATGGTTCTCCAGTTGCCAGCGAACCAGGTAGCCGCCGTTGGAGATGCCGGCGGCAATCACTTGGCGTGGCGGCCGGTGGTAGTGCTGGGCGACGACTGCCCGGGCAGCCCGGGTGAGTTGCGTGGTCCGCTGGTTCCACTCGACGATCGCGTCGCCCGGCTTGACGCCGTCGGTGAAGAAGTTCGCGCCGGTGTTGCCCTTGTCCGTCGCCGCGAACGCATAGCCCTTGGCGAGCACGTAGTCGGAGATCGCGCGATCGTTCGCGTACTGCGCCCGTACGCCGGGCGAGCCGGTCACCACCAGGCCGCCGTTCCAGTTGGCGGGGAGGCGCAGTACGAACTGCGAGTCGTGATTCCAGCCGTGGTTCGTGTTGGTGTGCGAGGTGTCGGGAAAGTATCCGTCGATCTGAACGCCCGGTACCCCGGACTGCGGGGGCAGTCCCGCATGGGTCAGCCCCGCGAAGTCGGCTGGATTCGTATGCCCCGAAGCCACGGTCCCAGCGGTCGTCAGATCCCCCAGACAGACAACCTCCCGGTACTCCGCGCCAGGCACCCGAATCCCCGGGCAGGCTTCAGCGGCAGCAGGTGGGGTGAGACTGCAGGCGAGGAGCAGTGCAGTCAGCACGGCGACAGGTACAGCGTGGCGGCGGCGCATGGCGGGTCCTCCCGGTCGGCTTCGCCTGACACGGTAGGAGGCCGCCACCGGACCAGCAGCATGGTCGGACCACACAACCGACGCCCGAATGATGTGACCTCACGAGACTGCTTCTTCGTCGGCGGGTTGCTTGAGGAGGGTGAGGGCGATGGCAGGGAAGACCAGGACGGACACGAGACCGGCGCAGGTCAAGGCGGCGGCAGTGACGGGGGACATCAGGCCGGTCGTGACGCCGATCTGGGTCGCGGTCACGATGAACGGCAAAGAGGTTGCCTGGAGCAACGCTATGGCGGCGGTCGAGCGTGCGCCGAGGGCCCGGATCGACAGGTACGCCGGTACGCCGCGGGCCACCAGGAGCGCCAGGAGGAACAGCGGGACCCGAAGGAGCGCCGCCGGATCGGCCAGCAGCCCGCCGAGGTCGAGCCGTAGGCCACTGGTGACGAAGAACACCGGGATGAGGAAGCCGTAGCCCAGCGCCGCGAGCTTCACCCGGAACTGCGGGTGCGAGCTGGAGTCGCGATCGACCAGCCCGACGACGGCACCGGCCAGAAACGCTCCGAGGATGGTCTCCAGGCCGAACTGCTCGGCCAGCGCGACGAAGGCGACGAGGAGCACCACAGCGGCCCGAACCCTGATCTCGGCCGTAGTGTCCTGCAACCTCACCAAGGTGGCTCCGATCCGTCGTGAGCGGGCCGCGGTCGAGACCACCAACCCCGCGGTCGCTACCAGCAGGGCGAACAGCGCCACCATCACCAGCCGCTCGCCCGCGCTGCCGCCTTCGGTGGAGAAGAGCAGTGACAGCACCAGCACGGCGGCGAAGTCGGCGATCGAGGCGGCCGCGATGGTCGACTGCCCGACCTCGCCGTCGACCTGGCCGGCGTCCTTGAGCACCGGCACGACCAAGCCGAGCGAGGTCGCGGACAAGGTGACCGCCAGCAGGTACGGGCTGTGCACCCAGCCGGCCGCGGCGAACCCGGCGCCGGCGAGACCGCCCAGCACCAGCGTGATCAGGTAGCCGAGCAGGGCCAGCCGCAGTACCGGGCCGCGCAGCCGGTGGACGTCGATTTCCAGTCCGGCCAGGAAGAGCAGGAAGCCGAGGCCGAGCAGCGAGACGATCTGGACCGGCAAATCGATGTCGACGAGGCCGAGGCCGTGCGGTCCCAGCGCGATGCCGGCGACGATCTCGAGGACAACGGCCGGGATCCGCAGTCGTGGTGCGAGCCCGAGCAGCAGCGGCGCCAGCAGCGCGACCAGGACGACGGCGAAGAGGTTGGTGAACTGGACATCCGGCATTGCGGCCCCTCGTGAAGCAGCAGGCGCGCAGGTACTAGCTGTCGCGCGGGAAGTTGCGGAAGGCGTCGAGCAGCCGGTCGCGGGTCTCCTCGGAGAGGCTTTCCGCGCGGAGCCGGCCCACTTCGTCGATACTGCGGCGGATCTGGTCGAGATAGATCTCGCAGCCCTCGCACATCGCCAGGTGTTCGACGAACCGTCGTTCGGTCTCGCTGTCCAGGGTTCCTTCGAGGAAGGCGGTGACGAGTTCGACCAGCTGGGCACACGTCATGAGGCGCCGCCCGTCGTCGCCGCGTAGTACTGCTCCAGGTGGCTGCGGACGGCCGCCCGGGCGCGGTGCAGCAGGACGCGCTGGTTGGCGGTCGAGATCTCCAGCAGGCTGCAGACCTCGTCCGCGCTCTGGCCGTCGATGTCGCGTAGCGTCAGGACCACCTGCTGCCTGGCCGGGAGCCCTTTCAGGGCGGCGGCCACGACACCTCGCACCTCCTTGGCGAGCACCTCGCTCTCGGTGCTCGGCCAGACCTTCGGAAACGTCAGCCACCCATCGGGGTACGGATCCTCCGGGCCGCGGAAGCGGCTCTGGGCGACAGTCGGCCCGTCGTCGGTACTCAGGCTCGCCCACGGCACTGTGCGCTGCTCGCGGACGCCGCGCTTGCGTGCGGTGTTGACCAGGATCCGGTAGACCCACGTCTTCAGCGACGACCGGCCCTCGAACCCGCCGACGCCCTGGAAGACGGCCAGCCAGGTGTCCTGGACGACCTCCTCGGCACTGGCGGCCGTCGACACGAAGCTGCGCGCGAGCCGCAGCATCGAGGCGGACCAGCCGTCCAGCAGCCGCGCGAACACCTCCTCGTCGCCGGCTCGGAGAGCGGCGACCAGGACCTCGTCCGGCGGCAGGGCTGTGACCACAGCTCGAAGGTAGTGGACGAACCCCGCGCTGGAAGGCGTTCGGCTCATTACCCCTGCCTTACCGGTACGGCGCGTCAGCGGTACTCCGGGTTCTCGAAGTCGAAGCGGCAGCCCGCGTCCCACTCCGACCGCTGGTTACCGTACGCCGGGATGCCGCCCGCGTCCTTGAGCATCCGGGCCAGGTGCAGCAGGTTCCAGGTCATGAAGGTGGTGTTGCGGTTGGTGAAGTCGTTCTCGGGTCCACCGGAACCTTCGTCGAGGTACGACGGTCCCGGGCCGGCCTCGCCGATCCAGCCGGCATCGGCCTGCGGCGGAACGGTGTAGCCGAGATGCTGCAGGCTGTAGAGGATGTTCATCGCGCAGTGCTTGACGCCGTCCTCGTTGCCGGTGATCAGGCAGCCGCCGACGCGGCCGTAGTACGCGTACTGGCCCGCGGAGTTGAGGATCGAGGAGTTGCCGTAGAGCCGCTCGATCACCTGCTTGGTGACGGAACTGTTGTCGCCGAGCCAGATCGGGCCGGCGATGACGAGGATGTCGGCCGCCATCACCTTCTCCTGGATCGCCGGCCATTCGTCCACTTCCCAGCCGTGCTCGGTCATGTCGGGCCAGACGCCGGTCGCGATGTCGTGGTCGATCGCGCGGATCACGTCGACCTGGACACCGTGCTTCTCCATGATCCTGCGACTCACCTCGACCAGACCCTCGGTGTTGCTCGGCTCGGGCGAACGCTTCAGGGTGCAGTTGACGAACAACGCGCGCAGGTCGTCGTACCGGGTGTCGGTCATTGCGGTTTTCTCCTTGTGGGTCAGGGGATTCACAGCAGTTCGGCGTCCTGCTCGATGCAGAGCAGGACAGGGCCGTCGGTCGCGAACAGTTCGGTCATCGCCGCCTCGAGGTCTTCGCGGCGGTCGACCCGCAGTCCGGTCGCGCCGCAGAGACGGGCGTACTGCGCCCAGTCGGGGTTGACGAGTGAGGTGTGCCAGACGGGATAGTCGGCGGCCAGTTGTTCCTTGCTGATCTTGCCGAGTGCGTTGTTGTTCAGCAGCACGTGCTTGATGCCGATGCCGTACTTCACCGCGGTGGTCAGCTCGGCGGCGTACTGGCCGAAGCCACCGTCGCCGGTGACCGCGACGATCGGGCGGCCGGGTGCTGCCGCCCAGGCGCCCAGTGCCGCCGGATAACCGAAGCCGATCGAGCCGAGGTAGCCGGACATCAACACCGGTTGGCCTTTCGACTCCAGATACCGGCCCAGCGAGTAGGCATGGTTGCCGACGTCAACAGTCACGACCGCGTCAGCGGGCAGGTGCCGGGAGAGTACGTCGAAGACGGCGGCCGCCGAGACACCGCGACCGCGGTCGTCGTTCACCCGTCGCGCCTTCTCCGCCCGCCAGATCGCCCAGCGCTCGGCGACGTCGAGACGTTGATCCGTGGCCTTCGTCTCCGGCAGCCGGTCGATCAGGGCGGTGAGGCTGAGTGCCGCGTCGCCGAGCACGTCCACCGTGACGGCGTCGAACCGGCCGATCGCGGCGTGGTCGTCGTCGAGCTGCACGATCTGCTTGTACGCCGCGATGCCGGTGTGGTTGGAGAACGAGGCGCCGACGACGAGGAGCAGGTCGGACTCGTTCATCAGCCAGCTGGCCACCGGCGTTCCGCTGCGACCGAGGACTCCGGCGCCGAGCGGATGTGTGTCCGGTACGAGCCCCTTGGCCTTGAAGGTGGTCAGCACCGGAGCGTTGAGGTGCTCGGCGAGCAGGCGTACTTCGGCTTCTGCTCCGCGCGCGCCGTGGCCGACGATCATCACCGGCCTGCGGGCGTCGCGGATCAGCGTTGCGGCCCGTGTCAACGCGTCCTCGTCCGGACGGATCCGGCGGGCCGACAGCCGTCCGCGAGGCGTTGCCGCGGGAGAGTCCGAGGGCAGCACCTGGACCTCGTCCGGCAGCACCAGATGAGCCACGCCCCGGCCGTCGATCGCGTGCTTCACCGCGAGACCGGCCAGCTCGGCGTGGTCGCTGCCGGCCTGGATCGCGGTGCTCGAGACCGCCACGTCCTTGAAGACCGCGGTGAGATCGAGGTCCTGGAACGCGCCGCGACCGAGCACCTTGGACGGGACCTGGCCGGAGACGGCGAGAACGGGGGAGCCGTCGAGCTTGGCGTCGTACAGGCCGGTCAGCAGGTTGGTGGAACCGGGGCCGGCGATGGCGAAGCAGGCGGCGGGACGGCCGGTGAGTTTGCCGTAGGCGCCGGCCGCGAAGGCCGCGGCACCCTCGTGCCGGATGCCGATGTAGGTGAGTTCGCCACGCTCCTCCGCGCGACGCATCGCCTCGGCGAACCCGAGGTTGGAATGCCCGACCATCCCGAAGACATGACTGATGCCATGGGCAACCAACGTCTCGACCAGCACGTCCGACACCGTCCGCACCTCCTCCGGTACGCCGGGAAGCCGGACGTAGACCCCATCGGCTCGTTCGTCGACGGGATAGGCGGTCACCCCGTCGGAGAACCCCTCGGGCGGTTGTCCGGTGATCGGGTCGTAGTCGTACCCGTGCCAAGGGCAGCGCAGCAGACCCTTCTCGATCGAGCCCTCCCCGAGCGGGCCGCCTTGGTGTGGACAGTGGTTGTCCAGTGCTCCCAGCCGGGCCCCGCAGCGCGCCAGAGCGACGCTCCGGCCGTCCACGACCACACTGCGAACCCGGCCGTCCTCCGGTACGTCGACGGGTTCGACCCGATGCCAGCCGTCCTCGGCCATGTAACGCCTCCCCACCTCGGCGACACGAACGTGTCTGAAGGATCAGTGCCGTCAGGGCGCCGGGCGTTACACGAGGAGACTCAGAACCATGGACGAACAGAAACTGGTGAGCACGCGACGAGCTCTGCACGGGGTGGCCGAGCTGATTTTGGCCGGCCCGCAGCACCGCCTCGGTGGTGGAATCCGGCTACGCGTCGTACCGGGTGGGTTCGCGACGGTCACGGCGCCCGACCTCAGCGTGGTCGGCGACCTGCTCGTCGTACCGGGTGGGTCGTTCGAGCTCTCCGGCGGGACCTTTGCCGAGCGCGCGAAGCAGGCCGGCGTCGAGGCGACCCGATTGGACGACGTCTACTCCGGTGGCCCGAAGATCGCGCCGGACTCCCGGATCGAGCTCGACCCGGCGGCGGCGCGCCTCATCGCCGACGCCTTCGCCCGCGGTGACGCCGCCTTGCGCGCCCTCGACCCCGACGCCACCCCGGTCCTGTGGCCGGAGCATTTCGATGTCGCCATCACGCTGGACGAGATCAACTACGGCGTCTCACCGGGCGACGACGCCATCCCCGAGCCGTACGCGTACGTCGGCCCATGGAGCCCGCGCACCGGCGACTTCTGGAACGCCCCCTTCGGGGCCACGCGCCCCATGGCCGACCTCCCCACCCCAGACGATGTGCTCGCCTTCTTCCGCACTGGTCAACGGCAGGCAGGCGCTGCTTAGGGCGTCGCTGGGTGAGCCTCAGTCGAGAATCCAGTGTGGACTCTCGGTGGGGCCTGGGTCGTAGCTGCAGGTGAGGCCGGTGTGGATGGTCGTTCGCAGGTGGTGGGCGAGGGATTTCACTGTCCCATCGGTAGCTCTGGAGTAGATGCTCCAATCCTGCGGATCCAAAAATGGAGTATCAACTCCAAAATTTTGTGTACCCTCGAACCATGGCGACGGACAGGTTGACCCGCAAAGGGCAGGTGACGCGTGATCGGATCGTGCAGGCCGCAGCGCGGCTGATGCTGGAGCAGGGGGTCGCCCGGACGACGATCGAGGACATCCAGGTCACCGCCGGCGTCAGTCCGTCGCAGCTCTACCACTACTTCCCGGGCAAGGACGCGCTGGTTCTCGCCGTGGTCGATCACCAGGCCGGGCAGGTGATGGGCATCCAGCACGAGGGCCTCGACCGGCTGGACGACCTCGAGGGTCTGGGCGACTGGCGGGACCTGATGATCGGCCTCCTGACCAAGGTGCAGTGTGTCGGCGGCTGCCCGCTGGGCTCGCTCGCGAGCGACCTGTCCGAGGCCGATCCGGTGGCGCGGGTCCAGCTGGCCAGCGCTTTCGAGTCGTGGGAAGGGCTACTGCGTAGCGGCTTGGAGCGGATGCAGGACCGCGGCGAACTCGCCGCGGACGCCGACCCCGGCGAACTGGCGGTTGCCCTGCTGGCCGCAGTACAGGGTGGTCTGCTGCTCAGTCAGATTCGTCGGGATCCGGCGCCGCTCCGGACCGCTGTCAACACCATGATCGACCACCTCCGCAGCCTCAGCTCCACCGGTGGTGTGCGATGACGCCCGCCCGCGAACCGCGCATTCGGCTCTTCGAGGGGGATCGGGAGGTGCTGCGGCCGCTCTTTCGCGAGGCTGACGACTCCGAGCAGGGGATCGATGCGTACCTCGGTCTCGGTGACATCCTCGTGGCCGACGACGGCGGTGAGGTCGTCGGGCATCTGCAGCTGGTCGGCGACGGTGACGAGGCCGAGCTGAAGAGCTTGGCGGTGGCCGAGACGCACCGTGGTACTGGGGTCGGCCGCGCACTCGTGGCGGCCGCGCTTCGGCGCTGCCGCGAGCGTGGTGTACGCCGGATCACGGTGTCCACGGCCTCGGCTGACACCGGCAATCTTCGTTTCTACCAGCGCCAGGGATTCCGGCTGTTGAAGGTCGAGCGGGACGTGTTCGGGCCCGCTGAGGGGTATCCCGAGGGGATCGTCATCGACGGTATTCCGCTGCGGGACCGGGTCTGGCTGGACCAGGACCTCTGAGCGCGACACGGTGTCATCAAGGTGACGACAGAGGACTTGTCATCGAATCGATGACGGGGTATAAAACTGCTGCGTGTTGACACCGACAAGTCGAATGGTCTGGAGGTGGAACGATGTTGATGCGCACTGACCCGTTCCGTGAGTTCGACCGGCTGGCCCAGTTGATGACCGGCGGTACGAGCGCCGGCACCTGGTCCAAGCCGAACCCGATGCCGATGGACGCCTACCGGTCGGGCGACGAATTCGTCGTGGTCTTCGATCTGCCGGGTGTGCCGGCCGAGGCCATCGACCTGGACGTCGAGCGGAACGTGTTGACGGTGAAGGCCGAGCGCCGGCCGGCCGCGGTCGCCGAGGGCGTGGAGATGCAGGTGGCCGAGCGCCCGCTGGGCGTCTTCTCCCGGCAGTTGTTCCTGGGCGACACCCTGGACGCGGACCGGATCGAGGCGGCGTACGACAACGGCGTACTGACCGTGAGGATCCCGGTCGCCGCGCAGGCGAAACCCCGCAAGATCAGTATCGGCGGCGCGTCGTCGGAGCAGCAGCAGATCGACGCCTGAGCCGCGGCCGCGATGCCTGCGGCCACTCCGACCCGAGGACCTGGACATGGCTGAGACCGCGAACCCGAACCAGCTGGACGAGAGCGGCCCAGAGACAGGCGCCGAGACCGGCCCCGAGACAGACGCTGAGACCGGCGCCGACATCGACGCCGGCGCCGCTGTGGCGTTCCTCGTTGATGTGCTGGCCGGCCTCGACGACAGGGACCCGGCCGAGGTGCTCGATGCCCTCGTCCGGCTCCGCGAGGTGCGGGAGCAGCTGAGCCAGTGGGAGCCCCGGCTGATCGACGCCGCGCGAGCCGGCGGGGTCAGCTGGGCCCAGCTCGCGCCGGCGCTCGGCGTGGCCAGCAGGCAGGCGGCCGAGCGCCGGTATCTGAGGATCAGCCCGAATGCCGCCGATCCGACGATGAACGGCGAGCAGCGGGTCCAGGCCGCGCGGGAGCAGCGGGCCAGCGACCGGGCGGTGGCCGTCTGGGCGAGGGAGAACGCGGCCGACCTGCGCCGGCTCGCCGGGCAGGTGGCCTCGCTGGCCGATCTCGACAGTCCCGCGCAGGCCAGCGTCGATCGGGTCCATGACGCCTTGGGCCAGAACGACTCCGCCGCGCTGCTCGGCCCGCTCGCGGCAGCCGGCGTACAGCTCACCCGTGATCACCCGGCCTTGGCGGACCGCATCTCGGACATCGGCGCCCGGACTCTCGCCGTACGAGAGGCGGGCCGGCGCCGACCGGGTCAGGAACCGGCCGAGCAGACCAAGCAGGAGGGAAAGCGATGAAGTTGCTGTTCGAATGCCGTCCGGTCGAACACCTGGAGGCCAGTGTCGACTACTACCGCACCCTCGGCCTCGACCCGGTCGCCTGGCCCGATGACGACACCGCGTTGCTCGCGCCACCGCGTGGCGAGGCGACAATCGTGCTCGTCCGCGACCCTGCTGAAGCCGCGCTGGGCTGCGGTGGTGTGTACGACGTCGGCGACGTGGACACCTTCTTCGAGGCACATTCCGACCTCGATTGGCTGATCGCTCCGATCACCAGTTCCCTGGGCCGGTACGCCGTCTTCGCCGACCGCACCGGCACCTGCATCCGTCTCCTCGATCCGGATCCGCACCTGGGTACGGCGGCCGGCCGCGCGACCTCTCTCTACGCGATCGCCGGCTGAACCGGGACGGGGGCGACAACCCTTCGTTGCTTGACGATCGGAACGAACTGACACCGATGAGCTGACAGGCCTGTTTGCCTAGGGGTACAGGCCCCTCAGATTTCGGCGGTGGTACGGAAGTGTGCCACTTCATTCCTCTCGTTCCAGTCGCGAGGCACAGTTGTCGCGGCCCTCGCCGTTCCCGGCGGGCCACCCGCAGATTCCCCAGCCGTCCAGCTGATTGCGCGGACCCGGCTGTTGTCTCGCGACGTCAACTACAGCTCCTGAAGGGAGTAGTTGCATGTCGCCCACGACGAACCACCATGCGGATATCGACAGTCCGCCCACCGAAGGTGTCACCGGCACAGCCCGGGACGAAGCCGGGCAGCTGAAGGAGACCTCGGCCGATGCGGCCCGCCAGGTCGCGGAATCGGTGAAGGAGAAGGCGTCGTACGTGACGTCGGATGCCCGCGAGCAGACCCGGCGACTGGCGAGTCAGACGCGGGACGAACTGGTCGGTCAGGCCGGCCAGCAGAAGCAGCGGGCGGCCGACAGCCTCCGTTCGGTGGGCGACGAGCTCCGCGGGATGGCCCAGCACGGCCAGTCCGGGCTCGGCGCACAGCTGGCGCATCACGGCGCCGACTTCAGCCACCAGGCGGCGGACTTCCTGCAGAACCACGAGCCTGGTGAACTGCTCGACGAGGTTCGCGGCTTCGCGCGCCGCAGGCCGGGCACCTTCCTCCTGGTGGCCGCGGCTGCCGGTGTCGTCGCCGGCCGGCTGACGCGTGCGCTGGCAGCGGGTAGCACCGATACGCAGAGCGACTTCGGCTCGTATGGCAGGCCGGCATCGCCGAACGGCCTGAGCACACCCGGGCAGCAGGGCAGCGACTATCTCGTCCCGCCGCCGGCGGCTCCGATGGGCGCCGCGCCGGTCGGTACGACCACCCCGCCTCCGCCGGTCCCGACTCAGCCGGCCGGGGAGACGATGCCTCCTCCGATGCCCACCCCGGTAGCGCCCGACCCGGACCCGGGGGCTCCCGTGACGCCCCGCTTCGGGCCGGGACAGGTGCAGTGACATGACCGTCGACGGATTACCACCCGGCAGCAGCCCGCATCGGGCGTCGATGGACGAATCGGTCGGTGAGCTGGTCTCGCAGCTGACCAACGATCTGGGCCAGCTGACCCGCCAGGAACTCGCGCTGGCCAAGGCTGAACTCCAGGCAGAGGCGAAGAAGGCCGGTAAGGGCGCCGGCATGCTCGGCGGCGCGGCGTTCGCGGGCTGGATGGTGGCGCTGTTCGTCTCGCTCACGGTGATGTGGGCCCTGGACGAGGCGATGGATCTCATCTGGGCCGCCCTCATCGTCGCCGTTCTCTGGGCGATCGTCGCCGCGGTGCTGGCGGCGAGGGGACGCAAGGAACTGCAGGAGGTCAGCCCGAAACCCGACCAGACGGTCGAATCACTCAAGGAGGACGCGAAATGGCTGAAGACCCGGAAGAGCTGAAGCGCAGCATCGAGCAGACCCGGCGCAACGTCGGGCGTGATGTGGACGCGCTGACTGAGAAGGTCAGTCCCAGCCGGGTGGTCGGGCGGCGGGTGGAGCGCGCCCGCGGCGGCGTCCACCGGCTCAAGGAGCACGTGATGGGCTCGGCGGAATCGGTCGGCAGTACGGCCGGATCGGCGGTGTCGACCGTGCAGGACGCAGGCAGCAGGGTCGGTGACGCGGTCAGTTCGGCACCCGACATGGCCCGGGCACGGACCCGCGGTACGCCGCTCGCGGCCGGCGTGATCGCCTTCGCGGCCGGCTGGGTCGCGGCCGCCGCGGTGCCGCCTTCGACCAAGGAACGCGAGCTGGCCCAGGACACCAAGGACAAGGCGATGGAAGCCGCCGCGCCCTTGAAGGAAGAGGCCGCGCACGTAGCCCAGGAAATGAAGGAGAATCTCCAGGAGCCGGCGCAGCAGGCGGTCGAGAACGTCAAGCAGTCGGCCTCCCAGGCAGCCACCGAGGTGGCCGACGACGGACGCTCGGCGGCCCACCAGGTGGCCGACGGGGCGAGGGACTCGGCGGACAACGTCCGTCAGGCGGGCTCGCCGAGCTGATGAACGACACGCGACGGCACGACGTACCGGGTGCGGATGCGGACAAGCCGACCGAGATCCCCGCGCGCGGGTGGTGGCAGGTGACCCGGCGGGCCTGGGCCGAGGCCAAGGCCGACCAGGTCCCGCTGCTCGCCGCCGGGGTGGCCTTCTTCGGCTTCCTGTCGCTGTTCCCGGCCGTCGTCGCCGCCGTGCTGGCCTACGGGCTGGTTGCCGATCCGGCTCAGATCCGTAACCAGGCAAAGGATCTGAGCGCGGCCATGCCGGCGTCGGGCCGCGATCTGCTGCTCCAGCAGATCGACGCCCTGACGTCGGCGCCGCGGCAAGGGCTGGGGATCGGCGTCGCGATCGCCGCCGCGACCGCGTTGTGGAGCGCGTCCGGCGGCGTGGGATATCTGCTGACCGCGGTGAACCTCGCGTACGACGAGGAGGAGACCCGCGGTTTCGTCCGGCGGAAGTTGCTGGCGCTCGGGATGACGCTGGGCGCGATCGTCTTCGTCCTGCTCGCGATCGCCTTGTTCGCGGCCGGTGCGGCGATCGGGAGCGACCTGACGACACCGCTGCGCATCCTGCTGGAGATAGCGCGATTGCTGCTCGCGATCCTCCTGATCACCGTGGCGCTGGCTGTCGTCTACCGATTGGGACCGGCCAGGGATGCGCCGCGCATTCGCTGGGTCTCGGTCGGAGCCGTCGTCGCGACGGTGATCTGGCTGATCGCCTCGATCGGTTTCTCGATCTACGTCGAGACGTTCGGCAACTACGCGAAGACCTACGGCAGCCTCGCGGCCGTGGTGGTGCTGATGCTGTGGCTCTGGCTCACCGCGTACGCCGTACTGCTCGGCGCCGAGATCAACGCGGAGTCCGAGCAGCAGACGGCTCGGGACACCACGAAGGGGGAGCCGCGGCCTCTCGGTGAACGCGACGCCGTCAAGGCCGACTCCCTTCCGCAGTAGGGATTACGCCGAACTGGGCGACCAGCCCTGGATCGAGGTCTTGATGCCTTCGACGGTCTTTCGCAGTTCGTCGTCGATCGCGGGGTCGTCCGCGTGCTCGGTGTCCAGCCGGACGGTGAGCCGTGAGGTGCCGTCGGCGACGAAGTCGACCTCCAGTTCACCGTGGTAGTCGGAGTCGCCCGGCGCTCCCCAGCGGAGGGTGCGGTTCTCCTCGACGACATCGATCCACGCCTCACTGCGGACGGACTGTCCTGACGGTTCCTCCGCGGTCACCTCGACCTCGTGGTGCACGGGCTCCTTGGGCCGCCTGGCCTCGGCACCCTGCGCGGTCTCGGGCAGCGGCCCGGTCTCGTGCACGCCGGTCATCCTGGGCAGGTAGGTCGGCAGGTTCTGCACGTCGGAGAGGTAGTCGAAGAGGATGTTCGGTGCGACATCCACCGTCGTCGACACTTCGTGATGCGCCATCGGATCCGTCCCAACTCGTCGGCGAAGACCTACGCGTCCCCGGTGCCCAGCAGGCCGGTCCGAAAACGCAGCGCTATCCCTGGCCGGCGGAGTGGTGACGGGCGACGCGGGCGCGATTGCCGCAGGCCGGCCCGCACCAGGCCTGGTTCGTCCGGCGCTGGAAGAACAGTTGCCCGCATCCCGGCGCGTCACAAAGCGCCAGGTCGGCCCGAGGCCCGGCCAGTACGTCGCGTACCGCGGCGGCCAGCCTCGCCAGCAGCAGTGTGAACGGGGCGGGGGAGCCGACGGCACGCGACACGAGCGACCCGGGCTCTTCGCCGAGCACCATCACCTCCGGCGAACCGAGCAGGGTTTCGTTGAGCGTCCGTACGTCGGACTCGTGCCAGGTGCCGTGGCCGGCAGCCGCGCGCAACAGGCGCAGCGCAGCATCACGGAGGTGCAGAAAAGCACGCAGATCGTCCTCGTCGACGCTCGTCGGCCGGGGACCGGGCAACGCCGCCGCATCGAGCCACGACTCCAGATCGTCGGCCGAGGTCACCAACTCGTGCTCGGTCCAGCCGCGCCGGATCACCGTGTTCGCGAAGTCGAGCGACGGGTAGCCCTCCAGCCACTCCCAGGTCAACTCGATGCCCACGACAGCAGTCTAGGGCAACACGCTAACGGTTTGAAGATCTAAAACCATTATTTTAGAGTCGAGCCATGACCAACTCCCGGGGTCGTCTCGTCGCTTTGTGCACGGTCCAGTTCGTCGACGTGATGGGCGTGACCGTCGTCGTGTCCGCGATGCCGCGGATGCTGGCCGACCTGGGCGGTTCTGCTGCCCAGGCAGGACTTCTGGTGCCCGCCTATGCGGTCGGGTTCAGCAGTCTGCTGTTGCTGGCGGCACGGCTCGGCGACCGTTTCGGGCATCGCCGGACCCTGGTGGCAGGGCTGCTGGTCTTCGCGATCGGCTCGACCGCCGCGGCCGCCGCGCCAACGCTCTCGCTGCTGGTGGCAGCCCGCGGGATCCAGGGGGTGGCCGCCGCGATCTCGGTGCCGAATGCGCTGGTCCTGCTGACCCGGCGCGCTCAATCCAAGGCTGCCCGGGAGCGGGCGCTCGGTGCATGGAACGCCTGCGGCGGACTCGCCGGCGCATCCGGTCTCCTGGTCGGTGGACTCACCACCTCCGCCGTCAGTTGGCGGGCCATTTTCTGGGGGAACCTCGTGGTCACTGCGGTACTCGTCGCAGTACTGCTGCGATTGGTCGAGCGCGATCGACCTTCCGAGGAGTTGTCGGCCGGGTTCGATCCGCGCTCGGTGGTGTTGCAGGTAGTTGCGGTCGGCGCGGTGGTCGCCGCTGCCAACGCGACCGCGAAGCCCTGGCCGATCCCGGTTGCGCTGGGGCTGGCCGGCGTCCTGGCCGCGGCGTGGCTGGTGGTGCGCGAACGGCGTACGGCGCGGCCGTTGGTGGCCGCCGGTCTGTGGCGGCCGACCTTCGTGGCGGGGCTGCTGGGGTCGTTCGGCATCACCGCCACGACCAGTTCACTGGTGGTCGTCGGGACGGTGTACTTCCAGGAGGAGAAGGGATTCAGCCCGGCCTCGGCAGGGTTGATGATCCTGCCGTTCAGCCTGGGTGCGGTCGTCGCGGCCGGCCTGGCCGGTCGGTTGATGCCGCGAACAGGCCCTCGGCGTACCTTGGCGTTCGGCCTGGTGCTGATCTTCGGCGGGGGAGCCGCGGTGTGGCTGTCGTCGACGCCGGCCGCGCTGATCGTTGCGCTCGTCCTGGCCGGGTTGGGGAACGGGATGGGAGCCGTGGCGGCGTACGGGCTCGGGACCGCCGTACCGGCCGAGCAACAAGGCAGTGCGGCAGGCCTGCTGAACACTGCCGCACAAGTCGGTACGGCGATGATGGTGGCGATCACCGTAGCCATTGCCAGTCGCGCCGACGGGCTCGACTACCGGGCCGGCTGGCTCACCGTCGCCCTCACAGCGCTCGCAGTGCTGATCAGTGTCAGTTCGGTCACCAGGCACCGGACACGTCGTCGCTGCTAGCTGTGCATGGAACCGGCGCAACGGGATACCGGGGCGCGGCGACCACGACATGGAAGGCACGCTTGTGAACGAGACGCTGATCGACCCGACGACGCAGTACCCGAAGCCCGACCAGCAAGGGCGCGACTCCCAGCAGCATCCCGGGCTCAGCGGCGAGATGAGCCCGGAACCCGACTACGGCGAGAAGTCCTATCGGGGCAGCGGCAAGCTCGAGAACCGGCGCGCCCTGATCACCGGCGGCGACTCGGGGATCGGCCGGGCGGTCGCGCTCGCGTTCGCGCGGGAGGGCGCCGACGTACTGATCAGCTATCTCGACAGCGAAGAGGCAGATGCGCAGGCGACCTGCCGGCTGGTGGAAGAGGCCGGTCGCAAGGCAGTGGCTGTGCCGGGAGACATCCGGTCGGAGGAGCACTGCGTCGAGCTGGTGAACCGGGCGCTCGCGGACCTGGGTGGGCTGGACATCCTGGTGAACAACGCGGCGTACCAGATGTCGCAGGAGAGCATCGTGGACATCACGACCGACCAGTTCGACCGGGTGATGAAGACGAATCTCTACGCCATGTTCTGGCTGTGCAAGGCGGCGGTTCCGCATCTGCCACCGGGCTCGGCGATCATCAACACGACCTCGATCCAGGCCTACCAGCCGTCACCTCAGTTGCTCGACTACGCGACGACGAAGGCCGGGATCCTGAACTTCACCAAGGGTCTGGCCCAGGAGCTCGCCCCGAAGGGGATCCGGGTGAACGCGGTCGCGCCCGGCCCGATCTGGACGCCGCTGATCCCGGCCACGATGCCGGCGGACACGGTCGGCGAGTTCGGTGCGGACACCCCGCTGGGACGAGCCGGTCAGCCGGCCGAACTGGCGCCGGCGTTCGTGTTCCTCGCCTCGACGGACTCCAGCTACATCACCGGCGAACGCATCGGCATCACCGGCGGCAACCCACTCCCGTAAGCCGAGCTGCTCCTGGTCCCCGATTGCCGCGGCCGGACGAAGAAGACGCCCAACGGACCACCAGTTCCGTTGGGCGTCTTCGGCTGCTGGAGCGGCGGTTACTCGCTGGCCTCTTGGCGCAGTTTCTTCTGCAACTGGTCCTTGTCGAGCGACGAGACGCCGGAGACGTCGGCGTTGCGGGCCTGCTGCAACAGTTGTTCGCGGGTGATGTCGTCCGGCTGGTCGCCCAGGTGTTCCTTGCGGGCGGCCGCGAAGGCCTCGCCGAGCTGCATGCGCCGTTCCTCGCTGAGGTTCGCGCGCATGCCGGGGAGAACCTTGGTCTCCTCCTCCTCGACATGGTGGCTGACGGCATCGATCACCTTCTGCAGCGCCTTGTCGAAGTCCGCGCTCTCCGGATCCGTCGCGGCCAGCTTGGCCAGCAGTTCGTCCGCCTCGACGTGTTCCTCCTGGCTGTGCGCGACCTCGTCGGCCTCGTCGGCCTCGGCGGCGGCTGCGGGATACACCTCGGACTCCTCGGCGCGACTGTGGGCCGACAGCAAGGTGGTGAGCACGGGCAGCAGGCCGACCCGCTTCTCCGGGTTGTCCTTCAGCTCGTCGAACAGTCGTTCGACCTCTCGGTGATCCTGCATGATCAGATCGACGACATCCGCAGCCATTCCAGTTCCTCCTTCTCCGGTCCGCACGATCGGCGCGACTCTGCGCCGCCTGTACCCCGTCTCGAAACTCACCACCGCGGCCGCAGGGAACACCCTTTTCGAATGTGGCGGATCGGGAACCGGGGGAGGGACCGACGAGCTGCCATGGCAGGGCCGCCGGCCGCGCAGACATCTCAGGAGGAACGAATGCGACTCGGGTTCAAGTTGATCGCGGAGGCCTACTCGCCGGTCGAGATCGTCGACCAGGCGGTCCGGGCGGAGGAGGCGGGCTTCGACTTCGTCGAGGTGAGTGACCACTTCCACCCGTGGGTGCCGGAGCACGAGCACTCGGGGTTCGCGTTCTCGATGCTGGCGGCGGCCGCGGCGCGGACCTCCACGATCGAGTTGGCCACGGGGGTGACCTGTCCGTTCATCCGGTATCACCCGGCGATCGTGGCGCAGGCGGCGGCGACGACCGCCCTGCTGTCCGGCGACCGGTTCACCCTCGGTGTCGGTGCCGGGGAGCGACTGAACGAACACGTGGTCGGCCAGGGCTGGCCGGCCGTCGCCCAGCGGCACGAGATGCTCCGGGAGGCGCTGGAGATCATCCGGCTGCTGTGGAGCGGCGGCTACCACTCGTACGACGGCAAGCACCTGAAATTGGAGGACGCCCGCGTCTTCGACCTGCCGGACACCTTGCCCCGGATTGCTGTGGCCGCCGGAGGACCAGCGGCAGCCCGGATCGCCGGTGAACTGGGTGATGCACTGTTCACCACGGAGCCGCGGAAGGATCTCGTCACGGCGTACGAACAAGCCGGTGGCGACGGCCGCCGGTACGCCGAGGTGCCGCTGGCGTGGGCACCCACCGAGGACGAGGCGGCCGAATCGGCGCGGCGCCTGTTCCGCTTCGGCATCACCGGCTGGAAGGTGCAGGCCGAGCTGCCGAACCCGGTGAACTTCGCGGCCGCCACCGAGTTGGTGACCGCCGATCACCTGCGCGAGGAGTTCGGCTGCGGTCCGGACGTCGCCCGGCATGTCGAAATCGCCAAGCCGTTCGTCGAGGCGGGCTACGACCAGCTGGCCCTGATCAACGCCGGTCCGGACATGGACGGGTTCTTCGACTTCTTCAGCAAGGAGCTGGGCCCCGCTCTCCGCAAGCTGTCCAGCTAGTTGTCGCGGAGTGCCTTGAGCAGCATCCGCAAGGCCTCGCGGGTCGCCGATTCGACCACAGTCTCCGGCGGGCCGTCGAAGTGGTACTCCGTGAAGTCGGTGCCGGTGGGCGTGTGGACCGCGGCGAAGACCGTGCCGGCCGGGTGGCCTTCCTCGGGATCCGGCCCGCCGACGCCGGTGACGGCTGCCGCGTAGTCGGCATGCGTCAGCCGCGCGACGCCGTCGGCCATCTGGACCGCGCAGGTGGCCGTGATGACCGGGCCGGGAGTGACTCCGAGCACCTCGAATTTCACCGCGCTGGCATAAGCGGTGACTCCACCGGCGAACCACCCACTCGCTGCGGGGGCGGCGCCCAGTCGGCAGGCGATGTTTCCGCTGGTCAGGGATTCCGCGACGGCGACCGTGCGGTCGTGTTTGCGGACCAGCTCGGAGATTTCCGCCGCGAGCTCGGCGCCGTCGTCGGACTGTTCGGCAGGATCGGACACCGTTCAATTGTGCATCTCGCGTCGGCGGACGAGCAGGTGGGTCCGGCGTGCGCCTGGTTGGCTCGGGGTACCGGCCGGGCATGGGAATCGACCGATCTGCGAAGCCGGGGGATGCACGATGAGCGGGCACGGTGTCTGGCTGGAGACCGCCGAGCTGCCGCGGTTCGAGCCGGCGGCGGGCGACCTGACCGCGGACGTGGTGGTGATCGGCGGCGGGGTCATCGGGATGACGACCGCGTTGATGCTGGCCGACGACGGCGCCGAGGTGATCGTGCTGGAGGCCCTCCAGGTCGGCGCGAGAACAAGTGGGCACACGACGGGCAAGGTGACGTCCCAGCACGGAGCGATCTACCGCGACCTGGTGGATCGGCACGGCCGGGAGACGGCAGCGCGGTACGGCGCGGCGAACGAGGCCGCGATCGCTCGCGTCGCCGACCAGATAGGGGCCCTGGGCATCGATTGTGAGCTTTCGCGGACGTCGTCCTTCGCCTACACCGCCGACGCCGCGGCCGAAGAGGACCTGAAGCGTGAGGCGACCCTCGCGGCCGAACTCGGTCTGCCCGCGTCGTTCGTCCGGGGGAGCGAGATCGGGCTTCCGCAGGCGATCGCCGGAGTCGAATTCACCGGCCAGCTTCAGCTTCACCCGGCCAAGTACCTGGCCGGACTGACCCGGGCAGCGGTCGAGCGCGGCTGCCGGATCTTCGGCCGCACCCGCGTCACCGAGGTGGACACCAGCAGCGATGGCGTCACGGTCACCACAGCGAACGGCGCCACCGTTGCTGCCGGGCACGCTGTGATGGCCACCTTGTCGCCTCTCGGCACGACCGGTGGGTACTTCGCGAGGATCAGGCCCCGGCGATCCTGGGGCATCGCCGTACGGCTGTCGGTGCCGGCGCCGGCCGGGATGGCCATCAGCATCGACGATCCGGTCCGGTCGACCCGGCCTTGGCCAGGCGGCGGCCCCAACGGCCTGATCGTGGTCGGCGCGGGACCCGAGACCACCAGTCCGGGCGATGCGGACTCCCAGGCCCAAGCGGACACGGAGGCGAACTACGAGGCGCTGCTGGACTGGGTTCGCTCGACCTGGGGCACGGGCGAGATCAGTGCGGAGTACCGATGGTCGGCGCACGACTACGCCACGCCGGACCTGCTGCCTTACATCGGTACCGCGCCCGGCAGCGACCGGCTGCTGGTCGCGACCGGGATGAACAAATGGGGCCTTACGCAAGGAACGGTCGCGGCGGCGATCCTCGCCGATCTCGTGGCCGGCCGGAAACATCCCGACGCCGACCTCTACACCGCGAACCGGATCGGCGGCGTGGCCGCCGTCGCCCAACTGGTGAAGGAGAATCTGAGCGTCGGCAAGGACTTCGCCCTGGGACACGTCACTCGCTTGTCGGGCGGCGTCGACCACCTCGAACCGGGAGAAGGCGGTCTGCTGCAGCACGGCAAGGACACCGTCGGCGCCTATCGGGACAGCGAAGGCGAACTGCACCTGGTGAAACCCGTCTGTACGCACCTGGGCTGCGGGCTGGTCTGGAACCGGGCCGACACCACCTGGGACTGCTCCTGTCACGGCTCCCGGTTCGGCCCGGACGGCGAAATCCTCGACGGCCCCGCGACGAGCCGGCTCGCGCGACCTTGAGGATTCGTGATCCGGCTGTGCCGAAAACGGGACTGGTATGTGCGATCGAATCGTGGCAATCTGTTGGCGGCGGTCTGTTAAGCAGTCAGCAGCCGGATCGAGTGATATCGGTTTGGCGGGAGAACGATGATGACTGTGGGCGGCGTCGATACTTATTACGATTACGACGAGAAGCAGTGGAAGAGCCGAAGACTCGGCGGTGGCCCGGTGCGGCGTGGACCGGTGTGCCCCACGCCGAAGAGCGCGCCGCGCGACGAGTCCGAGCCGGACGCGCTGCACCACCGGACGGCCCGGCCGAAATCCGCTGCCCGCCGGACCCCTGCCTAGCGGATTCCGCTGAGACGGAATTGTCATACATGTAGCTGAACTCGCTGGGTAACGGAGAAGGGCCATTTGACCGCGGTCCAGAGATGTGCCGCGCCGTGACTGAGATGTCGCGAGGTCAAAGATGACTGTTTCTGTGATCGATAGTAGTCAGCAGTCGCTGCCGGCGCAGTGTTCGTCGGCCGGTGATCGGGCCGCCCGGGAGGCGGCGACGATCGAACTGTTCGAACTCCGGGAGCGCAGCAGCGACCCGGCCGAGCAGCAGGAGTTGCTCGATCGCATCGTCGAGCTGAATCTGGAGATAGCCCGCGGTATCGCCCACCGGTTCCGGGGCCGCGGCGCGGAGATCGAGGACCTGGAGCAGGTCGCGTTCCTCGGGCTGATGAAGGCGGCCACCAAGTACCGCCTCGACGCGGAGACGCCGTTCATCGGCTACGCGGTACCGACCATCCGGGGCGAGGTGAAGCGGTATTTCCGCGACTGTGCCTGGACGGTCCGGATTCCCCGCCGGTTGCAGGAGATCCAGGGTGCCGTCTCGGCGAAACTGCCGGAGCTGGAACAACGGCTCGGGCGAGAGCCGTCCATCGACGAAGTCGCGTCGTACCTCGGGATCGAGGCGGACGAGGTCGAGCAGGCGATGGCGGCGCGGGGCTGTTTCAACACCCTGTCGCTGGATCGTCCGGCCGGGCAGGAAGAAGGGCTCACGCTGGCCGACTGCATGGCCGAGGAGGAGGACCGGGCCGTCAGCCAGCTCGAGGCGGTGGACATGCTCCAGCCGGTGCTCGCGGACCTCGGTCAGCGCGAGCGGCGGATCCTGGAACTGCGGTTCGTCGAGGGCTGGACGCAGTCCGAGATCGGCCGGGAGGTCGGCGTCAGCCAGATGCAGGTCTCCCGGGTCCTCCGGCAGATCCTCGACACGCTCCGCGACCGCCTCGAACCCCTCCCCTCGGCCGCCTGACAGACCGTGCCGCGCGCGCCGAAACCCACCGGCGCGCGCGGCCCGAACCGCGGGACGCGGCTGGCAGGTGGTGGACGCCGACTGGGCCGGGCACGAACCGCGACTACGGCCGGTGCGCGCGGTTACGGCGCAGGGCTCGTCGGCCGGCTGCCGTTCACGCGGTGCCGAGCGGTCGGGAGCTGGCGGGTCTCGACGAGGTACTGGGCCACGTCCCGCAGTTTCACGTTGTTGTCCTGGGAGTAGCGTCGCAGTACTTCGAAGGCGCGGTCGCCGTCCAGGTCGAAGCGCTCCATCAGGATGCCCATCGCCTGTCCGACCAGCTTTCGGGCGTCGATGGCCTGGATCATCGTGGCGTCATGGCGCGCGTTCGCGATGGCGACCGTCGCGTGCCGGGCAAGGATGTGCGCGATGGCCTGGTCGTCGGTGCTGAAGGCGTCCGGCCGGTTGCTGTACAGCCCCATCACGCCGACGGTCCCGGCCGCCGAGTTCAACGGCACGTCGAAGACACTCCGTACGCCGAGGTCGCGGACCTGCGCCGCCCACTCGGGCCAGCGGTTGTCGGCCGCGGTGTCGGTGACCAGGATCGGCACCCGCTCGTCCATACAGACCGTCATCGGCCCGTTGCCATAGGTCAGCTGCGACCGGTAGATCTCGGCGACGACCGGATCGGTGACCGCGGGGATCTCGGGTTTGCGGCCCCGGCCGGCGGTGGCGACGCCGGCATGCGAACAGTCCAGCGCCTGGATCGCGAAGGCGACGACGGCATGGATCGTCTCCTCGACACCTTCGGAGTCGTGCAGTTCGACAGCGAGCCGGGCGAAGGCGTCCGCCGTCGCCATGCCGTCGGCTGTGAACGTGTCGAACCGCGGCTCCACCTCGCCGTCTCCTAGCGCCTCCGCGCCTCCGGGCTGATCCATGCCCCAATAATGCACCGACGCCTCCGCCCGTCACAGAGCCGTCGCCGTTACGCCCCAGTACAAGGCGCTACCAGCCGGGCAGGAAGAGACAGAAGACGTGCCCGACCGGGTCGGCGAAGATCCGGACGCCTTCTTCTTGCGGCTGCCAGTCCATCACGGTCGCTCCTGCGCTGACAGCGCGTTGCTGGGCCTCCCCGAGGTCGGAGATCTCGAAGTCGAGGTGGAGCTGCATCTGCTGGCGGTCGGGTTCGCTGGGCCAGGCCGGGGGCCGATGGTGTGGCTCGCGCTGGATCGAGATCTTGCTGCTGCCGGCAGGCCCCCGCAGCTGCGCCCAGTTCTCGTCGTCCTGAACGATCTCCCAACCGAGCAGTTGCCGGTAGAACTTCGCCAGCTCGCGCGGATCCGGCGCGTCCAGTACGACGCCGGAGAGGGGAATCTGCTCTGTCACACAACGCTCCGTCCGTCGGGGGTTCCGGTGCCGGTGCCGGTACCCCGGCGAACCGCCCCTCAGTCACGGGTTGAACCGGCACGCGGTGGGAACCGGAAGCACCGGGACCGACGACGAAGGAGTCAGTGGCTGTGAGCGTGAACGGGCAGGTCCAGACCGTGGTGGTGACCGGGGCCAGTGGCGGGATCGGCAGGGCGACCGCCATCGCCTACGCGGCGCGAGGGGCGAAGGTGGCCCTGCTCGCGCGCGGCGAAGAAGGGCTGAAGGGCGCGGTCGAGGAGGTCGAAGCGGCCGGCGGTACGGCGCTGCCGATCGCGGTCGACGTCGCCGACTACGACCAGGTGGAGAGCGCGGCCGCCCGGGTCGAGGCCGAACTCGGTCCGATCGACGTCTGGGTCAATGTCGCCTTCACCTCGGTCTTCGCGCCGTTCACCGAGATCGAGCCGGCCGAGTTCAAGCGGGCGACCGAGGTGACCTATCTCGGCTACGTCTACGGCACCCGGGCCGCACTGGACCGGATGAAGCCGCGCGACCGGGGTGCGATCGTCCAGGTCGGCTCCGCGCTCGCGTATCGCGGGATCCCCTTGCAATCGGCGTACTGCGGCGCCAAGCACGCCATCCAGGGCTTCCACGACTCGCTGCGCTGCGAACTGCTGCACGACAAGTCGAACGTGCACGTGACGATGGTCCAGATGCCGGCGGTGAACACGCCCCAGTTCTCCTGGGTGCTGTCCAGGCTGCCCAGGCACCCGCAACCGGTGCCGCCGATCTTCCAGCCCGAGGTGGCCGCGAAGGCGATCCTGTACGCCGCCGACCACCCGCGGCGCCGCGAGTACTGGGTGGGCGGTCCGACGGCGGCGACGCTGATCGCGAACAAGTTCGCAGCGGGTCTCCTCGACCACTACCTGGCCCGGACGGGGTACAAGTCCCAGCAGACCGACCAGCCGCACGCAGCGGACTCGCCGGCCAACCTGTGGGAACCGGCCGACGGGCAGGGCGAAGAGGATTTCGGCACCCACGGTGTCTTCGACAGCAGGTCGACCAGCCGCAGCTACCAGTTGTGGGCCTCGCAGCACCGCGGACCAGTGGCTCTGGCGACCGCCGGTGTGGCTGCCGCGGCCGCCTCGGCGTGGCGGCGGGCGCGACGCTGAGCCGGTTGCACAACTTTCGGTTCGCTGCCGGGGATCCGGGTACCGGCCGCCGGTATGAAGGCATTGACTTGGCAGGGAAAACGAAAGATCGAGTACTCCGACGTGCCGGATCCGGTGATCCAGGAGCCGACCGACGCGATCATCCAGGTGACGTCGACCGGCATCTGCGGCTCGGACCTGCATCTGTACGAAGTGATGGCGCCGTACCTCGCACCGGGTGACGTCCTCGGGCACGAGCCGATGGGCGTCGTGGTCGAGACCGGTTCGGAGGTCACGAACCTCAAGGCCGGGGACCGCGTGGTGATCCCCTTCGGGATCGCGTGCGGGCACTGTTTCATGTGCGACCAGGGTCTGCAGTCGCAGTGCGAGACCACCCAGGTTCGCAAGGAGGGCATGGGCGCCGCGCTCTTCGGCTACACCAGGCTTTACGGCCAGGTGCCCGGCGGGCAGGCGGAGTACCTCCGGGTGCCGCAGGCGCAGTACGGGCCGATCGTCGTACCGGAGGGTCCGGCCGACGACCGGTTCGTGTTCCTGTCGGACGTGCTGCCGACCGCCTGGCAGGCGGTCGATTACGCCGGTGTGCCCGACGGCGGCACGCTCGCGGTGATCGGCCTCGGCCCGATCGGTGACATGGCGGCCAGGATCGGCATCCATCGCGGCTACCGCGTGATCGGCATCGACCTGGTGCCCGAGCGGCTCGGCCGGGCGCAGGCCCGCGGAGTCGAGATCCTGGAGTACTCCGACCAGGTGGCCGAGCAGGTACGTCAGCTGACCGACGGGCGTGGTCCCGACTCGGTGATCGACGCGGTCGGGATGGAGGCCCACGGGTCGCCGAAGGCGCAGGCCGCGCACAAACTCGTCGGGCTGCTGCCGAGCGGGCTGGCCGAGAAGATGATGGAGACGGTCGGCGTCGACCGGCTGGCGGCGTTCTACCTGGCGATCGACCTGGTCCGCCGCGGCGGCACGATCTCGCTGAGCGGCGTGTACGGCGGGGCGGCCGATCCGCTGCCGATGCTGACCATGTTCGACAAGCAGATCCAGCTCCGGATGGGGCAGGGCAACGTGCGCCGCTGGGTGGACGACATCTTGCCGCTACTGACCGATGACGACCCGCTCGGGGTCGACGGCTTCGCGACGCACCGGTTGCCGCTGTCCGAAGGCCCCGCGGCGTACGAGATGTTCCAGAAGAAGCAGGACGGCGCCGTGAAGGTGCTGCTGACGCCGTGACCCGAGTCGTCGTCGTCACCGGCGCCTCGAGCGGCATCGGGCTCGCGACCGCGCGCGCCTTTGCGCGGCAGGGCGCTCGGCTCGTCCTGGCGGCACGGTCGGCCGAGAGTCTCGCCGCCGCCGAGAGACTGTGCGTCTCCGATGGCGGCGAGGTGCTCGTCGTACCGACGGACGTGGCGGCTGCCGGCGAGGTCGAGAAGTTGATGGTGGTCGCCGAGCAGCGGTTCGGGGCGATCGACGTTGTCGTGCACGCCGCGGCAGTCCTTGCGTACGGGCGCTTCGAGGACGTTCCCACGGACATCTTCGATCACGTGCTGACCGTCAACATCCAAGGCACGGCGAACGTGGGGCGATCGGCTCTGCGCAGTTTCCGCAGTCAGGGAAGCGGCACGCTGATCGTGGTCGGTTCCTTGCTGGGCACGATCGCCACGCCGTACCTGAGTTCCTACGTCGCCAGCAAGTGGGCCATTCACGGCCTGACCCGGACCTGGCAGCTCGAGGTCCGACCGGATCCGGGAGTCGAGGTGGCCCTGGTCTGGCCGGGGTCGGTGAACACACCGGCCTACTCGCAGGCCGCGAACTACGCGGGCCGGATCGGCCGGCCGCCGCCACCGGTCGACCCACCCGAGAAGGTCGCCCGGCGCATCGTGCGACTCGCCGACCGGCCGCGGCGGGCGACGTCGGTCGGCGTGGCCAATCGGCTGACCCTGTTCGGATTCCGGTGGCTGCCGGGCGTGTTCGACCGCTTGGTCACCCCGCTGATGAAGGCGGGCGGACTGTCCCGCGACAAGGTCGGCGCCCATCCCGGCAACGTGCCGGCACCGAGTCCGCGGGGAGACGGCGAGTACGGGCGCTGGGGCCGCCACTGGCTGCGACCGCTCGCCGGTACGACGGTGGCCGCCGCGGTGGCGGGCGCGGGCTGGAAGGTGCGGCGCAGGCGTGCATAGGTTTCAGGTTTCCCCTGAAATCGCTGGGTACTGGGGGCGGGACGAACCAGTGCACAACTCGCCTCGCAGTACCGGGGCCTAGGGAGGAACCACAGATGGGCAACACCACTGAGTCGGTCGACGTCGAGGCGCCGATCACCGCGGTTTACAACCAGTGGACGCAGTTCGAGTCGTTCCCGCAGTTCATGGAAGGCGTCGACGAGATCAGGCAGCTCGACGCCACCCACACGCACTGGGTGACCAGCATCGCGGGCGTCACCCGCGAGTTCGACGCCACCATCACCGAGCAGCACCCGGAAGAGCGGGTCGCCTGGACCTCCGACTCGGAGCCACGCCATGCGGGTGTGATCACCTTCCACCGGCTCGACGACACCAAGACCCGGGTGACGGCCCAGATGGACCTGGAGCCGGAGGGGATCGCCGAGAACGTCGCGGACAAGACCGGCCTGATCAGTCACCGGGTCAAGGGCGACCTGCGGCGCTTCAAGGAGTTCATCGAGAAGCGCGGTCACGAGACCGGCGGCTGGCGCGGCGACGTCGATCGGCCGGACGCGGGACGATGACTTCTGTTCTCCTGACCGGCGCGGGCAGCGGGATCGGAGCGAACACAGCGCTTCGGCTGGACCGCGCCGGGATCCGGGTGTTCGCTGCCGTGCACGACCTCGCGGACGGCGAGATCCTTGCTCGGCAGGCGTCACCCGCGCTGAGCGTTCACGCTGTCGACGTCACCGACCAGGCCTCGGTCGAAAGCCTGGCCGAGGCGGTGGCGTCGCAGCTCGGCGGGGACCCGCTGACCGCGGTCGTCAACGTCGCGGGACAGGGGATCGCGGGCCCGCTCGAACTTCTGCCGATCGAGAGCCTCCGGCAGCAACTGGAGGTCAACGTGATCGGCCCCGTCGCGGTCACCCAGAGCGTCCTTCCGCTGCTCCGGCGTGGCCACGGCGGCCGGATCGTGTTCGTCGGCTCCGTGGGCGGCCTGGTCTCGGTGCAGTTCGCCGGTGCGTACCACGCCTCGAAGTACGCGATCGAGGCGATCGGGGACGCCTGGCGTCAGGAGTTGGCGCCGGAGGGGATCTGGGTCTCGATCGTCGAGCCGGGGCCGATCGCGACGCCGCTGTGGGCCAAGGCGGTCGAAACGCTCGACCGGTTGCCGGCCTCCGAGCGGTATGCGGACAGGATCAACGCCTTCCGCGAGTCGCTGCGGAGCGCGTCGAAGAACGGCGCGAGCTCGGCGAAGGTCGCCGCGGTGATCGAGCACGCGGTGACGAGTGCGAAACCGCGGACGCGGTACCCGGTCGGCGCGGCCGCCGCGGTGGTGCCCAAGATCCGCCGGCTGGTGCCCGACCGTTTGTTCGACAAGGCCGCTCAGCGCGTCACGACCAAGACGGCCGAGACCGACTAGCGGGCGGAAAAGGGGGCGGGCGAAGGACCCGGCGGTGCGGGGGGAGGCACCAGGCCAGGCCCTTCGGCTGCCTTCGATGCTATTGCGGAACGCCCCGGTCCGGTAGTCCGGGACATTAGCTCTTCTTGGCCGCTGCCTTTCCGCCCTTGCGGCCGGCTTCCTTCTTCTGCGCGGTGGTGCCGCCCTGGCTGCTGTTACCACCCTTGCCGCTCTGCTTGCCACCGTGTTCGCTCGCCTTCGGCGAATTGGCGATCTTGGCGGCGCGCTCCTTGGACATTCCCTTGTCCTTGAGCGCCTCGTACTGTTTCTCGTTCTTCACGTTCGACGACTTGCCCGGCATCACGATCTCCCGGCTGGTGCGACGATAAGACGCCTTTCGGTACCCGGATCACCTGACGGGCAAACCGGTTGCCCCGGGCCCGGAGCGCGAGATGCCGTCGGCAACCAATCTCGCCGGTGTCCGGACCGATCTCGTCGGCGCCCTGGCCGATCTCGCCGGAGCTCGGACCGAGTTCCTCGATGTCCGATCTCCTCAGCGTTCTTCAGGGGTGTCCTTGGTGCCGGCGGCGCGGGCCTCGGCGCCGCTCGGGCCGGTTTCGGCCTCGTCGCCGGCGACCCGGCCGACGAAGTCGCCGCTGGAACCGGTGCCGGTGGTGGCCGGCGTGCCGCCTCGCGGGTCGCCGCCTTCCGCCCTCGTCATGGCCGTCGTGGTGTCCGCGGGTGCGTCCGCCTCGTTGACCTGGTGGGCCAGGCGCCAGCGCTTGAATCGGTCCAGGATCGACATGACCAGCTCCGTCTCGTTGGTTCCTGGATCCCCAGTGCCCGGTGGACGGCTTCGAAAACCAGCGGGCCGGTCCGGTGTCCGGTTCGTTCGCTGGTGGGTACTGGCCGGGCATGGACGATTCGAAGGTTGCCGTGGGCCGGCGTGGCGGCGTAGGGCAGTGGGTGCGGTTCCGCGCCTTGCTGCTGGTCAACCTCGCCTTGTTCGCGCTGTTCCTGCTCGGCGTACTGCTGACCGGTCACGCGCACGAGAACGAGGATCTGACCGATCACGATCAGCCGACCCAGACACTGCTGCAGTATGCCGGGTCCTCCTCGTTCGGTGAGACCGTCTTCGAGAACTGGGAGTCGGAGTTCCTGCAGATGGGGATGTACGTGCTGTTGACGACCTTCCTGGTGCAGAAGGGGTCGGCGGAATCGCGTCCCATCGACGAGGACGCGCCGCAGGACGAGGATCCGCGCAACCACCGCAACGATCCGGAGGCGCCCTGGCCGGTACGGCGTGGCTCCGAGCTGGTGCTGAGGTTGTACGAGAACTCGCTCGCGATCGCCTTCGGCCTGGTGTTCGCTCTGTCGATCTGGCTACATGCGGTGACCGGTGCCCGTGCCTACAGCCAGGACCAGCAACTGCACGGCGGGCAGGCCGTCACGACCTGGCAGTACGTCCACACGTCGCAGTTCTGGTTCGAGTCGTTCCAGAACTGGCAGAGCGAGTTCCTCGCCGTGGCGGCGATCATCGGCGGCTCCGTCTATCTTCGCCAGCGCTCCTCCACGCAGTCGAAGCCGGTGCACGCCCCCAACTCCCAGACCGGCGACTGAAAGATGCCGTTGGCAACGCCGATTGAGTTGCCGCCGGCAATGAACTTCAGGGCGGTCCGGCGAGCGAGGCGGTCGAGCCAGTAGGTGAACTCGAGCTCGCCGTCCCGCGAGCTGCAGCGGATCCGCGGGATCGCCATCGGGTCGAAGCCGGGATGGAAGGGCGAGTGGCTCGGCTCGGCCCCGACGAGCAGCACACCGAGATTCCGGTACGCCGTACCGCCTGCTCCGCCGCGAGCCAGGACGCCGGGGTCGCGAGGGTGGGCTCCGAAGGGGAGGGCCAGCGTCCGCGGTGGGGCCATCGGAATGGCACGGCTCACCAGGGCGGCCAGGCTGCCGATCTCGGCTTCGGCCTGTGCCCGGGTCAGCGTGTGCAGATTCGGGTGGCTCCAGGTGTGGTTGCCGACCTCGCAGCCGAGGTCGTTCAAGCGGACCAGAGCCTGGGCGGCAGCGGCGCCCGTCAGGCCGAACGGATTCTTGTTGACGTAGAACGTCGCAACGGCCGGAAAGTCGGGGTGCCGGGCGTGGAAGGCTCGCAGGATCCCCAATGCGCAGTCCGGGGCGACCTGGCCGCCGGCGTCGAAGGCGACCTGTCCCGGAGTGCCGTCGTCGAACGTCAGGACCACGGGCGTCTTCCCCGGTGGAACCGAGTCCAGGTTCCGGCTGACCAGGTCGATGGCGCGGACGGGGTAGTAGTTCTCGCGGTACAGGCGGTCGAGTTCCGCCCGGAAGTAGGCGGGGGTCAGGTCATAGCTGCCGGGATTCGACGCAACCAGCCGGTGATGCATGAGCACCGGGATCAGGCCGAGCTTGTTGGCGTGGACACCGGCCGGCAGCCGGGGTCGCGCCGTACGGCGGGGTGTCGGCGTCGGCTGCGTAGGTCGCGAGCCGCTCACGACTGGCGCGGTGTCTGCGGCCGTGTCGGCGCAACCAGCCAGCACCGTCGACGATACGGCCGCCGCGAGGAAGCTCCGCCGGGTCAGGCCGGTCATTCGTAGATCACCAGCTCGGGGCGTGGTCGCACAGCGAGAACCTGCGCCGGTGTCATCAGTACCCCGTGCCGGGTGTCCTCCTGGTAGAAGAGCTTGAACCCGCTGCGAACGCCCCGCGGGAGCTTCGTCGTCAATCCGCGATAGGTGGCCAGCTTCTGCGCCCGGCTGCCGATCCCGTCGACGGATTTCACCGTCGCCACACCCGGATAGGTGCGAACCGCGGTCTCGTCGCGCACGATCGGCTTGGCCAGCTGGTGAAAAACGAAGAGCTTCTCCGGAAGCCTGTACCGGGTGACGAGCGTGGACAAATAGGCGGCGATCGCGTTCAGCTGGGGCCCGGTCGTCCGGCCGAAGACCCGGCCCGGCACCTGACCGGGCCCGACCTGCCACTCAGGGTCCACCGCCAGACCGACGTCCGGCAGCCGGAGCCACGGTTCGAGCCGTCGTACCTCGTCGACCGGGTTGGCGCGGCCTGGCTGCACGTCAAGCATCAAGAGCATCCGGTACTTGCGCGCGACCGCGAGGTACTTGCCGATCTGCGCCGGGTCGATCCGGGACCGGTACATGCCGTCGCGTCCGGCCGAGCCCTGTGCCGTGACGACGATCAGCTCCATCACGGGAAGGGTCGACCGGCCACCGCGGTACGACGTCGCCAGCCGCTCCAGTCGTCGGGCTCGCTCGTCGAGGTCGGCGTCGAGCGGACCCAGTGCGGGTGAGCCCGGCGCGCCGACGAAGGCGACCAGCTGATGAGCCGGGAAGATCAGGCGGCCACCCCGCGGCAACTGCGCCTGCGGTGGCGCCGGAGGCTTGGGTTTCGGCGTCACGGCAGCCGCGGCCGGATGTTCAGCGAGCTGCTCGGAGGCCGGCAGCTCCGGGGGCACGTCGCTGCACCCGGCGATGCCGAGGAAGACCGTCAGGGACAGCAGGCAGCACGCGGGTTTCGACATCCAGAGACCCTGCTTTCGCGAAGGTGACCGTTCTCCGAGGCAGCATCCCTGTACCCAGGTGAGTACCTAGTGTAATCAAACAGTCTCTTTCAGTGAGAGCTGGCACGCCGAAGTTCTTTCGTACCGGCTGCTCACGGTCTGCAGTTGGGTGGTGGGGCCCGCGAAGAGCTCAGCATCCGCCGGTGGATGAGCCGGATGGTCCGCAGAGATCCGCCGGCACCAGGCAGCCACCTCGTCCGCATCGGGCCGGTCAGCGGGGTCCTTCGCCAGCATGCGGAGCAGCTGGCGGCCGAAACCGCTGCCGACGCGGGCCGGCCGTGCCGGCACGCCGACCAGATGCTGACGCAGTACACCGGTCGGGGTGTCGGCGAGGAAGGGCGGCGCGCCGGTCAGAAGCTGATAGAGGACGCACCCGAGTGAGTAGATGTCGGCAGCCGGCCCGACCGGCTCGGCCCGCGCCCGTTCGGGCGCGAGGTAGTAGCTGGTGCCGAGCACTCCTTGCTGCGGAACCTGATCTTCCGCGCTGTGGTTCAGGAAGCAGGCGATGCCGAAGTCGGCGATCTTGATCGTGCCGTCGTCGGCCATCAGCAGGTTGCTGGGCTTGATGTCGCGGTGGATCACGCCCTGGTCGTGGGCCGCCGACAGTCCGTCCGCCGTCTGGCCGACGACCTCCGCGGCGGCCGGCGGACTGAACGGGCCGAACTGCTGCAGAGCGGCGGCCAGAGTGTTGCCTACGACAAGCTCCATCACCAGGTAGAAGCTCTGGTTGTGCGGACCGAAGTCGTGCACGCCGACGACGTGAGGACTGTTGACGACCGCTGCCGCTTGCGCCTCCCGGCGAAACATCGCGGCGGCCTCCCGGCCGGTCCGGCCCTGCTTGAGCAGTTTGACCGCCACCGGCCGGCCGAGAACCGCATCGGTGGCGCGCCACACCTGGCCCATCCCGCCCTGGCCGATGACAGCTTCGAGCTCGTACCGGTCCGCGACGCGCATCGCCACCTCCTGACGATCAACGCTCTTCCGGTACCCGCAAACCTGACCCGGCAACAAGCCTTTCCGGACTGTGACGACTCCGCCACACGCCCGCAACCAATTCGCCGCGTGCTGACGCCTGGATCAGTTCTCGGCGAGGACGACGACCCGGTCCAGGGCGGTCAGCGTGACCGGCGCGTTCTTCGGTGGATTGAGTACGACGCCGTACGCCGGCGGCCGGTAGAACTCGTCGTGGACGCGGTAGCCGATCGCGGTCTCACCCAGCCGGCGAGCGGCTTCGACGATCGTGGCGAAGGTCGCGTCGGTGTCCGGCCGCAGGTAGTCGGTCGCGGGTTTGAGGTAGATCTCGGCGCCGGTGGGATTGAACAGGTCCTCGAAGACCTTCGCCAGATGGCGGTTCTCGGTCAGCTGGGTGAGCAGCAGGCTGATCAGCTTGTCGCTGACCACGAAGTCGTCGGCCCGGGTCACCTCGGCGATCTCGCGGTTGGCGTCGTCGTTGATCTCGCTGACGATCGAGTACGGGATCTCCAGCGACCGCGCCAGGTCGCGAAGGTGCAGCAACGTCACCAACGTGCGCGCATCGGCCTCCTGGACACCCAGGTCGTCCGCGGCCAGCACGATCAGGTGCTGGTAGCCGGTGACATCGAGCGCCTCGAGCTGAGCCCGGTTGGTGGGCTCGCAGATCGTCGTGGTGACGGCGAGATTCGGGTAGCCGCCGAACTGGTCCGCGATCGGCTCGGGGCCGGCGATCCGGAGTACGGAACCGGTGTAGGCGAAGGCGTCGAGGAGTTCGAGGATCTGCGGTGCCCGCTTGTTCCAGCCGATCATCAAGGTGCGGGTGGGCGCGGGCGGCCGGTCCGTGGGAGGTGCGATCGCGTGCTCGACCACGCGCGGTGGGGTCTGGGCGAGCCGGATCATGGTGTCGTCCTCGGCCAGCACGATCAGCTCGTCGCCGTCGCGGATCGGGAAGTCGCCCGGTGGATTGAGCTCGATGCTGTCGTCCCCGTGCCGCAGACCGACCGGTACGCCGAGTTCGTAGGCGTGCACCGCCGCTGCGAAGGTGGATCCGCTCAAGCTCGGCTCCGTCTTCAGATAGAACTCGTTGCCCGCGAACGCGAGCAGGTCGGCACAGACCGCGGACAGCCCGGACTGCCGGTGCGCGTTGACGAGCAGCCGTACGGCGAGGTCGTCCGCGCCGATCAACTGTGCGCGCGGCCCGCCGGCCAGCTGCGCCGCCGGGAGGTTCGCAGAGTCGGCCACCGCCGCGACGACGCGCGGACCGTCCGCCTCGGTCGCACGGGAGCCGAGCGACAGCAGCACCTTGATCACCTGGATGTCGGCGTCGTCGGTATCGGGTGGCAGGACCATCACCGAGCGCGCCGACCGCAGGGCCACCAGGTCCAGATCGGCCGGACGCAGCGGGTTGCCGGTCCGGCAGACCACCTGGGTCCGGCCGAGGTCGGGAACGCGGGCGCGGATCGCGTCCTCCATCTCGACCTTGTCCCGGTCGGCGAGGATGGCGACGCAGGACCGCCGATTGGTCTGGTTCGCCTGCGCCAGTTCCGAGACCACGGTGAAGATCTGCTCGGACCAGCCGAGCACGACCGTGTGGTCCTGCTCGACGATCCGTGACCTGCCCTTGCGCAGGACGGTGATCTTGTTCTCCAGGCCGGTGGTCAGCACACCGATGAACGAGCTGACGATGAAGATCCCGCCCAGGGTCACCGCCAGCATCAAGGCCAGGAAGAACAGGCCGCCCTGGTCGCCTCCCATCGTGCCGGGGTCGAGAGTCCGCAACAGGCTCATCCACAGCACGCCGTGCCACCCGCCGTGGCCCTTGGCGTCTGTCGGTGCGAGCACCAGCAGCAGGCCCGACGTGGCCAGCACCAGCAGTGCGGAGGCCAGTCCGAGCCAGCCGATCAGCGCCGGAGTACCGCGAGACATCGTGCTGTCGAACCAGTACCGCGCTCTGTCCCGCCACATGCCAGCACATCTCCCCACTCGCCCCGACCACCCCAGCGTGCGCACTATGCCATCAATCGGTACCGCGCCGACCGGCAGCCGCCGGTCGGCGCGGGAGTCAGCGGGGGAGGAGGTCGGCGGCCTGGAGTTGTTGCCAGATCTCGGACTGGTCGACGACGGTGACGCCGAGCTTCTCGGCCTTGGTGAGTTTGGCCGCGCCGACATCGGCGCCGGTGATGAGGAAGTCGGTACTGGCCGAGACCGAGGAGGCGATGGTCGCGCCGGCCTTCTCGCAGAGTCGCTGGAAGGCGGGACGGGTGACCTTCTCGCCGGAGCGTGGGTCGCTGATCGAGCCGGTGACGACCACCGTCTTGCCGGCCAGTGGTGCTCCGGCGGCGACGACCGGCGGGAGGTCTTCCTCGCGGACGTCGAGCGAGACCCCGGCCGCGCGAAGCCGCTCGAGCTCCGGGCGCAACCGGGCGAGGTGCTCGCTCAGCGAGGTGGCCACCTTGAGCCCGATGTCGTCGACTGCGACCAAGGCGTCGACGCCCGCCTCGGCAACCTCTTCCAGCGAAACGAAGCCCGCTCGGCAGAGCCTGGTCGCGGTGCCCTCGGAGGCCATCGGGATCGCCAGCCCGATCAGCGCCCGGCGCAGGCCGACCTCACGGCTCGCGTCGATCGACTCGATCATCCGCGTCGCCGAGACCTCGCCGACCCGATCGAACTCCAGCAGCTTCTCCTTCGTCAGCTGGTAGAAGTCCGAGGGATTCTCCAGGATGCCGGCTTCGGCCAGCCGCTCGATCCAGACCCCGCCGATCGCGTCGATGTCGGCCGCCGCGCGGGACGCCCAGTGGATGAGCCGCCGGACGGTCTGGGCCGGGCAGGCGACGTTCGTGCAGAACAGTTCGCGGCTGTTGCCCTGCTCGATCAACGGCTGCTCGCAGGACGGGCACACGGCCGGCGGCACGATGTCTCGCTCAGCGCCGGTGCGCTTGGACGCGTCGAGCACACCCGCGACGAACGGGATCACGTCACCCGCGCGGCGGACCAGCACCGTGTCGCCGATCTTGATGCCGCGGGCCCGGATCACCTCCTGGTTGGCCAGCGTCGCGCGAGTGACCGTCGTACCGCCCACGAAGACCGGCTCGAGCCAGGCGACCGGCGCGATCTTGCCGGTTTTGCCGACGTCCCAGACGACATCGGCCAGCACGGTGGTCTTCTCCTCGGCGGCGAACTTGAACGCCAGTGCGCCTCGCGGTGAGCTTGACCGGGTGCCGGCGGCGGCGTACGCGCCGCGGTCGGCCAACCGCAGTACGGCGCCATCGAGGTCGTAGTCCAGGTCGTTGCGCTGCTGCTCGATCGTGGTGATGACCGCCTGGGCGGCGGCAGCGTCATCGCAGTGCCGCATCTCCGCGACGGTGAACCCGAGCGTCTGCAGCGCGCGCTCCAGATCCGCGTCGGCGTCGTCGGTGTCGCTGAGCAGGTCGAAGGCGAGGAACTGCAGGCGGCGCTCGGCGACGGTGGCCGGATCCTTCGCCCGCAGGGTGCCCGCGGCGGCGTTTCTCGGGTTGATCAGCGGCTTGTCCGGGTGGGCAGCGTTGTAGGCGGCGAACGTCGAGCGCAGCATCACCGCCTCGCCGCGAACCTCGATTAGGCCCGGTACGGCGAGCTTCGCCGGGACTCCGTCGGTGAGGGCCCGCACCAGCGGGGTCACGTCGTCGCCGGTCGTCCCGTCACCACGGGTGATCGCTCGCGCCAGCTTCCCGTTCTCGTAGACCAGGGCCAGTGACAGGCCGTCCAGCTTCGGCATCACCACCACCGACTGGCCGGGGAAGCGGTTGAAGAAGGCTTCCACCTGCTCGGGGCGGGTGGCCTTCTCCAGCGAGAGCATCGGCCGCGAGTGCCGGACCGGCGCGTGCAGTACCGCGGGCGCGCCCACCTGCTCGAGCGGGTTCGGGTCGGGGGCCGACTCGGGGTTGGCCTCGATCAGCGACCGCAGTTCGTCCTCGATCGCGTCGTACTCGGCGTCGGCGACCACCGGCGAACCCCGGTAGTAGGCATCGCGCAGTACGACGATCTGATCGGCAAGTTCCTGAATCCGCTCCCCAACGTCCACGGCCAGACACTACCTGCGGTCACCGACAGATCCCGTCCGCTCCGCCTGGGTGGGTGCGCTGCTCCCAGGCACACTGTGCCCTTCTTGGCCGCGGTCTCCGCGACCAGAGTGGACGACATGAACACACTGATGACCAAGAACTGGCTGATCACCGGGGCCTCTCGCGGCCTCGGCCGGGAGTTCGCCCGCGCCGCTCTGCAGCGTGGCGACCACGTGGCTGCCACGGCTCGCGACACGGGCACCCTGGACGAGTTCGCCTCGCAGTACCCCGACACCTTCGTACCGCTCGCTCTCGACGTCACCGACAGCGCGAGCGTCGATGCGACCGTCCACACCGCCGAAGCACAGCTGGGCGGCCTCGACATCGTGGTCAACAACGCCGGCTACGGGCACTTCGGTGCTTTCGAGGAGCTGACCGCGAACGACCTGCGAGAGCAGTTGGAGACCAACGTCTTCGGCGCCCTGCGGGTGACCCAGGCGGCGCTGCCGGGGATGCGCGAACGCGGGCGCGGTCACGTCGTACAGATCTCCTCGATCGGTGGTGTCGGCGCCTTCGCCAATCTGGGCGCGTATCACGCGTCCAAATGGGCTCTGGAGGCTTTGAGCGAGTCTCTCGCCGCGGAGGTGGCCCGGTTCGGGATCCGCGTCACGATCGTCGAGCCGGGCGGCTTCGACACCGACTGGGCCGGGTCGTCGGCGCGGCGGAGCGATCCGCTGGACGCCTACAACCCCATGCGTGACGAGGCCGCCGCGCGTCGAGGCGCCCAGAGCCCCGGTACGCCGGCCGCTGCCGCGCAGGCGCTGCTCCAAGTCGTCGATGCTCCGGAGCCGCCGTTGCGGGTGCTCTTCGGCGCTCAGGCCGCCTCCATCGTGCGTGGCATCTATCAGCGACGGCTCGCCGAATGGGAGAAGTGGGAGAAGGTGTCCGTCGCAGCGCAGGGACAGCAGTGACCGGGTGCCGGCTTGGCTAGAATTCCTGGATGGCGACGACCGCTCTCGGTGAGTACCTCAGCGCCAGGCGGGCGCAGGTCACCCCGGAGCTGATCGGCCTGCCGACCCACGGCGTACGGCGGGTTCCGGGGCTGCGCCGCGAGGAAGTCGCGATGGCGGCCGGGGTGAGCGTCGACTACTACATCCGCCTGGAGCAAGGGCGGGAGCGGAATCCGTCGGCCCAGGTCCTCGATGCGCTCAGCCAGGTGCTGCGGCTGGACGACGACGCTCACCTGCATCTCTTCCGGCTGGCCGGGCTGCTGCCGGTGCCGGTCCGTCCGGCGGCCCCGGAGCAGGTCGACCCTCAGTTGCTGCGGCTGCTGGAGATGTGGCCGGACAACCCGGCGATCGTGCTCGGGCGGGCCTTCGACATCCTGGCCGGCAACGCGCCGGCGTACGCGTTGTTCGACGGGTTCCAGCAGGGGCCCAACCTGATGGCGAAGATCTTCCTCGACCCGGACGCGCGGTCCTTCTATCCCGACTGGGACGAAGTCGCCCGATACACGGTGGCCGGGTTCCGGCTCCAGCAAGGGCGCAGTCCCGACGACCCGCGCATCCGCCAGGTGATCGAGGAACTCAGCCAGGCCAGCCCGGACTTCGTCGCCCTGTGGGACAAGCACGAGGCGCGAGGTACCCGAATGACGAGCAAGCGGTTCCACCACCCTGAGGTCGGCGAACTCACCTTGCAGATCAACGCCTTCGACGTGCGCTCCGCCCCCGGCCAGGAACTCGTCGTCTACCACGCCGAGCCGGACACCCCCAGCGCCACAGCCCTCGCCCGCCTCCGCGCAACCGCCACCGTCGAATCGCCTCAGGCCGACCAGGATCCAGGTCAGCCGGCTAGCAGCCGTTCGAGTTGGAGCGGATCTCCGAGGTAGACCTTGCCGGCGCCCGCTGAGGCGTCGTCCGGCCAGATCACCGTGTCGCCGGCAGCGATGCCCGCAACGATTCTGCGGGCCACCTCTTCAGGGGCGGCCTTGTCTGCTTCGACGCCCGCGAGCATGTCGGTGTCGATTCCGCCTGGGTAGGCGCCGACGACCTCGATCCCGCGATCCCGTACCTCGGCCCGCAGGGCTTGGGTGAAGGAATGCGCCGCGGCTTTGGAGGCCGAGTAGCCGGCCATCGGGCCGACGGGGGCGAGAGCGATCAACGTGAGCACGTTGGCGATGACTGCGGGGCCGTTTGATGCCAGCACGGGAACGAAGGCGCGGGTGACGCGGACGGTCCCGAGGTAGTTCGTGTGCATGTCGCGCCCGAAGAGGTCGAGGTCGCCTTCCAGGGCACTTCCGAAGCCGAGTACGCCGGCGTTGTTGATCAGGAGGTTCACGTCGGACGCGACCGACACCGCCGCGTCCACACTGGCCTGATCGGTGATGTCGAGTGCGAGGGTCCGCACCCGGGGGTCGGCCGCGATCGCCGGATCGACGGACTTCGGGTCGCGCGCGGCGGCGTACACCTTGGTGACTCCGCCGGTCAGGAGCTCGGCGACGAACCTGGCTCCCAGGCCTCTGTTGGCCCCGGTGACCAGCGCTGTGCTTGCGGTGATGTTCAAGAGGAGATCTCCTTGTGGATAGCTGATGGGGTGACCGTATTCCGCACGTCACCTGCGGATCGATGCCTCGTACTCGCAATTTCTTGTCCGTTCGTCTCATCGTCAGTTCTGTATGAGTACTACGGATACGATCGGGTGGTGGATCTGCTGGCTGAAGTGCTCGCTGTCGCCGGCGTACGGGGCACTGTGGCTGCGTCCGTCCACGCCGGCGAACCGTGGGGCCTCGAGCTCGATCGCGTGCCCGGCGCGGCATTCCACGCGATCACGGCTGGTACGGCGTGGCTTCGGCTCCCCGGTCGGCGCGAGGTGCGGTTGATGCCGGGGGATGTCGTGTTGCTGCCGACCGGCGTAGAGCACGCGCTGTCCAGCGAACGGGATGGTGCTCTGGAGCCGTTCGACCATGCGGCTGCCGAGCGGGCGCTGGCTGCCGACGGAGTACTGCACGTCGGAGCACAGCCGAGCCGGACCAGGATCCTGTGCGCGTCCTACCGGCACGATCCCGCTGTCGCCACGCCGCTGCTCACCCTGTTGCCGGAAGTGATGCACATCGCCGCAGGGACCGGCGGCAACGCACTCGACGACACTCTGCGGCTGCTCGGCAGCGAACTCACCCACCAAGAGCTTGCGGCGGCCACGGTGCTTGATCGGCTCGTCGACGTGGTGTTGATCCACCTCTTGCGGTCCTGGATCAAGAACGAACCGGTCGGTCCATCGGTTTCCTGGCTGCGCGCCCTCGGTGACCCAGTGGTCGCCGCCGCGTTGGTAGCGCTGCACAGCGATCCCGCGCGTCCGTGGACCATCGACTCGCTGGCTGACGAGGTCGCGGTGTCCCGCGCGACGCTTGCCAGGCGCTTCCCGGCGCTCGTCGGCGCAACGCCGTCGGCGTACCTCACCCGCTGGCGGATGGATCTCGCTGCCCGCAGGCTTCGCGACACCGACGACCCGATCGAACTCGTTGCCAGGTCGGTCGGCTACACGTCGGAGTACGCCTTCTCGCGTGCGTTCTCGCGAGCCCGCGACCAGCCGCCAGGCCGCTACCGCATCAGGTCGCGGTCCGCAGGTGGGGTGACCCACGCGGGCCCGAGCCGTACCTGATCCAGCATCTTCAGCCGGGTCGGCTGTCTATCGTCGGCATATCGAAACGCCGATACGTGCTGGCAACACCGTGTTGTCTTGACTTCTCGGCATGACTTCCAGGGAATCAGCACCACGCACCGGAGTCCTGGCGTCCTGGGCTCCAACTGCCGCCACCGCCGTGGGAATCACGTTTTACGGATGTGAGCAGGACGAGGCCCTTGTGCTGCGAGAGCTGGCGGCCGGCCTCGGGGTGGTGCCGACGATCACCCAGGCGGCGGTTTCCGAGGCGAATATCGGGCTGACGGCCGGAAACCGCTGCATCAGCGTCGGCCACAAGGCCCGGATCACGAACTCCACGCTGCTCGCGCTCAATCATGCGGGGGTGGAGTACATCTCCACGAGAAGCATCGGCTGCAATCACATCGATGTGGACTACGCGCGGAGTCTCGGCATCTGCGTCGAGACGGTCGCCTATTCACCGGACAGCGTCGCCGACTACACGGTGATGTTGATGCTGATGGCGCTGCGGAACGCCGGGTCCGTCATTCGCCGGGCAGCAGTTCACGACTACCGGCTGAACGACGTACGCGGGAAAGAACTCGGCGACCTGACGGTCGGGGTCATCGGCACCGGGCGCATCGGCTCGGCTGTCATGGACAGGCTGCACGGCTTCGGCTGCCGGATGGTTGCCTTCGACAATCGCCCGCAGACCTCCGCCGACTATCTTCCGCTGGATGAAGTACTCCGGCTGAGCGACGTTCTGACACTTCACACGCCACTCACCGCCGACACCCATCACCTGCTGAACGGTCGACGGATCCAGCAGTTGAAGCGGGGCGCATTCGTCATCAACACCGGTCGCGGTTCGCTGATCGACACCGAAGCTCTGGTGGCGGCTCTGGAGAGCGGCCGGCTGGGCGGTGCGGCCTTGGACGTGCTCGAAGGCGAGGAAGGCATCTTCTACGCCGACTGCCGGAACAAGCCACTGCCGAACGAGAACCTCGTGCGGCTGCAGAAACTGCCGAACGTGATCGTCAGCCCGCACACCGCCTATTACACCGACCACGCCCTGCGCGACGCGCTGGAGAACTCGGTCGCCAATTGCCGGAAATTCGAGAACAGAAAGCAGCGCTGGATATGAGGATCGGAATTCTGTTCGGGGGATGTTCCGAGGAGCACCCCATCTCGCTCAAGTCCGTGCAGGAGGTTGCGAAGAACCTCGACCCGGACAAGTACGAACCGTTCTACCTCGGGATCACCAACAGCGGCGCCTGGATGCTTTGTGACCGCCCGGGCCCGGACTGGGAGAACGGCAGGTGCCGGCCCGCCGTACTGTCACCGGATCGGGACACCCGCGGCCTGCTCGTCCTGGAGGACGGCAAGTACGAAACGATCGAACTCGACGTCGTGTTGCCCGTGCTGCACGGCAAGCTCGGCGAGGACGGCGCGATCCAGGGCTTGCTGGAGCTTTCCGGCATCCCCTATGTGGGCTGCGACATCCCGAGTTCTGCCCTGTGCATCGACAAGTCTCTGGCCTATCTGGTCGCCAGGAGCGCCGGGATCGCCACGCCGGAGTTCTGGATCCTCACGGCCGACGAGCAAGTCGACCCCGAGCAGGTCAGCTGTCCCGTGTTCGTCAAGCCGGCCCGCTCGGGATCGTCCTTCGGCGTCAACAAGGTCGCTCGGCCAGAGGACCTGCCGGCCGCGGTGGAGGCGGCACGAAAGTACGACTCGAAGGTGCTGATCGAAGCGGCCGTCGTCGGCAGCGAGGTCGGTTGCGCCGTGCTGGGCATCGATCCGGACCTGGTCGTCGGCGAGGTCGATCGAATCTCCCTGTCCCACGGCTTCTTCAGGATCCACCAGGAGAGCGATCCGGAAAGCGGGTCCGACAACTCGACCCCGATCGTCCCCGCGGACATCTCCGCGGCGGCGCGCTCGCTCGTGCGGGAGACGGCCAAGGCGATCTATCGCGCCTTCGGCTGCCGCGGGCTGGCGCGGGTCGACATGTTCCTCACCGAGGACGGAGCGGTCGTCCTCAACGAGGTCAACACGTTGCCCGGCCTCACGTCGTACAGCCGCTATCCGCGGATGATGGCGGCCGCGGGGTTGTCGCTCGGCGAGGTGATCGACCGGGCGGTGTCGTTGGCGCTGACGGGGAAGCTGCGATGAACTCCGACTTCGTGTTCGTGGACGACTTCGTGCCGGGGGTCCGCTGGGACGCCAAGTACGCCACCTGGGACAACTTCATCGGCAAGCCCGTCGACGGCTATCTGGCCAACCGGATCGTCGGCACCAGAGCCTTGTGTACGGCGTTGCAAAGCGCCCAGGAGAAGGCTGAATCCCTCGGCCTGGGCCTGCTGTTGTGGGACGGCTATCGCCCGCAACGAGCGGTGGACTGCTTCCTGCGCTGGTCCCAGCAACCGGAGGACGGCCGGACGAAGCTTCGGCACTATCCGAGGATCGACCGGTCCGAGATGTTCGACCAGGGGTATGTATCCGCCAAGTCGGGCCACAGCCGGGGCAGCACGGTCGACCTGACGCTCTACGACCTGACCACCGGCGAGCTCGCTCCGATGGGCGGCGACCACGATCTGATGGATCCGGTCTCGCACCATGGCGCAGCCGGAGTCACCGAGGTCGAAGCGGCGTACCGGCAGTATCTTCGGTCGATCATGGAGGACTGTGGTTTCCGCTCGTACGCCTGCGAATGGTGGCACTACACGTTGACGGACGAGCCCTACCCGACCACCTACTTCGATTTCCCGATCGTCTGAACCGGAGTGACCATGGAGATACGACCGGTCCAGCTCGCAGATGCGGGCGCGGTCAACGAATTGCTCGCCGTGCTCGGCTACCCGCAAGGTGAGCCTCAGGACACGGCGCGCAGGATCAACGCATGGAGTGACGACCCGTCGGGCGTCGTCTACGTCGCCGAGGAAGCCGGGGTGGTGGCCGGCGTGATCGCGGTACAGCTCTGCCCGTTCTTCGAGCGGGAGGGTTCCTGGGGCCGGATCACGGCGCTGGTCGTCTCCGAACGAGCTCGCCGGCGTGGTGTCGCGTCCCAGCTGATGGCAGCGGGGGAGTCGTTCGCGCGGGAACGTGGGTGCGTCCGGATGGAGGTCACCAGTCGGCAGGAGCGGTCGGACGCGCACGAGTTCTACCGCCGGTACGGATATGACGACCAAACGGGTAAGTCGTCCCGCTTCCTGCGCGACCTGTCACTGGTCGAGCGGCGCGACGGGTAGTTTCACCGTGACGATGAGACCGCCGGCTGCGCGGGGAGTGAGGGTGAGGCTTCCGTCGTGCGCCTGGGCGATGCTCTTGACGATCGCCAGGCCGAGGCCGACACCCGCATGATCGGTGCGGATGCGCTGGCTGCCCCGCTGGAACGGCTCGGTGAGGGTGGAGAGCGCCTGCGGCGTGACCTTCTCGCCGGTGTTCTCCACCGTGAGTACGACGTTCCCGGGCTCGACGCTGGTCCGGACCCACACGGTGCCCTGCTCCGGCAGGTTGTGGACGATCGCGTTGTGCACGAGATTCGTTGCCATCTGCAACAGCAGCGCGTGCGAACCGATGGTGGGCGCCTGGTCGCCGGATGTCTCCAGGGCGACACCATGCTTCTCCGCGAGGGCGAGCAGCGTTTCGGTTGCCTCCTCCGCGGCCAGTGACAGGTCGACGTGGCCGCGAGTGAAGGCACGCTGGTTCGCGCGGCTGAGCAGGAGCAGGGCTTCGGTCAGGTCGATCGCTCGGGTGTTGACGTAGCGGAGACGGTCGATGAGTTCTCCTGTGTCGCCGTCCTTGTCATTGCGGGCCACGTCGAGCAGCGTCTGCGTGATCGCCAACGGGGTACGCAGTTCGTGCGAAGCGTTGGCCGCGAACCTCTGCTGCTCGGCGTCGTGGGCTTCCAGCCGCTCCAGCATGGTGTCGAAGGCATCGGCGAGTTCGCGGAACTCGTCCTGCCGGCCTTCCAGGTGGACCCGGTGCGACAGCGATCCGTTCGCGGCCAGCCGGGTGGCGTTGGTGATGCGAGTCAGCGGCGAAAGCATGCTGCCGGCAAGGATCCAGCCGCCGACCAGCCCGAAGAACAGCAGGAAGACGAGCATCGCCGCCGCCTTCGGGGCGAACGCGCTCACCAGGGCGGCGCGGTCCGGTCCGGCCGGCCAGTGCGGGCCGCTGCCGGGGGTGGGCGTGCGCATCACCGCGGGGACGTAGCGCAACAGGAACACCCAGACAACGGCGAGCAGCATGCCGCCGGAAAGCATGATGACCGCCGCGTAGCTGAGCGTCAGTTTGAGCCGGACGCTCCAGCCGGGCTGTCTATCCACGGTCCCCGCTCCCGCCTTCGCTGTCCGAGGTCGTGTCGATGCGGTAGCCGACGCCGAGCACGGTGGAGATGATCCAGGGTTCTCCTAGCCGCTTGCGCAGAGCCGACACGGTGATGCGTACGGCGTTGGTGAAGGGGTCCGCGTTCTCGTCCCAGGCCCGCTCGAGCAACTCTTCCGCGCTGACCACTCCGCCCTCGGCCGCGACAAGAACCTCCAGTACGGCGAACTGCTTGCGGGTCAACGCGACGTACCGGCCGTCCCGGTAGACCTCCCGGCGGAAGGGATCCAGCCGCAGACCGGCGAGCTCCCGCACCGGCGGCCGGTTGAGGCTGCGCCGGCGGTCGAGTGCCCTGAGCCTGAGCACGAGTTCGCGCAATTCGAACGGCTTGGTGAGGTAGTCGTCGGCGCCGAGCTCGAACCCGGAAGCCTTGTCGTCGAGCCGGTCGGCCGCCGTCAGCATCAGGATCGGCGTTCCGGTGCCGGAGGCAACGATGCTCTTGGCGATCTCGTCGCCGGACGGTCCGGGAACGTCGCGGTCCAGGACGGCGATGTCGTAGGAGTTGATGCTCAGCAACTCCAGCGCGGTGTCGCCGTCACCGGCGAGATCGGCCGCGATCGCCTCCAGCCGCAGGCCGTCGCGAATGGCGGCCGCCATCAGGGGTTCGTCCTCGACGACCAGCACACGCATGATCGCCATGCTACGAGACGGCACTTATCGTCCGTGTATCGAAAAGCGGATACGAGCTGACAACACCGCACTGCCTTGACTGGCTCGCATGAGTCGAACCACAGCAACTCGCACAACGCCCCGCAGGAGCCTCCGACCGTACGCCGTGGGCCTGGTCGTGGTGGCCGCCGCCGTCATCGGGATCCTTGTCCACCGGTCCTCTGCGGACCCGTTCACCGAGGTCCTGCGCGGCGATCACGGCGGTCCGGCGACCGAGGCCGACGGGTCGCTGCCCGACGATGCGACGGTGTTCGACGACAAGTACCCCGGCGTGGCCAACCTCGACGCGAAGCTGCTGCAAGCCCTGCGCGACGCGGCGAAGGATGCCGCCGACGACGGCGTCACGTTCTACGTCAACAGCGGTTGGCGCTCACCGGAGTACCAGAACCAACTCCTGCGCGAGGCGATCTCGAAGTACGGATCGAAGGAGAAGGCCGCTCGCTGGGTCGCCACCCCGGACAGGTCGCCGCACGTCTCCGGGCACGCGGTGGACATCGGGCGCTCGGAGGCGAAGAGCTGGCTGTCCGAACACGGGGCGAAGTACGGCCTCTGCCCGATCTATCGCAACGAGCCCTGGCACTACGAGCTACGACCGAAGGCGATCGAGCACGGGTGCCCGCCCATGTACGCCGATCCGACGCACGACCCGAGAACGCGGCAGTGAACCGAGCGCGGCGCTCGCTCAACCGGATTCAGGCGTGGTGTGTCGGTGCCAGGAAGACCACGATGTCGTTCTCCTGGCCAGGCAGGGTTTCGGGCTCGATCCAGCCGACACGACGGTAGAACGCGACCGTGTCGTGCGCCTGGTCCCAGGTCAGCAGCCAGGCGCGGGGGTGCGCTGCGACCAGACCCTCGAGCAGGCGCCGGCCCAGGCCGGTACCCCGGGCGCGCTCGCGGACACCGAGTTCGTCGATCTCGAACGCCCCGACCAGCAGTTCCCCGACCCGCTCGGCGCCGAGCCGGTCGGCCACCCTGCCGTACGCCCGGTCGGTCCGGAACGGGGCGGGCGTGATCCAGCCGGTCACGAACCCGTTGATCGAGCCGTCGTCGGCGTGGTCCACCAACGCTACGAAGCCGTCCCGTCGCACATCCTCGGCCAGCCGGTGTCGAAACGCCGTGCGCGTCTCCTCCGGATCCCGGGCGTCCCAGGGCGGTGCGGTGAAGATCTCGACGTACGCGTCGGTCAGCTCGTCGGCGATGGACAGCAGGTCCGGCCCATAGGTCTTCAAGAATGCTCCTGGCGTCGTTGGGTTCCAGCCCGTACGGCGTTGCTGTCGGTCAGCGGCTTCAGGGCTGGTTCTGGTCGTGTGCGGATCGGGCGGCCTCGATGTCGACGATGTAGTGCTCCGCCCAGGCGCGGATCGCGGCGACCGGGGCGGCCAGCGTCGTACCGATTTCGGTCAGCCGGTAGTCGACCTGCGGCGGCATCGTGCCGTGGTCCCGGCGAGCCACCAGGCCATCGCGTTCCAGGCTACGCAGAGTCTGGGTCAGCATCTTCTCGCTGATGCCGTCGATGGCATCGCGAAGCTGCCCGAACCGCAGCGGCCCGCGCTCGAGCGTCCCGACGATCAGAACGGTCCACTTGTCGGCGAGCCGGTCCAACGCCTGACGGGACGGACAGGCCGCGCTGTACACGTTGGCCAGATGTCCGTCGCTCAGCCTGACCCGGGTGGGATGCCGGCTGCCTGGCCGCGGGCGTCGTCGCGCCGGCTCTTGAGGCATGCCCCGACACTAACGAACGGTGAGTATGACAACAAGCGAATTGATTGATGCGCACTTGCAAGTGCGTACTTGTCGAGGGTTGCAGCACTAACGAACAGTTAGTACATCAGCTTCTACCCGAGAGGAAACGGCCATGGTCGATGTAGCGCCGCGCGAGCAGCTCAGGATCGGTCGGACGACCGTGACGTACTTGCCCGACGGGGAAGTACGGCTCAGTCCGTCCGAGCTCTTTCCCGCGAGCGCGCCCGCCGGCTGGACGCGGTACGGGACCTACCTGGACGCCGACGGCCGGCTGCCGGTCAGCGTCGGTTCGTTCCTGGTCCGTACGCCGTCGTCCGCCGTACTGGTCGACCTCGGGCTCGGCGAGGTCGACTTCGAGCTCCCTGGTGTCGCGAGCTTCCGCGGCGGCCGCCTGCTGACGAGCTTGGCCGATGAAGGGCTGAGTCCCGACGACATCGACGCCGTACTCTTCACGCATCTCCACCACGATCACGTCGGCTGGACGTCGAACCTGGCGCCGGCGCCGAGCATGGCCGGCCACCGGGTCGAGGGGCTGACCTTCGCCAAGGCGAGGCATTTCGTCGACCGCCGGGAGTGGGAGCACTGGGCCGGCGTGGACGAGCTCGTCGGGCCGCATCCGGAGGCAGTTCAGCGACCGCTGGCCGAAGTCGCCCAGTTCTTCAGCGATCCCGGTTTCGACCTGCCCGGCTTGGAGATCCTGCCGACCGCCGGCCACACTCCCGGCCACGTGTCGATCGTCGTGGCCGACCCGGACAGCGAGCAGCGGCTGGTGATCCTCGGCGACGTCATGCACACCCAGGCGCAGGTGAGCGAGCCGACGTGGAACTTCCGCTTCGATGTCGACCCGGACCGCTCACTGCGGACCCGCCAGGAGTTCCTCACCCGCTTCGCCGGCAGCCCCGACCTCATCGCCGGCGGCCACTTCGCCAACTCGGTCTTCGGCCACATCGAAGCCCTGACCACAACCCACCAGTGGGCGACCATGCCCCAACCAGCTCCGGTCGACTGAGGGGTGCCCAGCACGCGCCGATCGCGACCACCTGCTCAGTTACGCACCGGACTCGTATCGTCTTCAGAGTGTGATGAGTCGACCGAGGGGGCGCGATGAGCGAACGAGTGCGGCGTAGACGGCTGGGGGCGCCGGTGCTGACGATCGGCACGGTGGCCTTGCTGTTCGCTGTGGCGGCGGCGCTCGGGATGGACGACTCGACCGGGACCAAGGACAGCAACGCCTTCGTGAGCAGTGTGCCCTGGGTGGTCTGGCGGATGGTGGCTGCCGCGGCAATCCTGTTGTTCCTCGGGATGCTGATGACGGCGGCCCGCGTCCTCGGCGATGGCAGCGACTGGGGACTCGTGGCGACCCCGCGTCGCCGCTGGACGTACGTCGCCGTCGCGGCAACGGCGATCGCTGTCTTCTTCGCCCTCCTCAGCCTGGCCGGCGGTCGCTTCCCTGACGTGCCGGTGAAAGATCTGGTGGTCCGCCTCCGCGCGGTGCTGCTGGCCGGGATGATCGCAGCGGTTCCCTGGCTCGCTCTGGTCTGGCTCGCGCACGAGACGTGCCATGCCCTTCAGGACCGGATCGCGGAGTTGGCGCCGATCAGAAAAGCGCCCGGAGAAGTGGTTGCCTCCGGCATCGAGTCGGCGAAGTACCGCGACCTGATCGCCCAACTACTGAACCTGTGGAAGCTGCTCCTGCTGTGTGTCGGCGGGTTCGCGCTGGGGGTCATCGCCGCCATCGTGACCTCGGGTGCATTGCGCGCGGCGTTCCTCGCGGCCCATCCCGAGCGAGCCGACGAGTTCCCAGCGGTCAATGTCTTGTACTACGGCGCGCTCTTCGCCGTGCTGCTGTCAGTACTCGCGGTGCCGCTGGCCGCCAGTTGGCGATCGTGTGCCCGCGGCGTCGTAGAACAGGCCTATCCGCTTCCGGCGGACGGTCAGCCGACCGAGGAGTGGGTGTCGAGCCGGTCCCGGCTCGAGGCGCTGTTGCATCTTGACGTATCGCTGCTGCGTAATCCGCTGACCGCCTTGACGATCCTGTCGCCCTTGCTCACCGGCGCGCTCGCCGCGTTCATCCCGGAACTCGGGAAGGTCTGACGAACGGAGTTCGAGCGGGGCAACGGACGAGGTGCTCGTCCCTTGCCCCGCTCGGAGTCAGCTGTCCTGGAGGTTGGTGGCGCCGGTCATGATGGCGACGCCTTCGGTCATGGTGTGGGACTGCGGGGTGATGACGCCGGCGCAGCGGCCGAGGCGCTGGATGTGGATCCGGTCGGCCACGTCCCAGACATGGGGCATGTTGTGGCTGATCAGGATGACCGGCAGGCCGCGCTCGCGGAGGCCCTTGATCATCTCGAGTACTTGCTGGGACTCCTTCACGCCGAGCGCCGCGGTCGGTTCGTCGAGGACGACGACCTTGCTGCCGAAGGCCGCCGCGCGGGCCACGGCGACGGCTTGACGTTGGCCACCGGACAGGGTTTCGACGGTCTGCTGGATGTTCTGGATCGTCTGGATTCCCAGCTCACGGACCGCCGTCGTCGCCCGGTCGCGCATGCCCCGATGGTCGAGCATGCGGAAGACGCTGCCGAGAATTCCGGGCCGGCGTTCCTCCCGGCCCAGATAGAGATTGCTGGCGATGTCGAGTGCCGGGGCCACCGCCAGCGTCTGGTAGACCGTCTCGATGCCGGCTGCCCGGGCGTCCTGCGGGCCGCGGAACGCCACCGGCGCGTCTTCCAGCCTCAGCTGGCCGGCATCGGGGATCAGGGCTCCGGTCAGGCACTTGATCAGGGTCGACTTGCCCGCGCCGTTGTCGCCGATCACGGCCAGCACCTCGCCGGCGTACAGGTCGAGATCGACACCGTCGAGGCCGATCACGCGTCCGAAGGTCTTGACCAGCCCTCTGGCCGACAGGATCGGGACCCGTACGCGCGTCGCCTCGGAACTGTTCACTGTTGCGGTCACGAGCGCACCTTCCTGATCCACTGGTCCACGGAGACAGCGACGATGACCAGGACGCCGACCGCGAACAACCTGTACTGCGCGTCGACTCCGGCCAGCGACAAGCCGATGGTGAACGCCTGCACGATCAGGGCACCGAGCAGCGTGCCCAGCAGACCTCCGCGGCCACCGAACAGGCTCGTTCCGCCGATGACGACCGCAGTGATGCTGTCCAGGTTCGCGTCGACGATCGCGTTCGGGCTGGCGGCGCCGGCGCGGCCGATCAGCGCCCAGCCCGCGATCCCGTAGATCAGACCCGCGACGGCGTACACGCTGAACAGCACCCGGCGTGAGCGGACACCGCTGAGCCGCGCAGCCTCGGGGTCGTCGCCGACCGCGTACACGTGCCGGCCCCAGGCGGTCTGGCTGAGCGCGAACCCGAGGACGAGGTAGAGACCGATGACGATCAGTACGCCGGTGGTGATCGTGAACCGGCCGATGGCGAAGCCGTCACCGGTCCAGTTGAGCAGGGCCGGGAGACGGTTGTTCTGGATGCTCTGACCGCCCGAGTAGAGCAGGGCGATCGCGGTGAAGATGCTCAGCGTGCCCAGGGTGACGATGAACGGCGGCAGGCCGATCCGGGTCACCAGGATCCCGTTCAGCGCACCGGCCAGGAGCCCCAGGACGACCCCGGCGGCCAGCGCGAGGCCGGCCGGCCAGCCGTTCTCGGCCGCCAGGGTCGCCATCACCATGGTGGACAAGATCGTGATCGCGCCGACCGACAGATCGATGCCCGCGGTCAGGATGATCAACGTCTGGCCCACCGCCAGCGCCGCGATCACCGCGGTCTGCTGAACCAGCAGGGAAAGCGCCGCGGGGTTGGAGAACCGGCTGTTCACGGCGGTGAAGCAGACCACCGTGAGCAGCAGGATGATCGCCGGGCTGAGCGCGGGGTGCTGGTGGAGCAGGTGCTGGATCCGCTGGCCCGGCGTGTGTTCGCGCCGCGCCAGCTCTTTCTCGGCCGCCCCGGGGGCGGCGCTCTGGACGGTCATCTGCATACCTCCGGATGTGTCGGCCGACCGGTCATCCCCAGCACAGCGTGCCGGCCTTGGCGGTGTCGATGCTGGTCACGCCCGGGGCGGCCTTGTCGGTGACCAGTGCCACCCCGGTGTTGAAGAAGTCGAGCCCGTCGCTGTTCTTGGGCTTGTCGCCGCCACGGGCGATCTTGGCGATCGACTCGACACCGAGGGAGGCCATCTTCAGCGGATACTGCTGGGACGTCGCACCGATGACGCCGTCCTTCACCGACTTCACCCCGGCGCAGCCCCCGTCGACCGAGACCACCAGGACCCCGGACGTCTTGCCGGCCGCCTTCAGGGCGTTGTAGGCGCCGACGGCAGCCGGCTCGTTGATCGTGTAGACGACGTTGATGTTCGAGTTCTTGGTCAGGCAGTTCTCCATCGCGGACCGGCCGCCGTCCTCGGCGCCCTTGGTCGGCTCGTTGCAGACGATCGTGTACGAGCCGGAGCCGTACGATCCCGACTTCGCCTCGTCGCCGTTCTTCTTCGCGTCCTTGGTGTCGACCCCGAGGCCGGTGAGGAAGCCCTGGTCGCGGTTGTAGTCGACGGAGACGACCTTGTCGTTGAACAGGTCGAGCAGCGCGATCGTCGCGGGCTTGCCGCCGAGTTGCTTGGCGGTCCACTGCCCGATCAGCTTGCCGGCCTCGAAGTTGTCGGTGGCGAAGGTGATGTCGACGGTGTCGGCCGGGTCCGGCGGGGTGTCGAGGGCGATCACGTACAGCCCGGCGTCGCGGGCCTTCTTGATCGCACTGTTCACACCGGGGCCGTTCGGGGTGATCAGGATGCCCTTCTGGCCCTGCGCGATCGCGTTCTCGATCGCCTGCACCTGGCCCTGCTCGTCACCGTCGGCCTTCCCGGAGGCCACGGTCAGGTCGACGTTGTTCTTCGCGGCCTCCTCCTTGGCGCCCTTCTGCATGGCGACGAAGAACGGGTTGCTGGAGTCCTTGGTGATCAGCGAGACGCCGATTTTGTCGTTCGCACCGGCGACCGAGTTGCCGTCGGATCCGCCGCAGGCCGTCAGGGCGAGCAGTCCGGTCAGGGCGACCGCGGCGACGCTCAAGCGCGCCGTACGGGTGATGAAGTGCATGTCTGGATCCTTCCGGGAACAGCAAAGTTTGTGTTTACGTCAACGTTGACGTAGATGAGGAGACACCCAGAAGGGGCTTGTGGTCAAGGGCTCGATCGGAAACACTGCGGACATGACGACAACGTTGACGCATTCCGGAGGGGGCGCCGAAAGACCGGCCCGGTCGACCATGAAGGACGTGGCCGCGCTGGCCGGTGTCAGCGTCAAGACGGTGTCGCGGGTGGTCAACGGGGAGCCGGGGGCCTCGCCGGCGGTCCGGGAGCGCATTCTGCAGGCCGCGGAGCGGCTCGACTACCGGCACAACCTCGGTGCCAGCACCTTGCGGCGTAAAGGCGCGAGATCGGGCATCGTCGGTGCCCTGCTGCAGGACGTCGGCAACAGCTTCTCCGCCGGCCTGTTGCGCGCTCTGGAGGACGTTCTCCGTGGAGCCGGCCTGTCCGTGCTGGCCGCGAGCCTCGACGAGGAGCCGGAACGTGAGCGAGGCATCGTCTCCGACCTGGTGGCCCGCCGCGCCGACGGGCTGGTCCTGATGCCGGCCTCGGACCGGCACGAGTACCTGCTGAGCGAGCACCGCGCCGGTCTTCCCCTGGTGTTCGTGGACCGCAGACCGCACGGTCTGGACTGCGACTCGGTCACCGTCGACAACCGGCTCGGTGCGAAGCTGGCGACTGCTCATCTGGTCGCCGGTGGGCATCGCCGGATCGCGATGCTCAGCGACCTGCAGCAGATCGAGACGGCCAAGGACCGGATCGACGGCTACCGTGCGGCCCTCGTCGAGGCCGGGATCGATTTCGATCCGGACCTGCTCGTGCACAGTGTGCGCAGCGAGGAGGAGGCGACCCGGGTGGTCGCCGGCCTGCTCGAGCGGCCGGATCCACCGACCGCGCTCGTCACCGGCCGCAACATCATCACCGTGGGCGCTGTCCGCGCCCTGCGGTCCGCCGGGGTGATCGGCAAGGTCGCCCTGGTCGGGTACGACGACTTTCCGCTGGCCGACCTGGTCGAGCCGGCCCTCACCGTGATCCGGCAGGACGTCCGGCGGATCGGCACCGAGGTCGGGCAGATCCTGCTCGACCGGCTCGGCGGCGACAGCGGTCCGCCACGGCGCGTCGTACTCGAGCCTGCACTGGTCATCCGGGGCAGCGGCGAGATCCCGCCGCCAGTGCGCCGTTGAGTCAGGTCAGGCGCAGTACGCGGGCGGAGGGCTCCGGGGTGTCGACAGAGATGGTGAGGGAGTCGCCGGTCCAGGTGTAGGTCCAGCCATCGAGGTCGGTGGGGAAGTGCGGTTCGATCTTCGACCGGGGGAAGGCAAAGGTGATGGTGGACGGCCCCGGCGCGCGGTGCCAGACGGTCAGATAGCAGGCGCCTGGACCGTTGAGGCACAGGGCGACCCACTCGTCGGTCCAGGTCGGCAGGCCGAGGGGCCAAGAAGGAACGAGAGAGTCGAGGTCGTCGAGTACGGCGCGATGCGCGCTCAGGGCGGACCGGACGAGGTCGAGCTCGGGCGGGGTCATCCGATTGAGGTGGCCGGACAGGTAGAGCCGGCCGAGTACACCGTTGACGAGCGCGAAGGTGAACTCCTCGCGCGTGCTGCCGCTGATCGGGTAGGCCCAGTGGCCGGCCTGTTCGGGGAGGACGGCGGCGGGCGCGGCCGCGGCGATGGTCGCGTAGAGCAACGGATGCTCCTGGTCCGAGGTGGACTGCAGGTGCAGGCGGGACATCATCGCGTAGTCCATCCGCATCGCCCCCGAGGCGCAGTTCTCGATCAACAACTCCGGGTGGCGCGTCTGCAGGTCGTCGAGCCAGTCGAGCAGCGCTCGCTGGTGTTCGAGCAGACCGTGGCCGACCGACGTGCCGCCGTTGTCCGTCCCGGGGCCCGTCATCGTGTTGTTGTCGAACTTGAAGAAGCCGACGCCGAAGTCGCGGACCAGCCGGTCCACCGTCTCGTCGAGGTGCGCGCGGGCGGCCTGGTTTCGGAGGTCGAGCAGGTAGCGCCCGGACTCCTCGACCCGGAGGCCGCGACGGGTCAGGAACGCGTCGTCGGGCAGTTCGGCCGCCATCGGGGAGCGAACGCCGATCACCTCGGGCTCCAGCCAGAGGCCAGGCACCATGCCGTGCGAGTGGATCCGGTCGATCACCTCGGCGAGACCGTTCGGGAAGCGGGTGGTGGAGGGCTGCCAGGCTCCGACGGTGTTCCACCAGTCGCCTTCGGCGTACCAGCCGGCGTCGATGCAGAAGTAGTCGGCTCCGACGGTCGCGGCCGCGTCGATCAGGGGCAGCAGCTTCTCGGTCGTCGGGTCACCCAGGAGGGTGTTCATGTAGTCGTTGAAGACGACCGGCATCCGATCGTCGATCGGCCGCCGCTGCCGGATCGCGCGGCGCTGACGGGTGAGCGCGGCGAACACGCTGTCCCTGTCCGTCCCCGCGACGAGTGACACCGGCACGGTGGTGAACGGTTTGCCGGCGCTCAGCTCGAAGCTCCACTGGTGTTCCTGGTCAGTGGGACCGCTCAGCAGCAGATAGCCGCCGCGCAGACTCTCACCGAGTTCGTAGTGCCAGGGCCCGTTGTGCTCGATCTGCCAACCGATCGCGTACGGCGTACTTCGCTCGACCAGCACGCCGATCGGCGACCGCTCACCGGTCGACCACGAACCGGTGTTGGTCACGGCGTGCCGGCTCCGGGCCACGTGGTGATGGGGATCGCGGACGATCTGCGCCAGAGCGCCCGAGCGCAAGGGGTGTGCGGACCACCGGTTCTCGGCCATCCACGTGTTCTCCGCCGAGTACAGGTCGGCGTCGATCGACGCCAGGCCGACGACGAGCGACGAGAGGAACGTCAACTGCAGGGTTCCGGTGCCGCTGATGGAGGCTTCGGACCAGGCACGGACGCCGGCCCGTGCCTCGAAGACGCTGACCACGCGCAGCCCCGACCGGGGTTCTTCCTGGACGATCCGCAACAGCGACTCGGATTCCTCGTGGCTGACATAGCGCAACTGCTGGCCGAGCGCGGTCTCGACGTGCCGGTTGCTGCTCGGCGAGCGCCCGTACCCGATGGCCGAGACCTCGACCAGCGGCTGGCTCGGCTCCGGGCCGGCAGCAGACGGCTGCGACTTCTCGCGTACGGCGGTCAGTCGCACCGGGCCGCCGTCGTCGAGGGCGAAGGTCAACGTCAGGTCAGTGGTACTCCAGTGCAGCAAGGTCATCCAGAACACTCATTCCGGGGTCGGGTTCGCACCGTTTCGTTCGAGCAGGTAGTCCTCGACGGTGAACAGGTGGGCGGCCATCCGGGTGCGGGCTCGATCCGGGTCGTGGGTGCTGAGCGCGTCGAGGATGGACAGATGCTCGCGATGGGCGGTCTCGTCCGCGCCCGGCTGCGAGATCGACCGGCGCAACCGGTCACGCATGGTGCGGCCGCCGAGCGCGTCGATCAGGGCCGCCAGCAACGGATTGCCCGCGGCGTCGGCGATGATGCGGTGGAAGGCGATGTCGTTCTCGATCACCAGTTCGTGATCGGGCTCCTTCTTCGCCAGTTCGGTCTCGTTGTGACGCAACAGCTCGGCAGCGGCCTCGAGTTGCGCCTCGGCGATCCGCAGTGAGGCAGCGGCAGCCGCCTCGGTCTCCAGGATCCGGCGGACGGCGTGCTGGTGATGCGTCCCGCTGCCGTCCTGCAGATCGACGACGAAACCGAGCGGAGCCAGCAGCATCGCCGGATCCAGGTTGGTGACATAAGTGCCGTCGCCTTGCCGGGTGTCGAGAACTCCCAGCATCGACAGGGCCCGGACGCCTTCGCGCAGTGGATTCCTGGAGACCCCGAGAGCCGCCGCGAGGTCTTTCTCGACGGGCAGCCGGCCGCCCGGGCGCAACCGCCCGTCGACGATCATCTGCCGGATGCCCTGGACGACGATGTCGGTCTGGGAGACACCCGGCGTACGAGCCGGCGCCGCCGTCTTCGCCTTGCTCACGGGACGGGCTCCACGAGCGCTCGTGACGCCCAGTAGGTGCCGTCCGGATAGATGTAGGTCGCGAGTGACTCTCTGTGCATCTCGGCACTGTAACCGGGTGCGGTCGGCAGCACGTAGGCGCCGTTTCGTACCACGCAAGGCTCGACGAAGTGTTCGTGCAAATGGTCGACGTACTCCGTGACGCGGCGGTCGAGCGAGCCCGACACCGCGACGTAGTCGAAGACCGCGAGATGCTGGACGAGTTCGCACAGACCCACACCGCCCGCATGCGGACAGACCGGTACGCCGAACTTCGCGGCGAGCAAGTAGACCGCGAGCACCTCGTTGACACTGCCCAGGCGGGCGGCGTCGAGCTGGCAGTAGTCGATGGCGCCGGCCTGGAACAGCTGCTTGAACAGCACACGATTCATCCCGTGCTCGCCGGTGGCGACGCCGATGGGTGCCACGGCCTTGCGGATCGCCGCATGGCCGAGAATGTCGTCGGGGCTCGTGGGCTCCTCGATCCACAGCGGTTCGAAGCGGGCCAGCGCCCGCACCCATTCGATCGCCTGCGGGACCTCCCAGACCTGGTTCGCGTCGATCATCAGGTTGCCGTCCGCCCCGATCACCTCACGGGCGATCCCGCAGCGCCGGATGTCGTCGGCCAGATTCGCACCGACCTTGAGCTTCACATGTTTGTAGCCCGAGGCAACGGCTTCTTCGCAGAGCCTGCGCAGCTTGGCATCGGAGTACCCGAGCCAACCGGCCGACGTCGTGTAGCACGGGTAGCCGGAGGCCTCCAGCTGCTCGATTCGTTGCTTGCGGCCCCCTTCTTGCCCGGCCAGCAGTGCGACCGCCTGCTCGGGGGTCAGGACGTCGGCGAGATAGCGCAGATCGGCCGCGTCGACGAGTTGTTCGGGTGACATCTCGGCCAGCAGTCGCCACAGCGGTACGCCGGCCCGGCGCGCGGCCAGATCCCAGACCGCGTTCATCACCGCGGCGAGGGCGAGATGGATGACGCCCTTGTCCGGTCCGAGCCAGCGCAGCTGGCTGTCCGACTGGAGTTCGCGATAGATCCCGCCGAGATCGGCGCACAGCGCGTCGACGTCGCGGCCGACCAGCGGCTCGCCACGTTGCGCCGCCGCCGCGGCACACAGGTCGTTCCCGCGCCCGATGGTGAAGGTGAAGCCGTGACCAGCCAGACCCGGGTCGTCGGTATGCAGGATGACGTACGCCGCCGAGTGGTCGCCGTCCTTGTTCATCGCGTCCGACCCGTCGCTGGTCAGCGAGGTCGGGAAGCGGACGTCGACAACCTCCACCGAGGTGATGCGTGGCATGAGGGCCCTCACGATCAGCAATAGATGGGATCTTTCTTCGGCTTAGCTGCCGTTCAGTATGGACCAAGACGCGAGTCGGCGCTACGATCCCGGAAATTCATAGGATCAATACCTCGTCGTCTCGACGGAGGGCACTGGTATGAGCAACCTGGTGAGCTCGAACCACGCCGCCACCCAGCGGCTTTTCTACGACCAGCCTGCGGCCGCCTGGCTGGAGGCGTTACCGCTCGGCAACGGGCGGATCGGCGCGATGTGCTTCGGCGGCGTCGGCACGGATCGGATCGGACTGAACGACGAGACCTTGTGGTCGGGCAGTCCGCAGACCGCGCGGGCGTTGTCGACTCCGCTCGGCGCGACCGGCGCCGATGCCGTGCAGGCGGTGCGTGATGCGCTGCGGGACGGCGACGTCCGGCGGGCGCACGAACTGGCTCGCGGTTTCCACTCGGGCTATTCGCAGGCGTTCTTGCCGTTGGGCGATCTCCTGCTCGAAATACGCGTCGATGGCGCGGTGCCTGCAGCTGGCGACGTCACGCAGTACCGGCGGGAACTCGATCTCGACGCGGCGATCGCCACGGCGCAGTTCGAGCTCGAGGGAGTGACGGTCCGGCAGGAGGTCTTCGTCAGCGCGCCGGACGGCGTACTGGTTCAGCGGCTGACCGCGTCCGAGCCGGTGCTCGCGCTGACCTGCCGGCTGACCTCACAGTTGCAGTCGCGCCCGCACGCGGTCGACGGCGGGCTCGGACTGCTGCTCCAGGCGCCGGCCGATGTCGCGCCGCCCCATCGCGACGTGCCGGAGCCCATCCGGTACTCCGACGGTCCGGATCGCGGTATGGAGGCTGCGATCGCGTTGCGTGCCAGCAGCGACGGTGAAATCCGCACCGCCGGGAACGAGTTGATCGTCGAGGGCGCGTCCGAACTGACCCTCGTGCTCTCGACCGCCACGGGGTACGACGGCCCTTCGGTTCCGCCCACTCGAACAGGTGAGGAATGCTGGGCTGCCGCCGACCAGGTCGTGCAAGCCGCTCTCGGTCGTGACTTCGAAGTACTGCGGTCGGCGCATCAGGACGATCATCGCCGCTTGTTCCGTCGTTCGGCGTTGGAGCTGGCGGGTTCCGCAGAGCAGTCCGAACTGCCCACCGACGTACGGATCGCCCAAGGTGTCGACGATCCTGCGCTTGCGGCACTGCTGTTCAACTACGGCCGCTATCTGATGATCGCGAGCTCGCGGCCGGGCGGTCTGCCGATCACGCTGCAAGGCATCTGGAACGACATCCTGCGACCGCCGTGGAGCTCCAACTACACGGTGAACATCAACACCGAGATGAACTACTGGCCGGCCGAGACGACCAATCTCTCCGAGTGCCACGAACCGTTGCTGCGCTACATCGACCAGCTCGCTCAAGCAGGGCGGACGACTGCGCGGGAGCGCTACGGCTGCGGCGGGTGGACCGCGCACCACAACGCCGACGCCTGGTGCTGGACGATCCCTGTCGAAGGCGACCCACGCTGGTCGAACTGGCCGATGGCGGGTGCCTGGCTGGCCAGCCACTTGTGGGATCACTACGAGTTCACCGGCGACCTCGAGTTCCTCGCGGAAGCCTGGCCGGTGTTGCGTGGGGCCGCGGAGTTCTGCCTCGACTGGCTCGTCGAGCTACCAGACGGCAGCCTCGGTACTGCGCCGTCGACATCTCCCGAGAACCTCTACCTCACCAGTGACGGGCAGACCGCCTCGGTCACGGAGTCCTCGACGATGGACCTGGCCCTGATCTCGGATCTGTTCCACCGGGTGGAGCAGTCGGCCGAGCTCCTCGACATGGTCGACCCGATCGTCGACGACCTTGCAGCGGCGCGGAAGCGACTGCCCGATCCGCCGATCGGTGGCCGTGGGCAACTACAGGAGTGGGCGGCCGACTTCGCGGAAGAGGACCCGAACCACCGCCACATGTCCCACCTGGTCGGCCTGCATCCGGGCAGCGCGATCACCCCCGACGGTACGCCGGAACTGGCCGCAGCCGCCGCGCGAACGCTCGATCTGCGCGGTGACGAGGCGACTGGCTGGTCACTGGCCTGGAAGATCTGCCTGCGGGCCCGCCTGCGCGACTCGGCGGCGACGCACCGCCTGGTCCGGGCCTTCCTGCGGCCGGCCGACGACGACGCCACCGGGCACATCGGCAGTGGCGCCGGCGTCTACCCGAACCTGTTCTGCGCCCACCCGCCGTTCCAGATCGACGGCAACTTCGGCGCGACGGCAGGTATCGCGGAGATGCTGCTGCAGAGCCACACCGACGACATCGAACTGCTTCCTGCGCTGCCCGCCACCTGGACCAGCGGGCGAGTGACGGGGCTCAGGGCGCGCGGCGGCGTCACGGTCGATCTCACCTGGACGCCGCAGGGTGTCGAGGCGGTCCTGACCGCTGACCGGGATCAGGACCGGAGCGTCCGCCTCGGCGACGAGCGGGTGGCGATCCGATTGACGGCCGGAATCGGCCACCGCGTGAGCTCGAACTGATCGCCGGCCCGGACGAGGAGGCACCATGGCAACCCTGACAACTGTTCGCCCGCCGGCCGGCGAGCTGCCGGCCCGGCGCCGTCGGCGGCGCCGGGAGCGGCCCGGTCTCAAGGGCCTCGGGCGGAGCCTGCAGCGACACTGGACGCTGTACCTGCTGATGGTCGTGCCGTTGGTGTGGTTCGCGGTGTTCAAGTACATCCCGATGTCGAATGCCGTGCTGGCGTTCAAGAACTACAACGTGATCAAGGGGATCTGGGGCAGCCCGTGGGTGGGCTGGCAGAACTTCGAGCTGTTCTTCCACAACCCGGTGTTCTGGACGCTGGTGAAGAACACGTTCCTGTTGTCGGTCTACACCGTGGCGGCGAGTTTCCCGCTCGCGATCATTCTCGCGCTGGCGCTGAACGAGGCCCGGACCGGGTTGTTCAAGCGGACCGTGCAGATGGTCACCTATGCGCCGTACTTCATCTCGACCGTGGTGGTCGTCTCGATGACCATCCTGGTGCTGTCGCCGCGACTGGGCATCATCAACGAAGGACTCGGCTTCTTCGGCGTACCGGCGATCGACTTCCTCGGCGACCCGGACTACTTCCGGCACATCTACGTCTGGTCGGACGTCTGGCAGACCACCGGATACTCCGCGGTGATCTACCTGGCCGCGTTGTCCGGGATCGATCCGGCGCTGCACGAGTCCGCCAAGGTCGACGGGGCCAGCCGGCTGCAGCGGATCCGGCATGTCGACCTGCCCGGCATCATGCCGACCGCGGTGGTCATCCTGGTCCTTGCCGTCGGCAACATCATGGCGATCGGGTTCGAGAAGGCGTTCCTGTTGCAGAACCCGCTCAACCTCAGCCAGTCGGAGATCATCTCCACCTACGTCTACAAGACCGGCCTGCTGAACGCCGACTTCAGCATGGCGACCGCGATCGGGCTGTTCAACTCGGTGATCAACCTGGCCCTGCTGCTGGTCGTCAACGCGCTCGCCAAACGGATCACCGGGAACGGACTGTGGTCATGACCGCCCAAGCCGAAACACCGACACTGCCCGGCAAGAGGGCCGAACGCCGGGCCGCCCGGACCCAACGGATCCGCGAACCACGCACCGACCGGCTTTTCATGGTGTGCGTCTACCTGCTGCTGACGGTGTTCCTCGCGGTCGTGCTGCTGCCGCTGCTCTACATCCTGGCCAGCTCGTTCAGCAGTCCGCAGGCAGTTTCGTCGGGCCGGGTGCTGCTGTGGCCGGTGGACTTCTCGCTGCGCGGGTACCACGCGGTGTTCGCCAACCCACAGATCATCCAGGGCTACCTGAACTCGTTGTTCTACACCGTGGCCGGGACGATCGTGAGCGTCACGATGACGGTCGCGATCGCCTATCCGATGTCCCGCCGGACGCTGGTCGGCCGCAACGTCGTGATGACGCTGATCCTGTTCACGATGCTGTTCACCGGTGGCCTCATCCCGACGTACCTGGTGGTCCAGTCGGTCGGTCTGCTGGACACCCGCTGGGCGCTGATCATTCCGCAGGCGATCGGGGTCTGGCAGGTCATCATCGCCCGCAGCTACTTCCGCACCGCGATCCCCGAAGAACTCGTCGAAGCCTCCCAACTGGACGGCTGCGGCGACCTGCGGTTCCTCTGGTCGGTGGTGATCCCACTGGCCAAACCGATGATCGCGGTGGTCGCTTTGATGTACGCGATCATGCAGTGGAACTCGTACTTCGACGCGCTGATCTACCTGAAGAACCCGGACCTGTTCCCGCTGCAACTGGTCCTGCGCAACATCTTGATCCTGAACACGACCGGCGGTGGGGCCGTCGATGCCTCCGTGGTCATCCAGCGCCAGCAACTGGCCGATCTGCTCAAGTACTCGCTGATCGTGGTGGCGAGCGTGCCGGTCCTGCTGATCTATCCGTTCGTCGCCCGCTACTTCACCAAGGGAATCCTGATCGGCGCCGTGAAGGGCTGATCTTCCGCATCACCTCGACCCCTGTGAGGGACCTCATGTCTGTACAGTTCACAAAGACCAGGCGTGCCGCGATCGCCGGCATCAGTCTCGGGGCATTCGCGCTCGCGGCCTGTTCCGGTGGCGGCTCGAACAACGAGCAGGGTAAGCCGCTGCCGACGATCACCGGAAATCCCGACGTCACGCTGAACGTCTTCGCGCCGCAGTCGGCCGACACGAACCTCGCCACGAACGACTTCACCAAGCTGATGAAGCAGAAGTTCAACCTCTCCATCAAGTGGCAGACCACGACGTTCGACGGCGGTCCGTCGAAGGAGAAGCGGCAGATCTCGCTGGCCAGCGGCGACTACCCCGATCTGTACCTGCTGATCCCGTGGGTCGACCAGTTCACCCCGGCGGAGCTGCTCAAGCTCGGTGGCCAGGGTGTCGTCGTACCGCTGAACCAGCTGATCGACCAGTACGCGCCGAACATCAAGAAGGCGCTGGACTCCACGCCCGAGTGGAAGGCGATGGCGACCGCGCCGGACGGCAAGATCTACGGGATGCCGCAGTGGGTCGACTGCTTCCACTGTTCGTACCCGGACAAGCTGTGGATGAACTCGACGTGGCTGAAGAAGCTGGGCCTCGAGCAGCCGAAGACCACCGAGGACCTGCGCAAGGTGCTCCAGGCGTTCAAGACCCAGGACCCGAACGGCAACGGCAAGGCCGACGAGATCCCGCTCAGCGCGAACGTCCGCGACAGCCTCATCCCGTACTTGATGAACGCCTTCATCTACGACCCGCAAGGGCAGAACAACAGCGGCGGCAACAACACCACACTGGTGCTCAACAACGGCAAGGTCGACGTCCAGGCGAACAAGGACGGCTGGCGCGAAGGCCTGCGGTACATCAACTCGCTCTACAAGGAAGGCCTGATCGACAAAGGTGCCTTCACGCAGAACCCGGATGCGATGCAGCAGCAGGGCAACCACGGCGGCTCGGTCATCCTCGGCGCGGGCACCGTCATGCACTCGGGCATCTTCGTCACCATCGGTTCGGCGGACGGGCGGGACAAGCAGTACGACGCGGTACCGCCGTTGACCGGTCCGAGTGGCGCGAACTTCGCCAGCTACGTCTTCCCGAGCATTCCCGGCGCCACGTTCGTACTGACGTCGAAGGCGACACCGGAGAAGCAGATCCAGGCGATCAAGATGCTCGACTACATCTTCACCGATGAGGGAGAGAACAACGGACAGTTCGGCATGGAGGGCAAGGCCTGGACCAAGCCGGGTCCCGGCGATGTGGCGCTCGACAAGTCGCTGAAGCCGAGCTTCAAGCAGATTCCCCTGAAGCCCGGGTCGAAACCGCGCAACAGCGGCTGGGGTGCGCTGGCGCAGTACAACAACACCGCGAAGTACCGCAACTCCGAGGCCATCGACACCGACATCACCTCGCAGGCGGGCTACGAACGCAAACTGTTCGATGCAACGAAGTTGTACGCCGGCCACGAGGACAAGGCTCAGATCTACCCGTTCTGGAAGGTGTGGATCGATCCGTCCCTGGCGAGCGAGGTCGCGACACTGCAAACCAACCTCGAGAACTACATCCAGCAGAACGCGCTGCAGTTCATCACCGGATCGAAGAACCTCGACTCGGACTGGGACAGCTACGTCAAGGGCCTCGACGGCCTCGGTCTGAAGCGCTACCTGGAGATCCAGCAGACGGCCTACGACAAAGTCCCCAACAAGTAGATCCATCCAGCCGACGAGGAGCGACCAGTGCCGTTCGACGCAACCTTCGAGTCCTTGGCCACCTTCCAGTGTCCGGACTGGTTCCGGGACGCGAAGCTCGGCATCTGGTCGCACTGGGGTCCGCAGTCCGTGCCCCGGTACGGCGACTGGTACGCGCGGAACATGTATCGCGAAGGAAGTGATCAGTACCGCTATCACCTGCGGACCTATGGACACCCGTCGCAGTTCGGCTACAAGGACATCGTCCAGCTGTGGAAGGCGGAGCGTTTCGATCCGGCGGAGTTGATGGACCGGTTCGTGGCGGCGGGTGCCCGGTACTTCGTGGCGCAGGCAGTCCATCACGACAACTTCTTCAACTACGACTCCGCCATCCACCGCTGGAACTCGGTCAAGATGGGGCCAGGCAAGGACATCCTCGCGCTGTGGAAGGCGGCCGCGGACGAGCGCGGGCTGCCGTTCGGCATCACCGAGCACCTCGGCGCGGCTCTCGGCTGGCTCGCGGTCACCAAGAACAGCGACAAACAAGGGCCTTTCGCCGGCATCCCGTACGACGGCGACGATCCGGCCAACCGGGACCTCTACCTCGACAACAGGCGCTACCTGCCCGAGCAGGACGTCGAAGTACAGGACCCGTGGTACGCCGATGACCCCGCCTGGCACCGCCATTGGCTCGAGGCGGTGACCGAGATGATCGACCGCTACCAACCGGACCTGCTGTACTCCGACGGGCCACTGCCGTTCGGTGAGACCGACTACACGCCGGGACTGCAGGCGGTTGCCCAGCTGTACAACACCAGCGAGCACCTTCACCAGACGAATCGTGCGGTCTACCAGCAGAAGGACCGGCGACCGGAGGTGAGCGCGGTCGGGGTGATGGACATCGAGCGTAGCCAGACGCCGCACATTCATCCGGAGCCGTGGCAGACGGACACGTCGGTCGGCGACTGGTTCTACAACGTCCGCGACGTCTACAAGACCGGCGGCCACGTCATCGAGATGCTGGTCGACATCGTGTCGAAGAACGGCAACCTGCTGCTCAATGTGCCGCAGTTGCCGGACGGCACGCTCGACGTCGAGTGCACGCAGATCCTCGACGACCTCGGCGCCTGGATGCGGGTGTGCGGCGAGGGCATCTACGGGACGAGACCGTTCCGGGTGTTCGGCGAAGGGCCGTCCAGCGTGGTCGTCCGGGGATTCACCGAGGACCGGGTGAACTGGACGAGCTCCGACTTCCGCTTCACCCGGAAGGACAACACGCTCTACGCGTTCCAGCTGGCCTGGCCGGAGGACGGCCGGGCCGTGATCCGCAGCCTGGCCGACCACGAGACGGTCGCGAACGTCCGACTACTCGGCCACGGCCCGGTCGCCTTCGAGCAGGCACACGGGGTCCTGGTCGTCCGGCTGCCCGACGTACGTCCGCTCGACGTCGCCAACTGTCTCGCCATCGAACTCCGCGCCGGCTGACAGGCGATGACCCGATTGCGCACGGTCCGGGCCTCAGGTGGACAGACGACGCTCTCGGATGGGCCCACTCGGGACCGGTGGACGCTGAATGCCCGATACCTCCGCAGCCTCGACGCCGACAACCTCCTGCGGCCGTATCGCGCAGAAGCGGGTCTCTGGAGCTACTCCGGTTCCTGGGGTACGACGATAGGGACCGTGGCGCCCGACGGTCCGCAGACGTGGCATTGGGGATGGGAATCGATCACCAGCGACCTGCGCGGTCACATCCTCGGGCATTGGCTGTCGGCCGCGGCGCGGGTCGGCCAGTACGACGGCGAGATCGCGGCACGAGCCGCCGCGATCGTCGGCGAGCTGGCCGCCTGCCAGCGGGCGAATGGTGGACAGTGGGCCGGCTCGATTCCACCGGCGTACCTGGACCGGCTGGCCGAAGGTGGTGAGGTGTGGGCGCCGCAGTACGTCGTACACAAGACCTTCATGGGACTGCTCGACCAGTACCGGATCGCCGGGAACGAACAGGCGCTGGACGTCGCGTCGGCCTTCGCCGGATGGTTCCACGAATGGAGCGGCAAGCTGTCCCGCGACCAGTTGGACGACGTGCTCGACCGCGAGACCGGTGGCATGCTCGAGGTGTGGGCGGACCTCCTCGCGTTCACGGGGGACCAGGTCGCCGCTGACCTGATCGACCGGTACGACCGGCGCCGATTCTTCGACCCTCTGCTCGCCGGTGACGACGTGCTGACCAACAAGCACGCCAACACCCAGATCGCGGAGATCCTCGGCGCCGCTCGGGCTTGGGAGGTCACCGGCGAACGGCGGTGGCGTGATCTCGTCGAGGCCTTCTGGGACTCCGCTGTCGAGACCCGTGGAACGTACTGCACCGGAGGAAGCAGCTGCGGCGAGGTCTGGCAGCCGCCCGGTGAACAGTCGGCGCGGCTGCACGCGGTTCAAGAACACTGCCTGGTCTACAACCTGATGCGGCTCGCCGATTTCCTGTTCCGGTGGACCGGCGACGATCGCTACGCGGACTACTGGGAACGGAACCTGGTCAACGGAATCCGGTCCCAGCAGCATCCGGACACCGGCATGCCGGCGTACTTCCTGCCGCTGGCGGCCGGAAGCCGCAAGCAGTGGGGCCGCCCGACCGAGGACTTCTGGTGCTGTCACGGCACCTTGCTGCAGGCGCACGCCGGGGTGGACGAGACCGCGGTGTACGTCGACGACGCCGGGATCTCGATCTGCCAGTACCTCGAAACGACCACCTCGTGGGCCGAGCTGTTCGGTGGCCGCGTCGAGGTCGCGATCACGGCGGACGCTGAACAGGGCGTCGTACTGGGGCAACGGCAGACCTTTCAGGGCGCGGCAGGGATCCAGGAGCTGTCACGGCGATTGCCCCGGCGGCGGCCGGATCAACGGGTGTACGTGGTGGAGGTGCGGTGCGAGCAACCGTCCGCCTTCGAGGTTCGGCTCCGGATCCCACGATGGGCGGCCGGCCCGCCGGTCGTCGAGGTCGACGGGCAGGCAGCTCCGGCCGAGGTCCACGACAGCTGGATCGTGATGTCCCGGGAGTGGAGCGGACACCGCATCCGGTTGACGGTGCCGTCGAGTCTGAGCACTGTGCCGCTGCCCGACCGGCCGGAGCTGATGGCGATGCTCGACGGGCCGGTCGTCCTGGCCGGCCTGACCGAGCAGGAGACGATGCTGTCCGGCGATCCCGCCGAGCCCACGTCGTTCCTGACCCCCGATCAGGACCGGCACCACAGCTGGTGGAGGACCGGGACGTACCGGACCTTCGGGCAGACCACCGGCCTGCGTTTCGTGCCTCTCGCGGAGATCCGGGACGAGCCGTACACCGTGTACTTCCCGGTGCGGCCCGGCTAGCAGGTCGTGGTGTCGCAGAGGTCGCCAACGGCATCGTTGTCCTCGGCAACTTCTTGGTCGCGGAGGTTCAGGGCGACCAGCAGGGTGAGGGCGATGCCTGCCGCGATGACGAATACTGCGGTCCGGATGCCTTCGGCGGTGGCGATTCTCAGGTCTTCGCCGCTGAGGTCGTCGGTGCGGGCGTTGGCGACGAGGACGAGTGCGGCGAGCCCGACGACGGCGCCGATCCCGGAGCTGGTGGAGACCATGCCGGAGGCGACGCCCTGGTCGCGGTCGGCGACGCCGGTGGCGGCGGCGATGAACATCATCGTGAAGACGACGCCGTCGCCGACGCTGACAGCGACGAGACCCGGCACGAGGGCGGCGAACGAGCCGTCGGCCGACATCGCCAGGCCGAGGGTGACGGCACCGGCCGCGCCGATGGCGAGGGCGGCGATCAGGGTGCGCTTGAGTCCGAACCGGGTGACGGCTTGTCCTGCGAGGGTCGAGCCTGCCACGACGACCGCCGTGGGCAGCAGGAAGCCGATGCCCGTCTGGAGCGGATCGTAGCCGCGCACGTCCTGGAAGTAGATGGACAGGAAGTACAGCAGGGATCCGAAGGTCGCCATGAAGAGGAAGGCGATCACCAGGGCCAGCCCCAGGACCCGGTTGGCGAGCAACTTGGGCGGCACCAGTGGATCGGGGCTGCGCCGCTCGGTGACGGCGAATGCGACCAGCAGCAGGAGACCCGTGATGGCGGTGCCGATGATCCATGGCGACGTCCAGCCGAGGGCCGGGCCTTGAACGAGGGTGAAGACGAGCAGCGTGACGGCTCCGGTGGCGGTCAGCGCCCCGGGGAGATCGAACACCCGCCCGCTGTCTCGCGACGGGTCCGGCTGGAGGAGCGGAACGGCCAACAGCAGCGCAGCACCGGCGAGTGGCACATTGACGAAGAACACGGCTTCCCAGCCGAGTACGCGGGTCAGTATGCCGCCGAGCAGTACGCCGATCACCAGACCGGCGGCACCGGAGCCGCCCCAGATACCGAGCGCGCGATTGCGGTCGCGACCCTCCGCGAAGGTCGTGTTGATGATCGCCAGCGTGCTGGGGAAGACGAGCGCTCCGCCGAGACCCTGCAGCGCGCGGGCGGTCAGCTGCGACCCGGGACCAGTGGCGAACCCGCCGGCCAGCGAGGCAACGGCGTACAGGGTGAGGCCGGTCATCAGCATCCGGCGCCTGCCGAGCAGGTCGGCGGCGCGACCGCCGAACAGCAGGAAGCCGCTCGAGGCGACGGCGTACGCGCTGATCACGGCTTGCAGTGTCCGGGCCGAGTAGTGGAGTTCGCGGCCGATGTCCGGCAGCGCGACGACGACGATGTATTGATCCAGCGAAACGATCAGCATCGCGAACGAGAGCAACGCCAGTGCAGCGGTCCTGCTGCGCGGGCCGTCTCGCCGGGTGTGGCCGAGGTATCCCATGATCTGTCTCCTTCTCCGGGTTGCTTTGAACTGTACAGAGCAGTTCAGTTGAACTCAACGGTACAGTTCAGATTGGTGCTAGACTCGGTGCCGAGATGGCAGAGACTTCAGCACCCAGATCCGCGGCGCGCGCCGAGGCGCCGCGCGTACTCACCGGCGACCGCGCGGCGCGCAAGCGGCAAGCGATCATCGAGGCGGCTCGGTCCGCGTTCGTCCGGGACGGCTTCGACGCGGCGATGGATGCCATCGCCACAGACGCAGGTGTCTCCAAGGTGACCGTCTACAACCATTACGGCACCAAGGAGACCCTCTTCATGGCCGTGATCGGGGACGCCCTGGAGGAGAGCCTTGCCGGTGCCATCGCCGGAACGGCGCAACGCCTGCAGGACTCGGACGATCTGCGGGTCGCGCTCAAATGGACGGCCAACGCCTGGGTGGCCAGCATGACCCAGCCCGACATGGTGGCCTTGCGGCAGCTCGTCGCCAGCGAGGTCCGCAGATTCCCCGAGCTCGGTGACGCCTGGCGACAGCATGGTCCCGATCGCGCGCGTCCGGCGCTGGTGGCGGCGTTCGAGCGCCTCATCGACGCCGGTCGGCTGACGATGCCCGACGTGGACACCGCGATCCTCCAGCTCTATGCGCTGGTCCTCTATCCCCATCTGGTGCACAGCACGTACGGCATGGCCCTCGACCAGCGGACCACCGAGCGCTTGGTCGACTCAGGGGTCGACATGTTCCTCTCGTTCTACGGCTACCGCGAGACGTCGCCTCGTTCGAAGCACTAGTACTCCGACGGTCAGCGTCGGCGCAGGTCCGGGATCGCGCACGCGCCGAGGCCTGCCAGGGTGCAGCCGATGGCGGAGGCGGCGAGAATCGGTGCCGGTGGAAAGTGATCGGCGGCCACCGCACCGACCGCTGCCCCCAACGGCGCTGCCAGAGCGAGGAGAGCGCGCTGGGTTCCGAAGATGCGGCCGTGGTCCGCGGGGTCGGTCCAGCGATGCAGCGCGGTGGTTTCGACGGCGGAGTACGGCCCCCAGATCGCGCCGGCCGCGGCGAACCCGATGGCGGCGACGACCAGGTGGTCGGTAAAGGCGAGCGGAAGCATGACCACACCCCAGACGATCGCACCGGCCGCGTTGACCAGTCCGGGGCGATGACGGGAGAGGGCGGCTGCGGTTGGCAACGTGAGCAGGGCTGCGGTGCCGAAGAGGGCCCAGAGCAACGTGTAGCCGCCTAGGCCCGACGTGAGTTGCTCGCGTACGTAGTACGGGAGGACGGTCTCGTACGGCCCGTAGGTGAAGTAGTAGGCGACCGACAGGGCGATCAGACCGATCACGCGGGTCGACCGGCGGGTGCCGCGTGACCGGACGCCTTGTGGGGCAGGGGTCTGCTCGTACTGCGGCGCGTTGCGCAGGCGGATCGCGAGGGCTGTCACGCCGAGCATCATCAGCAGTGGAAGGACGAAGGCCGTTCCCGTGCCGAGCAGGGCAAGGGCGGGCCCGGTGAGGATCGCGCCGAGGAGCATCGGTAGTTGGTCACCGACGCTGAGCAGGGCGTTCGCCTTGGCCAGCGACTCCGGTGGGGCGAGCCGGGGCACGAGAGTCCGCGCGGCCGCGTAGCTGAGCGGCGCGGTCACACCGGCGGCCGCTCCGAGCGCCAGGACGATCCGGAGGTCGAACGTCCCGCCGATGCCGGCGATGATCAGGCCGCCCATCAAGGCGGTTCGTACCATGCCGTCGAGCAGCATCATGGGGACCGGGCCGAACCGGTCGACGGCCCGCCCGCCCAGGATGCCGCCGGCCAGCGTCGGCAGCCGCATCGCGATCACCAGCACCGCGGTCTGCGTCCCGCTCCAGCCTTGTGGCTCAGCGATCCAGAGCAGCACGAACAACAGGAAGCTGTCGGCGGTCGAGGCGAGGGTCCAGGCTGCGGCGAGCCACCACGTCGCGACAGTCAGCCTGGGTGCGGGGCTGCGGGTCGCGAGCTTCATGGCTCTCTCACCGACTTGTCGACAGGACACCGCTTGCAGGCCTGCCAGTCACAGAGCCGGCAGGTCGCATCGGCCTCGACACGAACCCGCTCCGTACCGCGCAATCCCAACTCCAGCAGCTTGGCCAACTGACTGCGTTGTGCACGCGTCAGCCCAGCCAGTACGGCGGCGCTGGCGTCCTCGCGCGCCTGATTCCACGCCAGCAAGGCTTCCTCACCGGCCGGAAGCAGGCTCAACCGAAGGCTTCTCCCGGCCCGTTCCCGCGCGACATAGCCCAGCCCCTCCAGCCGATCCACCAACCGGACGGTGCCCGACTGGGTGAGCCCGATCCGGGCCCACAACCAATCCGCCGAGCAGCCCGGGTGGCTGCCGATCAACGTCAACGCCGACGCATCCCGCAACCCGAGCCCGCTGGGCAACCCGGCCGTCAACGCATCATGACTACGCACCGTCCAGGCAGCCCACAGATTGCTCTCATGCATGACTCATTCATATATCAGACGCGCCGATCGGTCCAGGGGCCTAAGATGAGGCGGTGATGTTCGTGATGGTGCCGGGTGGGTGGCAGGGCGGTTGGGTGTTCGACGCGGTGGCGGCCGAGTTGCGCGCGGACGGTCATCAGGTCGAGGCGGTGACACTGGCCGGGCTGGAGGCCGACGGGCCGGTCGAGCGGGACCGGCCGCCGAATCTCGACGACCACATCGCGCAGGTCATCGAGGTCGTTGCACGAAGCAACGAGCAGCCGATCGCGCTGTGTGGGCACAGCTACGCCGGGATGGTGATCGCCGGTGTCGCGGACCGGCTCGGGGATCGCCTTGATCAGCTCGTCTTCATCGACGCCTACGTCCCGGCCGACGGAGATTCGTGCTGGTCGTTGACCAGTGACACCTTCCGCGAGCTGTTCATCGTCGGTGCCGCCGCCGACGGCCGGTGGGTCGCCGTACCGGACGGGCTCGATCCCCGCGCGCGCCGGCATCCCCTGGCCAGCTTCGTCCAGACGATCAGGCTCGAAGGCAACCCGAGTCCCGCGCTCCGTCGCACCTACGTCAGCGGCGGCGCGTGGCAAGGCAGCCCCTTCCTGGAACTCACCGACCGGCTGCGCAACGACCCTGCCTGGCAGGTTCACGAGATCCCCGTCGGCCACAACATCGCCCGCCGCGACCCGAAGAGCCTCGCCGCGCTCCTCGGCACGTTGCCGCCGGCCACTGGGAAGCCGCCGACCGCGGGAAAGCCCCCGACCGCGGGGAAGCCACAGACGTTCTAGCGTCCGATGTTGGGGATCAGGTCGGGCGGAGTAGGTGGTTGTCGATGAGGTCGGCTACGGCGCCTCGGGTGCAGGTGGTGACGACCAGGTCGGCGGTGCGGCGGAGATCGGGAGCCTGCCGCCGCTGGCCGAGGCGACTATGACGACGCTCGCCGTCCGCAAATGTGCCGGCCGGGTGCGTCAGCTCTATCAGTCCTCGGTGGCGGACCTCTTCGAGCAGGAGGTGTCGACCGATCTGCTGAAGCGACGGGAGCTGTTGCGCCGGCTCGACGTGGTGGGGCTGCGGCTCGGCGAATGCGCCGACGCACTGTCCGACGCGATGCTGAAACGCAGCCACTGAAACGCAGCGTTTGAAGGCTCAGTCGAAGCCGAAGGAGATGTCGATCGAGTAGAGCGAGGCGCGGTACAGGTCGCGGCCGAACTCGATCGGCCGTCCGCTGCCGTCGAAGGCGGTCCGGTGCACCTTGAGCAGGGTGGCGTCGGCCGGCTCGTTCAGCAGGGTCGCTTCCTCCGGTGTCGCCTTGCGGGCCCCGACGGTCTGCTCGGCCGCCTTCACTTCGGTCTTCGCGGCGCGCAGCAGCTGGTACAGCCCGCGACTGGCCAGGCCTTCGGCCGTCACCCCAAGATCTGGCAGGACATGGTTGCGCAGGATCGCGAGCGGCTCGTCGTCGGCGAAGCAAAGCCTCTCGATCGCGAGCACCTCGGCGCCGGCGGCGAGGCCGAGCGCCGCCGCGACCTTGTCCGGCGCTGGCACGACCTCACACGACAGCACCTCGGTGCGCGGCCGGCGGCCGGCTCGCTGGAGGTCCTCGAACAGGCTGGTCCGCTCGACCTTGCGGCGCACCCGGTTGTGGACGACGGAGGTGCCCACGCCGCGTTTGCGGCTCAGCATCCCCTTCTCCACCAGGTACTGCATGGCCTGCCGGACCGTCGGCCGCGACAACCCGAGCTGCTCGGCCACCATCATCTCGTTGTCCAGCCGGGTGCCCGGAGGAAGCTGGCCCGACTCGATCAACTCCTGCAGCCGCTGCGCGATCTGGAAGTACAGCGGCACCGGACTCGACCTGTCGATCTCCACCAGCCGATCGAGACTCTGCACCGATTCCTCCTGACAAGCCCACCCAATATCCCGTTTGTCAGTATGTCAGCATCAACAGACCAACCGCGGACTATTGGCCGCAACGGCTCGGCTCACCGGCGGGTTCGGCGTCGAGGGCCGGGGATTGGGGAAGCGGTCGAAGGAAGCTTGCTGCGGCAGCGGCGAGAACCAGAGCCACTGCCGACGCGAGCAGGATCGGTGACGCCCCTGCGCCACCGGCGAAGCCGGCCAGGACACCCGCCGCGGCGGCCGCCGGAATTCGAAGGGTGGAGCTCAGGATCAGGACCTGGGCAGGCGCCTCGGTCGGAGCGGCCCCGACGCAAGCGGTGAGCGTGGCGGCGAGGAAGGGCCCGTTCGCGAGGCCGAGGAGGACAAAGGACGCCTGGGCCAGCCAGTACGCCGGTGCCGCGGCAGCTCCAGCGAGCGCGAGAGCCATCACGGCCAGACACAATCCGGTCGCACGATCGGGCCTCGCCTTGAACGGCCGCGCGGCGACCAACAGACTGCCGGCGAGACTGCCGAGACCGTACAAGGCAATGAGCACACCGCCCTGCGCAGAGCCGCGACCGAGTTCCAGACCGAGCAGCGGAGCCGCGACGCGGAGGGTTCCCATCCCCAGCCCGGCAATGCCGATGGCGGCAATCGCACGGATCAGCAAGCGGTTCCGGCTCACCAGGCGCACCACGTCGGCTGTTCGTAGTACTGGCGCGTCAGTCAGTGAGCCGGTGACCGCGGGGAGCGCGAGGGCAAGAACACCCGCCAGCACCGCAGTACCGGCGAAGATCAGCATCGCGGTCCGGGTGCCGACGGTGAGCGCCAGTGCTGCCGCTGTGGCCGGTCCTGCGGCGGTCGCGATTCCCCAGGTCGCGCTGTCCAGGGCAAGCGCCCGAGTGGCATCCTTCGGCAGCCGGCTGGTCAGCCCGCCGCCCAGGAAGGGTCCCGCGCAGCCCGCGATCAGCGCGGCGAGGATCGGGAACACGGCTGCGGTCGATCCGAGCAGGACGGTGGCTGCGGCGACCGCGACGCCGTACCCGGCAAAGGCGCCGGCCAGCAGCGGCCTGGTGTCTCGCCATTTCGCCAGCATGCTGGCGATCCACGGCCCGGCCAGGTGAGGCGCGACCAGGGCGGCGACCAGGAAGCCGGCGATCGTCGTCGGCTCCGCGGTCCCCGGCAACACCTCGAAGGCCAGCAAGGAGAGACCGACCACGGCACCGTCGTTGGCCACCCGCATCGCGACGGCCACCACGAGGTACCGGATCAATTCGCTGTGTCGCAGGCTCGGCATTCTTACCCGATTCCCTGCCGGCCAAGGCCGAAACGATCGTCAGGACTGAGGAGTTTGCAGGCCGGCGATGAGGGTGTCGATGAGGAAGCGGTAGCTGCGGTCGATGTTGCGGGGGAGGCCGAAGCCGCCCGAGCTCTCGATACTCGTGAAGCCGTGGACGGCCGATCGCAGCGCGCGGGCGGCGTCGATCGCCTGGGCGTCCCGCAACCCGAAGCCGGCCAGGATGTCGAACAGCACCTGGACGGGTGCACCGGCGGCGGCGAGGTCTTCCTCGTCGTCAGGTGCGGGGGCGCGGACGGTGGCGGCGTGCCGGCCCGGGTGGTCGAGGACCCAGCGGCGGTAGGCGTCGGCGAAGGCGTGGACCGCGTCCGGGCCGGACCGGCCGACGGACGCGCGGGCCAGCGTGCCGGCGAGTTCGTGCTTGGACTGGATGGAGATCCCGCGGCGAAGTGCCTCGAGGGAATCGACGTGCTTGTACAACGACGGGGTCCGTACGCCGAGGCGGTCGGCCAGCAACCCCATCGTCAGCCCCGCGAAGCCGACCTCGTCGGCGAGCTCCGCGCCGGCCGAGACGACCGCGGCCGGCCCGAGACCGGCTCTAGGCACGGCTGTTGGCCTGCACGAACGCAGACACCAGAGCCACCACCTGGTCGGGGAACTGGACGTGCGGGTAGTGGCCTGCGCCCTCGATCATCTCCAGCCGGCCAAGACCGGCCGGCAGCGCAGCGACGATCGCCTCGCCTTCTTGGCGCGGGTCCGCCCAGTCGGGGTCGAGCGAGCCCTCGATGACCAGGACGGGACAGCGCACGTTGCCGAGTTGGGCGCCGGCATCGGTCGGTGCCGACTGCGCCATCTTCTGGAACGCCTTCATCCGGCCCGGATCGTTCAGCTTGGCGTCGATCTGGGCCAGCCAGTCGGTCCAGTCGGCCGGCTTGGTGCCCGGGGTCGCCAGGTCGAGGTAGCCGTGCCACCGCGACAGACTGCCGAACAACACGGTGCCGAACAGCCGGAACATGCCCTTGCGGTAGCGGCCGACGCGCAGGTCGCCCAGCTTGAACGACTGCTTGCGGGTGAACGGCGTCAACTCGACCACAGCGGAGATCAGCTCGGGCGCCTGAGCGACCGCGATGGTGGCGGCGCCGCCGGAGACGGAATGACCGACCAGGCACCCCAGGTTGTTCAAGCGATCTGCCGGAGCCGGTCCGGGGACGGTAGGTTCGGTCGATGGATGATCAAGGGTCCGGGCCGGCTCGGGTTGAGCCCATCGCGGGTGAGCTCGTCAGCGAGGTGTTCGAGTACGACGGCGGTCGCCGCGTCACGGCGTACGTGCCGCCGGAACCGCCGGAGGCGGTCGTCTTCGCCGGTGACGGGCAGCTGATCTCGCAGTGGGGTGGGTATCTCGAGGCGGCCGACGGACCGCCCACGATGATCGTCGGTGCCCATCACACGGATGATCCGGACGAGATGGCGCGGATCCGTGAGTACTCACCGTCGTTCGACGAGGACCGGTTCGCAGCGCACGAGAGCTTTTTCTTCGACGACGTCCGCGCCTGGGTGCGCTCGCGTTTCGGGGTCGCCTTCCCTCCCGAACGTACGGCGGTGTGCGGGGTGTCGGCGAGTGGGGAGCTCGCGCTCGCGATGGGGCTTCGGCATCCGGACGTGTACGGCGCGGTCTTCTGTGCCTCGCCCGGCGGTGGTTATCGGCCGCCTGCTGTGCTGCCGGGTTCGCTGCCGCGGACCTATCTTGTGGCCGGCACGCAGGAGCCGTGGTTTCTCGAGAACGCGACCCGGTGGGCCGATGCGCTGCGAGCAGTCGATGCGGAGGTCGTGCTGACCGAGCGGGCCGGCGATCACGGCGATCCGTTCTGGCAGGCCGAGTTCCCGTTGATGGTCGCCTGGGCGTTCGGCGGCTGAGGGTCGGCCGGTGCGTGCCCCCGGCCCGGGGCCATGGGTCGGGGGCACGCGCTTGGTGGTGGTCAGCCGAACAGTTCGGCCTGGAGGGCGAAGGCGGTGGCGATTTCGGCCTGGGCCCAGAAGCGGTGGTAGGTGAAGGTCGGTGCCGGGCCGCCGTCGAGGTACTGCTGCACCTTCGGCCATTCCGGGTCGTTCTTGAAGTACGACCGTATCGACAGGAACGTGGAGTTCTGGTCGATCACGTCACCGTTGGGCATGTTGCCGGTCCAGCCCGACGGGACGTACGGGCCTTCGCCAGTGGTCGCGTCGTACTTGTCGTCGAACCGGCTGTAGTCGGTCCGCGTCTCCGGAACGGCGATGCCCTTGGCGTCCTGGTGCGCCAGCAACGCCGTCAGCAGACCCTCGCCCGTGGTCCTTGCCGTGGTGTTGCCCGACTTGGCCGCGTAGTTCAGCAGGGTCTTGGCGAACGACGCCGCAACCCCGACGTCCTGGCTGCGGTTGAGCACGGACACCCGCAGGTTCGCGTTCGCGCCCGGCGCGGTCGGGTTCCAGGTGTCCGGAGCACCCGTCCAGGACAGGTCGGACGGGATCTGGAACGCGCCGTTCGTGCCGACCGTGCTGTTGGTGATTGCCCAAGGCACCCATTTGTCGAGGATCTTCTTCGCCCTCGGGTCGCCGGTCAGCCGGTACAGCGACGCCGTCCGCTCCATCTGCCACACCTGGAAGCCGAACCAGCGGTTCGACGGCGGGTCGCGCCACACCGGGTGCGGGTCGAAGAACATCCCGTAGAACGTCGGGGTGCCCGCGGGCGGCGTACCGTAATTGCCTTCCCAGCTGTTCGTGACACCACCGGCGATACCGCCGTCGGCCGATTGCAGCCATTGCAGTACTTCGAGTTGGCGGTCCAGGCTCTTCGCCCAGTCCTGCTGGCCGGTGGCCGACTTCGGCTTCAGCGCGGGCACGTTCGCCAGTGCGTACGCCGTCAGCGGGTTCTGGTAGCCCTGATGTGAGGCGCCGTCACCGATGCGCCACGCCCAGCCTGCCGACGTGTCGGTCGCGCCACCCCATGCGTAGTACCAGGACATCAGGTAGTGCTCGCTGTCCTTGCCGGTGCCGGCCGGGCAGGCGGCGGCCCCGACGCAGTTGCCGATCTTCTTGAAGTACTTGTCGAACATCGCGTACCTCAGGTAGTCACCCATCTTCGCTGCCTTCGCCAGCTCGGGCGCGATCTCCGCCTGCTTGCCCTGCGCGGTCGCCCACTGGTTGGCCAGCAGCGCCACTTGGACCGCGCGACCGTCGGCGTCCGGCGCGTCGGTGTACTTCCACTGCTTGGCGTAGGAGCTGTCCTTGGTGAACAGATCCAGGTAGCCGTTGGGTCCACCGAACTTGAAGGTGTCGCAGGAGGGCTGCGGGATGGTCTCCCACACCGACTCCGACGACCCGCGCTGGTAGGTGTTGATGTACGACGGCGCCGTCGTACCGTCGCCGCATCGGCCGAAACCGAGCGTGTTGTCGACGTCGAGCAGCCAGTGCATGGCGTAGACGTCGTCACTGCCGTACGCCGACTTCAGCTCGGCGGCGATCGGGTCGGAGCCGACCGCGATGCCCGAGTCCAGTTGCGACGGGTACCCGGTCATCTTGTCGTGCTCGGGCGCGTACGTCGCGGGCTTGGCCGGGTTGTACTTGTCGTTGGTCGGCTGGTCCGCTTTGGCCGGGATGATGAACTTCTCCATCGAGGCCCAGGCCGCCTTGAACGGAGCCCAGTCGCCGGTGATCTTGCCGTAGCTCGCCTCGAGCCACAGGTAGTAGCTGAACGCCTCCGACGTCGTCTGGTGCCCGTGGTCCGGTGCCTCGACCATCAGCGTCTCCACCGCGTGGTACGGCACCAGCAGGTCGCCGAACTTGCGGAAGTAGCCACTGGCCGGGTCCTTGATCTTGTTGTACTGCGTCAGAAACGCCTCCTGGAAAGGTGGAATGCTCGCCGAGACCTCCTTGGCGGTCACCGAAGCAGCGGCGTACCCGGTGGCGGTGGCGGAGAAGACGGCAGTCACCAGGTCGCCGCCGTTCGCCGCCGAGGTGACCTTGACGTTCTGCGCTGTGTTCCAGTTCGTCGTGGTGAAGGTGAGAGACGTCGGTGCCGCGGTGAGGTCCGTACTGCCCGAGGTACGGGCCACTGCCACGGTCACCGAGGACGGGGGCTGACTCGCCAGGGTCACGCCGAACGTGGCCGTGCCACCCTGCTTGACGTTGATCGTCCCGGGCGTGGCCACGATGGACGGCCCGGCCAGCACCTTGATCGGCACCAGCGCCGTCGTGGTGGCGAGACCGCGGTCGTCGGTCGCGCGAGCCGTGACGGCGTGATCGCCGACGGACGCGCCCGACCACGAGCCCTGGTAGGGCGCGGTCTGATCGGTGGCGACCAAGACGCCGTCGGCTAGGAACTCGACCTTCGACACGGTGCCGTCGCTGTCGGACGCGGTGGCCTCGAGTGGGATCGCCTGCCCGGTCTGGAAGCTCTGTCCCGAGGTCGGTGCGGTCAGTGCCACCGTCGGTGCTTTGTTGCCACCAGTGCAGGGCACACCGTTGACCCCGAAGTCCGACGGTTTGCCGTTGGTTGCTCCTCTCGTGCCCTGGAAGCCGACGGTCGCGGTGCCGCCGGTGCCGATGTTCCGGTTGAAGTCCACCGGTGTCACCGTGACCTTGGCGCCGGACTGCGTGTAGCCGCCGTTCCACAGGTTGGTCACCTGCTGGCCGTCCGGGAAGGTCCAGGTGAGGGTCCAGCCGTTGATCGGATCGCCTTCGTTCTTGATCGTCACGTCGGCGACGAAGC